>JALSPC010000022.1 GCA_026986155.1 bacterium
ACGACAGGAGGACAAGCCATGGCCTTTACCATCAGCAGCCCAGCATTTCAGGAGGGAGAAGACATCCCAACGTCGTATACCTGCGACGGGAAGGATATCTCCCCGGAGATCGCGTGGACGGGAGCGCCGGAAGGCACCCGGAGTTTCGCGTTGATCTGTGACGACCCGGACGCCCCCGCGGGCACGTGGGTGCACTGGGTGGTTTACAATATCCCCTCCCAGTCGAAGGGATTCCCCAAGGGAATTCCCGCCATCAAGGAACTTCCGGATGGAACGCGGCAGGGAATAAACGATTTTCACCGCGTCGGATACGGCGGCCCTTGTCCCCCGAAAGGTCCCGCCCACAGGTACTTTTTCAAGCTCTACGCCCTTGACACCAAGCTTGACCTCTCGCCGGGAGCCACGAAACGGCAACTTCTTTCCGCCATCAAGGGGCATGTCCTGGGCGAAGCCCACTTGATGGGGAAATACAGGCGATAACAAGCCAAAACGACAAAAGAAGGGGGAGGAGTGAATGCCTCCCCCCTTCGGGTCGAAACGTTTCTTTCTACTTTATCATGGACATGTCGAGGGCCTTGACCACCTTGACGCCGTTTTTTTCCATCTCCTTGACGGCGGCGGCGCTGGTCTTGGGATCCACACCCCGGCAAAGATCCTCGATGACGGTGACCTTGAAGCCCAACTTGGCGCCGTCGATGGCTGTGCTCTTCACGCAGTAGTCCGTGGCAATGCCGAACATGATGAGCTTGTCCACCCCGGCCTTTTTCAAGGCGCTTTCGAGAACGGTCTTCTTGCTATCCCCGATGTAGAAACCGGAATAGCTATCCCAGTCCTTCATCATTCCCTTCTGGGCCACGAGAGTAAAAAGAGACTTGTCCACGAGGAGTTTCGCGTTTTCCGTGCCCTGGACGCAATGCGGGGGCCAGAGAACCTGCGGTTTGCCGTGGAGTTTGATAACGGAAAAGGGTTTTTTGCCCGGATGGTTGGTGAAGAAAGAGAGGTGGTCTTTCGGATGCCAGTCTTGTGTGGCATAGATGTTCAGGCCCTTGGCCTTCAGCGCCTTCACCGCCGCGACGACCTTGTCGAGATAGGCGGCATCGGTTCCCTTCACGGCCAGGGATCCCTTCTTCAGGGTCGTAAAGTCTCCCTGGACGTCCACGACCACCACGGCCCATTTCCCCGCCGATGCCACGCTGACGGTTCCCACGAGGCCCAGCATCACGATTGCCAAGATAACGGTCAATGTCTTCATTCAATCTCTCCTTTTGTGTTCAATGGTTGTTTCGTTGCTGAAAAACGACGTTCAATCTCCCTCCTTTCCCTTAGATTTTTACGGACCCAAAAGGCCCGTGAATCAAAAACAAGATTCCAATGACGATAATGAAGGCGGGGCCGACCAGGTCTAGGTGCCTGAAAAGGGCGCTCGCCTTTTCAATCCGGATAAGAAAGTTCCTTGAGGTCAGGATGGCAATGCCAATCGCCACCAGGGTTGCCCCCAAGCCCAGGGAGAAAATGAGGATCATCAGGATCCCGTAGCCGATCTTCCCGATGGAGATGGCGGCGAACAAGACCGCCATGGCGGAAGGGCAGGGGATGATTCCCCCGGAGAAGGAGAGCCAGAAGGCTTGCCAGGTGTGGGAACGGTTGCGGGACACGTCCTTGGGATGGTGATGAATGTGCGCGTGTGAATGCGTATGCGGATGGGTGTGAGGGTGTAGATGATCGTGGCTGTGGTCATGGGAATGTTGCGGCACTCCTTTATCCCTCAGCCTCGCGTAAAGGACATAGATCCCCGTGGCGATGATGAGAATCGCCGAAACGCGCGCCACCCAGGGAAAGAGGGTGGACGGCAGGATGATGTGGGAGAAGAACATGATGACAAGTCCCAGCAAGATCACGCTGAACGTGTGCGTGAAGGTGGTGGTCAGCCCCATGACCACCGCGTCTTTGATGCGCCCATGCTGTCCCACCAGGTAGGCCGCCATGAGGGATTTGCCGTGTCCGGGGGTGAATGCGTGCCCGATCCCCAGGAAAAAGGCCATGACAAACCCGATAAAAAGCCAGGCGGTGGACAGGTCCCGGGTGACGAAGGACTGGAGGTCGAAGAGCCGCTGCCGCAGGGGGCTTTCGGCGCAAACCTCCACGCTTCCCCCTCGCCGCCATTTTAGAATGGTATGCCGTCCGTCCAGGATAAAGAGGCGGGTTTTGTCCTTCATCCCCGGTGTTTCGAGATTAAAGAAGGATTGGTAGGAGGGATTTTTCTTTTTCAGGAGGGTGTAGTGAATCGTCAGGGCATCGATGTCCTGTGGGGCATGGGCGGACATGGTGATTTCAAAACCGAAGGGAAGGGGGCCAATAGTAGTGAGATGTAACGGAAGGAGGGTTCCCCCTTGCAGGATACGAATACCCTCGTTGAGCCTCCTTTCCACCTCGACGCGGGCCTGTCTCAAACGCCCGATATCTTTTTCCGTCAGGTCCTCGCAGTTCCAGTGGGTCAGTCGGCACATGTCGATCCCGGAGATAATCAGGCGGTAGGATACATTGCGGTTTTGAACCGTGACGTAATTGTAGGTTCCCGGCAAGGCATGAGGAAAAGCGGGAGTCGGCGCAACGGCCGCGTTGTAAATGAGGGTAAGGATAAAAAACAAAAAATAAATGAGGCCTTTAAACTTCAAATGCAGCCCTTTTGAGCGCTTTTCCCATTGAGGCTAATCTATCAACGGGAAAAGTAGGTGTCAACAATGTCAACGCCCGATAGGTAAATTTTCTGCGTGAAGCCGGAGCGCGGAGAGACAGGGTCTGGCTTACCGGCAGGCCCTGTCTCAAAAGAAAAGCACCCCCGGCAAATTAATGGAAAACGAACCGATCATCATCCACCGTGACGTGGATGGTGTCGCCTTCCTTGTATTTGCCGCTCAGGATTTCCATGGCGAGGGGATCCTGCAGCTCCTTCTGGATGACCCGCTTCAGCGGGCGCGCGCCGTAGTTAGGGTCGTATCCCAGGTTCGCGAGCCTGTCCTTCGCCCTGTCGTCCACTTCCAATTTGAGCTTCCGGTTCTCCAGGAGTTTCTGCAGGTGCTGGAGCTGGATGTCGACGATTCTCCGGATATGTTCCCGCGTCAAGGCGTGGAAAATGATGATGTCGTCGATGCGGTTCAGGAACTCCGGCTTGAACGACTGGCGCAGGACCTCCATGACCTTGTTCTTCATCTCCTCGTAGCGGGAGGTGCCGATCTCCATGATGTAGTGGCTTCCCAGGTTCGAGGTCATGATGATGACGGTGTTCTTGAAATCCACTGTTCGGCCCTGGCCGTCCGTCAGGCGCCCGTCGTCCAGGATCTGGAGCAGGATGTTGAAAACGTCTGGGTGCGCCTTTTCGATTTCATCGAGGAGGACGATGGAGTAGGGGCGTCTCCGGACCGCCTCGGTGAGGTATCCGCCTTCCTCGTATCCCACGTATCCCGGAGGGGCGCCGATCAGTCGTGAGACGGAGTGTTTCTCCATGAACTCGGACATGTCGATGCGCACCATGGCCTGCTCGTCGTCGAAGAGGAACTCGGCCAAAGCGCGCGCAAGTTCCGTCTTTCCCACGCCCGTGGGTCCCAGGAAGATGAACGACCCGATGGGACGGTTGGGGTCTTGCAATCCGGCGCGGGCGCGACGGATGGCGTTTGAGACCGCTACGATGGCGTCGTCCTGCCCCACGACCCGCTGTTTGAGCCGCTCCTCCATATGGATGAGTTTTTCCACTTCCCCCTCCAGCATCTTGGAGACGGGAATGCCCGTCCACTTGGAGACCACGGCGGCGATGTCTTCCTCGTCCACCTCTTCCTTCAGCATCTTCTTGTCACGCTGAAGCGCTTCCAGGTGTTTCTGCGTCTGTTCCAGTTCCTTTTGGATCTCTACCATCTGGCCGTAACGGATCTGCGCGACCCTTTCCAGGTCACCGCGGCGCTCCGCCTCCGCCTCCTCGTTCTTCAAGGCGTCGAGCTTCGCCTTGAGGTCACGGATCTTCTGGATTGCCTCCTTTTCGTTCTTCCAGTGGATCTGCTTCTGGGCGATTTCCTCCTTCAACTGGCTCAATTCCTCGTCGATCTTCTTGAGCCGATCCAATGAGGCGGGATCGGTCTCTTTCTTCAAGGCCTCTTTTTCGATCTCCAACTGCATCATCTTGCGCTGCAGTTCATCGATCTCCGTGGGAACGCTGTCGATCTCGATACGCAGGCGGGAAGTGGCCTCGTCAATCAGATCCACAGCCTTGTCGGGAAGGAACCGGTCCGAGATGTAACGATGCGAGAGAACCGCCGCCGCGATGATGGCGGAATCCTTGATCCTGACGCCGTGGTGGAGTTCGTATTTCTCCTTCAGGCCGCGAAGGATGGCGATGGTGTCCTCCACGGAGGGTTCCCCCACAAAAATGGGCTGAAAACGCCGCTCGAGGGCCGCGTCCTTCTCGATGTACTTGCGGTACTCGTCCAGGGTCGTGGCGCCGATACAGCGCAATTCACCCCGGGCGAGGGCGGGCTTGAGCATGTTGGAGGCGTCCATGGAGCCCTGGGCGGACCCGGCGCCAACGAGGGTGTGAAGCTCGTCGATGAAGAGGATGATCTGACCTTCCGACTCGATAATCTCGTTCAGTACGGCCTTGAGACGGTCCTCAAACTCCCCGCGGAACTTGGCGCCGGCGATGAGCGCGCCCAGGTCCAGGGCCACGAGCCGCTTGTTTTTAAGGCTTTCCGGGACATCCCCGTTGACGATACGCTGGGCGAGTCCCTCCACGATGGCGGTTTTACCAACACCCGGTTCTCCAATGAGGACCGGGTTATTCTTGGTCCGCCGGGAAAGGACCTGGATGACCCGCCGGATCTCCTCGTCGCGGCCTATGACCGGGTCCAGCTTCCCTTTCCGGGCCTCTTCCGTCAGGTCCCGGCTGTATCTGGTCAGGGCCTGGTACTTGTCCTCGGGATTCTGATCCACGACCCGCTGGGTTCCCCTGATATCTTTCAGGATGGTGAAGACGGCGTCCCTTGTCACGCCGTTTTCCCGCAGGATACGTCCCGCCTCAGAGGTTTCGTCATCCGCTATGGCGATGAGCAGGTGCTCAGTGCTGATGTATTCGTCTTTCATGCGGTCGGCTTCCGCCAGTGCCTTTTCAAAGATCTGGTTCAGTGCGGGGGATAGGTAGATTTCCCCAACGCCGCCACCCGTGACAGAGGGTTTCTTCGCCAGGGCGGACTCGATCCCTCCAAGGATGGCCTCTTTCGAGGCGCCCAGCTTCTGCAGGATCGGCTGGATGATCCCCTCCGGCTGTTCGATCAGCGCCTGGAGCAGGTGTTCCGGCTCGATCTGTTGGTGCTGACGTCCTTCCGCGATTTTCTGTGCCGCTTGTATGGCCTCCTGGGCCTTGAGTGTAAACTTGTCAAATCGTATCATTTTCTCCTCCAGATGAAATTTTTTTCGTCGGTCAAAATATAATCACTAAAACGATTATGTAAACAAAAAAATAGGGGAAGCGACGATAAATTGGAGAGGGGAAACTAAGACACAGGGAAAAAGGTTAAAGACGAAAGCGAATGCGGCGACGGAAAGCGCTAAAACGTTGAAATATAAAGGTATAAGGCGTAGTCTGAAAAAAAACCGTCAATCCATGGCAAATATCTGGGTTTGAGCCGCATGGGATTAAGCGAATACATGAAATTACGATGAAAACATTTCTGAATATATGTTTGCCAGATCCAGATAATCCGCGACCGACAGATCCTGCGCGCGCAGCGTGCCGGGAATCCCCGCGCGGGAAAGGAAAGATGCCAGCGCCCGCGCGTCTCCACCGAACAGAGGTTTCAGGTTGTTGCGGAGCATCTTTCGGCGGTGGGAAAAGGCGGCCTTGACGATTCGGACGAACGATTTGTTTTTCATTGGGGAAGGAGTTGAGAGGGAAAGAATCTCGAACGAGACAAGGGCGGAATCGACCTTCGGCGGCGGGGAAAAGAATTTCGGAGGGAAGATTCTCACGAGGGTAGGGTGAGTGACCGACTGCGTGAAGACGGACAACGCCCCGTAAGAGGCGGACCCTTTTTCGGCGCAGAGCCTCTCCGCCACCTCTTTCTGAAAAAGAAACTGCCACCTTTTGAAATATCCAGTTTTATCCAGGAGATCCCAGAGAATCTGTGTCGAAACATTGTAAGGAAGATTGCCCACGAGAATGGCCCGGTTTCGCTCGTCAGCGATCGTCTCCCACGGGAAATGCGTTGCATCGGCCTCGATAAGGGTGAGGCTTGTGTGACCCACGAATTGCCTT
Source organism: bacterium (assembly GCA_026986155.1). GTDB lineage: Bacteria > Desulfobacterota > S145-22 > S145-22 > S145-22 > JAOZMY01. The sequence goes on from JALSPC010000022.1 coordinate 6,299, forward strand.
TCAAGGTATTTACAGAGGGAGGTATCCTTTTCGATGGCGGTGATTTGCGCGCCGGTTTCCAGGAGGACCCGGGTTAGGATGCCTTTTCCGGGGCCGATCTCGATGACATGGTCAACCGGGGCGACTCCCGCCTGTTTCACGATCCAGCGGGCCGTGTTTGGATCCGCGAGGAAATTTTGGCCGAGACTGCGCTTGGGGTGAAGGATAGGTAGAAAATTATTGTTTTGCATTAAACGAATCTTAAAGACAAACGTAGGAGGTGTCAATGATGAGTAAGTGGAAAACCCGACCGCCGAAGCCTTGGCGAGAGAGCGAGAGAAGTGGCTGGCGGCTGGCAGTTATTGACTGATAGCCTTTACTAAAGTCTTCATTTTTCAAGGCCGCGAAACGCTCTGACTGAGCGCCTCCTCCTTTGTCCCGCGGCTTGATTCAATTCTCCTGAGATTCTATAATCAGATTACGTGTAAACCGTGAATAAAAGAGCGTAAGTGTCCCGGGAGGACGGATGGCGGGTATTTTCAAGCACCACGCGGATGTTCTCGACGCGATCATCGAATCGTCGTTCGACGGGCTCTGGATATGTGACGGAGAAGGGAAAAGCGTTAATGGAAGGAAAATCCTGCCCAGCTATGCTCCAAACCTTACACTGTGAATAGGTAGCCGAGTTCCATAGAATACACGTATCAACCGTCGGAAACATTTCAAACTAGGGGACGGCGCATGGATGAAAAAATCTTATTTAAAAAGCTTCTCGACCATAGTGTTGAGGGAATTCTGGTTGTTAGCAGTTACTCAAAGGCAATCGTCTACGTGAACAATCTGGTTGTTAAACTTTTAGGCAGAGATATTGATGAGGTCATAAATCAAAATCTTGACCAAATCATCTCGGAAACCCCCTCTCTTAGAAACATCATAAAAAACAGTGAACACGAACAATTTTACGATGAATACAAAGTTAGCCGAGAATCAATGATTGTTGGGAATGATCATTTCGACGTGTTTCGTTTTTATCCTCTCCTTTCCACTAATGATGCGGTTAACGAGCTTATTGAGTTGAACCAGGAACTAAAAGCCATTTATGATTCTTCATACGATGGTGTTTTTGTCACGGACGGGGAGGGCAAAACTCTTCGTGCGAACCAGCCTTCCATTGAAATGTGTGGGTCTACTGCAGGTGAAATCATCGGGAAATATGTTCAGGATCTTGAAAAGCGCAAAGTCTTTTATCCATCTGTGACAGTAAAAGTATTAAAAGAAAAAAAGCCTGCCACAATTATTCAAGAAACAAAAAGCGGCAAACGGGTGATGGTGACGGCTACCCCTGTGTTCGACAGTTCTGGAAAAATTTCACGAGTGGTAAGTATCAGTAAAGACATGACGGAACTTATAAGACTAAAACAGGAGTTAGAAGATCAGTCATTGCTGGTGGGCAGATATAGAAAAGAACTAAGCCGACTGCGCGAATCCAGATCCATGTTCGAAAACTTGGTTGTTGAGAGTTCTTCTTTCAGGCAGATTATTGATACGGTAAATCGGCTGGCTAAAATTGACACGACGATACTTTTACAGGGAGAATCGGGTGTTGGAAAGAATGTGTTGGCACGCTACATTCACCAGCTTAGTAATCGGAGAGAGGGCCCTTTTGTTGAGGTAAACTGCGGGATTTTTCCCGACAATCTCATTGAATCGGAGCTTTTTGGCTATGAAAGAGGGGCTTTTACTGGTGCAAAAAATGAAGGGAAAATCGGTTTTGTAGAGATTGCCAACGGTGGCACCCTGTTTCTGGATGAGATTTCTGAGATTCCTTTGAAACTTCAGGTAAAATTGCTGCATTTTCTTCAAGAACGAAAGTTTGTACGTGTAGGTTCAACGAAGCTAATTCATGTGGATTGTCGAATTATTGCGGCAAGTAATAATGACTTGGCAGTTATGGTGAGAGAAGGCAGGTTCAGAGAAGATCTCTATTACCGTTTGAATGTGTTTCCAATTGTTTTGCCACCGTTGAGAGAGAGGCTCGAGGCAGTCCCTCGTCTCGCGGAATATTTTCTTGAAATCTTCAATAGAAGATATGGATTTCAGAAACGTTTTTCACGCGAAGCCTTGGAAGAGTTGAAAAAATACCACTGGCCTGGAAACATCAGGGAGTTAAAGAATCTGGTCGAAAGAATTATCATTACGGCTGACACCACTGTAATCAATGGTCCTCAGGTAGTAGTCCATCTTTTTCCGGGTGGACGGGGGGAAAGATCTGTCCTGGATAAAAAACATGGATTAAAACAAATTCTTTTTAACACAGAAAAACGTATTTTAAAAGAAGCTATGGAGAAGGAAAAAAATACTTATCGCTTGGCTGAAATGCTTGGCATCAGCCAGTCATCCGTCGTGAAGAAAATAAAGAAATATGGATTAAGGCAATTAAATAATTCCATATAGAATCATTTGATTCTATATGGAATTATCCTTGACTTGTGTTCTGTTTTAAGTTTTATAGTTTTCTATTGTATCTATGATTCCATTTCGAATTACTGAATAATGGGGCCAACCTTACCTGACACATAACACGGTGTTATTATAATGTTTTTATGAATAATTGTTGATGGTATGTCTTTTGCTATGTCTGTAGGTAAACAAAATGACCTCCGAAGGGAGGGAAAAAGGAGGGGAAGATGGGGAAAAAGAGGATAACAAGACGAGAGTTTGTGAAAAAGGGTGCTTTAATGACGGCTGCTGCAGCAGTCGGGCCGCACGTTTTCATTCGGAAGGCGACGGCGACTTCCAAGAAAAAGTTGGTCATTTGCTCATGGGGTGGATCATACCAGGCCTCACAAAGAAAGGCATTTTTTGAACCCTTTTCAAAGACGATGGGGGTCGAGATTGTTGAGGCGACGGGACCAGATTTAGCAAAGATAAAGGCACAGGTAGAAAGTGGAAACGTGGAATGGGATGTCATAGACATTGCGACAAGGACGCTCGCAACCGCGACGGCGGAAAACCTTTTGGAACCAATCGATACAAACATCGTAAATCTCAAAAATATTACGAAACAGGCGATTTTCAAATGCGGTATTGGGAATATCGCTTTTACCACAGCGCTGACTTACAACAAGAAGCTTGTGAAAAAAGCCCCCAAAAACTGGGCGGATTTTTGGGATGTAAAAAATTATCCTGGTGCACGTTCTCTGAAAGATTTGGCTCCATTCAACCTTGAGTTTGCCCTCATTGCAGATGGCGTAAACAAAGATAGGCTATATCCGTTGGATGTAGATCGGGCGTTTAAAAAAATGAATCAAATAAAAGATCATATTGATTCCTGGTGGAAATCGGGCGCCCAATCCATACAACAACTGACTTCCGGAGCTGTGGCCATGAGCTCGGCATGGAATGGACGAGTAAACGTTGCGCAAGCAAAAGGAATTCCCCTGGTTATCGTATGGGAAGGCGCGGCTTATGACTGGGATGTGTGGGCAGTTCCCAAGGGAGCAAAGAACAAGGAATTAGCCATGAAATTCATCCAGTTTGCGCTTGATCCGAAACGCCAAGGGTATCAATGTGGAAAACTCATCGCCTATGGGCCATCAAACAAGCTTGCCTATAATTACATTGACAAGGACAGGCAAAAAGAACTTCCTACTTACCCAGAGAACCTGAAAAAGCAGTTCAGCTTTAATTCTGAGTGGTGGCGACCCAGGCTCAATAAGCTAAACGAACGATGGTCTACTTGGAAGCTGTCTTAAGCTGATAAGGGGAAATAGGTGGCGGGTACATTGATGGAGATGACAATCATAGCATCTCTGTGAAGGTGTATTTAACCTAATAAAGACTAAAAGTCATCTTTGGCGGAGCAAGAGTGACAAAAAGGAGACAGATATGAAGGTTATGGTGGTCGGAGCGGGAGCACAGGGAGGACCTTGTGTCTCGATTCTTGCCAAAGATAAAGATGTGTCCAGGATATTGCTTGCTGATATCGACATGGATCTTGTTGAAAAGGTGATTGAAAAGGTGGGCAGCGATAAAGTACAAGGCGTATGGGTTGATGCTTCCGACGTTGCTTCCTTGAAGAAGGTTGCGAAAGGAGTTGACGTAATCATCAACTTGACTGTGACGATTTTCAATCCAATGATCATGCAAGCTGCTCTGGAGGTTGGGGCGCACTACGTGGATACTTCTTTTGGTGAGCCGAAACTGATGGATATCAGGGCAAGGGAAAATATCCTGAGAGACATCATCGAGAAGCGTCCCATCCGTTTCGATGAAGAATATAAGTCGGCAGGGCTAACCGCTTTGGTTGGATGTGGAAGCTCACCCGGGGTGGTGAATATTTTGGCTCGTTACGCCTGCGACAAGCTCGATAAAGTGGAAAGTATCAAAATAAAGCTTGGAAGAAACATTCGAAAACCCAAAGATGAAATTGTATCCGCGTGGTCTCCAACATGGTCGCCATTTCGTGCGTTATGGGGATACGCTGTCGAACCAACAGTCTATGTCGACGGTCAGTATAAAAAATTCCCGATTTTCAGTAATTATGAGGTCTATGCTTTTCCGGAACCTGTTGGCGAGATTCCACTCGTAACCCATCAACACCAAGAGCCTATTACCTTACCACATTTCATTGGTAAAGGAATGCGTTATTGCGATTTCAAGTACACGGTTGATTACCAAGCGGGTACTCTTATCAAAACGGGATTTGCAAAAATGGAACCCATCAGAGTCAAGGATGTGGAAGTTTCTCCTTTTGATGTCTTAATGGCCCTGGTTAAACGTCCTGTGAATTCTTTTTTAGAGGAAACCGAGGAAGCGGCCGGAGCGCCCTTGAAGGTGGTTGCAGGAACGAGCGTCGATGTAAAAGGCTCGGAAAGGGGTGAAGACGTGGAATACAAAATATTTTTCCCTACGTTTCTTTATCTTACCGCTGAAGAGCGTTTGGAAATCTACAAGAAATTCGGTGCCTCAAACGTCTACGTGGCTGCACCGGTGGTCGTGGGTGCAAAAATGTGTGTTCAAGGTAAGACGGATCGCGGCGTCATAGCGGCCGAATGTTTAAATCCTTTGGAGTTTTTAAAGGGAATGACGGATCTGGGCGCCCCCGTGAAATTTCGGGAGATTCAAGTGAGAGAAATAAGGGTAAACTAGGATAAAATTGTTCTGAGAATTTGATTTTCGTCATCTACTAAAAATGACGGCTTCGGGTGTAGATGGCGAGGTGGAAAATCAACAAAAAGGAGGAGGTAAAAATGAAAGGGTATTGGAAGGCTTTCGTGGCAGGAATCATGATTATCAGCATGGGAGTTTTGGTCACATCCATTCCCGTGCATGCCGAAAAGATTCTTAAAGTCGGAGTTATTGGTCCCTTTACTGGGGGGTCTGCGAGGACAGGGGAGGAGATCAAGAACACCGCCAAGATGGCCTTCGAGAGTATCGGCTACAAGGTGGGGGATTACAAAATCAAGCTCGTTTATATAGATACACAAGGGGATCCTGCGAAGGCGGCCAGCGCATATTCCGAAGCTGCCGAGCGCCAAGGTGTTCAAGCTACGATTTGCGGATGGTACAGTAGCGTAATGTTGGCCCTGATGGATTTGGCGGCGAAATATGAGATACCCAATGTAGGTTCCATGGGCGGAGCTTCAAGTGCAGTAGAAAAATACAAGTCCGGTCCGAAATACAAAGGACTCTGGATGCGGGGATATCCTATTGTTTCCAAACTTTCAATAGCCTATGTGCAGCTCCTCGAGGATGCCATAAAGAGTGGTAAATTCAAGCCAGCTAAGAAGACAGTTGCTCTTTATGGCATCGACAACGATTGGGGGCGCGAAGTCGTAGGCGGTTTGAAGAAAAGTTTCGAATCCAAGGGGTGGATGATTGTTTCGTCCGATTTCTTTTCCAAAACCCAGACCGATTTCTATCCCCTCATGGGAAAATACAAGAAGAAGGGTGTGGCTGTTTTAGCTGGATCATCTTCCGCGCCTGCAGTTTCCGCTGCCTTTATCAAGCAGGCTGCAGAGATCGGAGTCAAATCTGTCATCATCAACGATGGCCTGGGTTGGATTGGCGAATGGTACAAACTCACGGGGAAGGCATCCAACGGTGTTTTCGACATGATTCCCAAGTTTGGCACAAAAAAGGCAAAAACCTGGGCGGAGGCTTACAAAAAGAAGTATGGCTACGCGCCGGGAGCGACCGCCAGCGGGTTGAATCATGATAATGTTCATTTCTTTATCAAGATTCTGAAAGAGACGTTGAAAAAATACGGCAAACTGGATAAAAAAACGATTCGCAAGCTGATCGTAGACGAGGTTTGTCCGGGAAAATTGACTTACGGTCAAAAGGATGGAGCCATCATGGTGAAAAAAATTGCGTACAATCCTAAAACCTTTAATGATCCCATCGTTGGGACTGATTATTGGTTTCTCCCTGTTATCCAGTACATGAATGGAAAAAGCTATATTGTCTATCCAAAAGATTTAAGGGAAAAAGAACCGGTATTTAAGAAGTAACAACTTGAAAGGGTAGGGGGATTCAAAAGGCATTACATGATGCGGGTTTTAGAGACGAAGGGATTATCTAAGTATTTCGATGGGCTTAAAGCTGTGGATAATGTCTCCATGTATGTGAACGAGGGAGAAATCGTCGGGTTGATAGGACCAAATGGCGCCGGAAAAACCACGTTCCTAAATGCAATAGCTGGATTGGATCCCCCTACCGCTGGTTCCGTATATTTTCTTGGTGAGGAGACTACAGGGCTGCCACCAGAAGAGATGTGCCATCGAGGACTTTCCCGAACCTTTCAAATCCCTCGACCTTTTCCAAAGATGACGGTTATCGAGAATGTCATGGTGGCTGGGATCTTTGGTGAACGGCGCCAGAGAAAGGTATCGGAAGCGGTGTCCGTGGCACGTGAGAAGTTGGAGTTTGTAGAGTTTGGCATGCCGGAAAATATGTTGACGGAAAAGCTTAATGCTGTTCAGCTTAAGCGACTGGATTTGGCCCGAGCCCTGGCAAGTTCACCGAGATTTCTCCTCTTGGATGAATTGGCCTCCGGATTGCGAGGGGCAGAGCTGGAAGAATTAATGAACATTATCCGGCGTATTCGGGACAGCGGGATCACTATTTTAATGATTGAGCATATCATGCAGGTCATCATGGGTCTTTCCGATCGTTTGGTGGTTCTCAATTTCGGAAACAAGATTGCGGAAGGGCCAACAATGGAAGTGGCGAGGGATCCGGTTGTGAACGAGGCATACCTGGGAAATGCTTCGACGAATTAGGTGGCGTGTCGATATGCTTGAAGTTAATAATCTGAATACCTGTTATGATTTCCTACATGTGCTATGGGATGTTTCCCTTGTGATAAATGAAGGAGAATACGTTTGCCTTATTGGGCCAAACGGGGCTGGAAAAAGTACGGTTCTCAAATCTATTGCCGGGCTTATTGAGATAAAAAGTGGAGAGATATTTTTTAAGGGAATCTCTATAGGAGACAAGAAAGGGGATCAGATTTGCCGCATGGGAATCAGTCTTGTGTCCGAGGAGATGAACTTATTTACGGGTATGACCGTAATGGAAAACTTGTCAATGGGTGCCTATACCATCCGGGGAAAAAAGAAAAAAGAGGCCCTAATGAATTTTGTGTTCGAACTTTTCCCCAGGTTGGCAGAAAGGCGTATCCAGCTCGCCGGGACATTGAGCGGAGGAGAGCGCAAGATGTTGGCCATTGGCAGGAGCCTCATGTCTGACCCATCTCTCCTGCTCGTGGACGAACCTTCTCTTGGTTTGGCGCCCCGTGTGGTGGATACGGTTTTTCAAGCCCTTGAGGTTTTAAACAAAAAAGGAGTTACGATTTTTCTCGTGGAACAGAACGTTACAAAAACGCTACAAGTAGTGGATCGGGGATATGTTTTAGAAAGAGGGAAAATCGTTCTCGAAGGATCACGCGTTGAGCTTTCAAGGAATGAGCATATTCGAAAGATTTATCTTGGGGTATGATTTGCGGAGGTTTGAGTAACGTGGGTGAAGCCATCGTTATGGAACCTGTTATTGTGCGATTTTTCCGATGGTTGAAATCGTCAGCGGGAATAACGATTCTTGTGACCCTTGTCATCGCCGCTTACGCGGCTATGGATCAAGGGGCTTACGTTATCATCAATATTCTTGTGACGGGTGGCATGTGGGCCCTCATGGCCATGGGGCTGACCTTGATGTTCGGGGTGATGAATATTTCCAACTTTGCCCATGGTGAATATTTCATGATCGGAACCCTGGTGGCTTATTACGTTTTTACCCCTTTACACCAGCATCTCGAGAGTCACCCTAACCATCTCCTTACGCTGGTGGCGCCAGTCATCGCAGTGTTTAGTGCCTTTGTGGTAGGAGGGATGTCAGGAATCTTGACGGATCGGCTGGTGTTTTACCCTCTTCGGAAAAGGAGCAAGGAAAACTGGTTGATGAACTGTTTTCTTCTTACCCTGGGTATTTCAGTCATCTTGATAAATGCCCACCAGTTGATCTTTGGAACCCAGTACAAAGGGATTGTACGATATTGGCCGCTTCCTCCAGTTTCTCTTTTTGGTGTTTATATCTCCATCGATCGTCTTTTTGCCAGCGTCCTTGCCATCGTGACCATCGCGATTTTTTGGGTTTTCATGAAGTATACAAAGGTTGGGCAAGCCTTAAGAGCTGTTTCTCAGGATGAGACGGGGGCCCTTATGGTAGGGATTTCCGTGGACAATATTCAGCTCCTCGCCATGATCATGAGCTGTGCCCTCGCGGCCATGGCAGGGGGGAGTCTTTTGTTTATGTATCCATCGTATCCCACTGTAGGCTTGGAACCATTGTATAACTCCTGGTTCGTCATCATTATCGTTGGATTCGGAAATATTGCAGGTGCTGCTGCGGGGGGATTTATGATTGCCCTTCTTCAAATACTGACCCGCGTTTACGTGGGGGAAGGATGGGAGTATGTCATCCCGGTCCTTCTAATTGCGCTGGTGCTCATTGTAAAACCGAATGGCCTGTTTGGTTCCAAAGTAAGAGGAATTTGGGAGAAATAGTAACGTGGATTTTCAAGGAAACCAAGGAATAGGTAAAATGAAAAAATTCCAAGATCGGATCGGATTAAGCATGCCAGGACTCCTTTTCGGGGTTTTTCTCCTCTTGTTGCCTTGGTTTCCCCCGTTTAACAAGGAATATATCCTGAGGTGGCTGATTGCAGCGCTAATTGTAGGAGCAAGCGCTATCGCCTTTGACTTCAGCGGCGGGTTTATCGCCGTTATCAATTTCGGGTTCATGGGGTTTTTCGGCTTAGGGGCTTATACTTCCGCCCTTTTGGCAATACGTTTTCATCTCTCACCATGGCTGACGATTTTTATTGGAGCCTTATCTCCCGCTATCCTCGGGCTTTTGTCAGGCCTCGTGAGTTTGCGTCTTCGGGGAATGATGATTCTATGTTTTACGTGGTTTGTCGGGCTTGCCCTAATGGGGTTGGCTACGAAATTAGTGTTTTTAACACGAGGATCCCTAGGGCTGCCCTGTCCCACCCTGTACAAAACAGCCTCGAATGTTCCATATTATTACACGATTCTTGGGATGATGTTCGTGACATATCTGGTCATGAAACTCGTTATTCAGTCCCACTATGGCCTCGCTTTTCGGGCGATTGGCCAGAACATGGAGGCGGCGCGAACCTCCGGCATCAATCCCCTCAAATTTCGTGTGGTAAACTTTATTCTTGCATGTGCCTTCGCGGGATGGATCGGAGGGTTTTATGCCCACTACTACGGGGTTCTTACACCGGATCTAATGTCTACCGCCAAGACGACGGAAGTTCTGGTCATCGCATACATTGGTGGTCGCGGAAGCCTGTGGGGTGGTGCAGTTGCGGCTGTTCCTTTTGTCTTCGCCATGGAGGTAATCCGATCCGTTCTTTCCGACATGCCGGGATTGAACCTCATCATATATGGATTGTTTCTCATTTTCGTCATGTTGTATTATCCGGGAGGCTTGGCGGAAGGTTACAGAAAGATAGTTGCAAAATTGAGAGTCAAAGAAATAGCCCAACATTGACGTTCTCGCAAAAAGTCTGAAAATGGTTGATTTTTGAATTTTGGTCATAATAATTTCAATGGGTTACAAGGCTGATTATGGTAAAATCTGACTTTTTGCGAATCCATCAACATTAACTCCTTGATTAGTGGGAGATTAAACGTGTTTCTTTATCAGGGGAAAATCCTTTATGTAGACTTAGACCATGGGGAAGTCAAACCTGTCCCTACCCGAGAGGAATGGCTTGATACCTATGTTGGGGGGATGGGATTAGCCTTCAGGTATTTGTTGGAAACACTGGATTTTCATGCTGATCCTCTCTCTCCTGACAATGTGCTGGTTTTCATGACCGGTCCCCTGGCAGGGACTTTAGCCCCCCTTACGTCACGCTTGGTTCTCGTATCCAAATCTCCAAAAACGGAAACCGTCTTCGAATCGAACATGGGAGGGGCAATGGCCGCAGAGATCAAATATGCGGGGTTCGATGGATTGATTATCAAAGGCAAAGCTGATTCTCCTGTATATCTCCGAATTCGAGACGGTGAGGCCACCATTGAAGATGCTACTGACCTTTGGGGGAAAGGGATTTTTGAAACTGAAAAATTTCTCAAGGAGAAAGAAGGGGATTTAGAAGCCAAGGTAATGTCGATAGGTCCTGCCGGTGAGAACCAGGCTCCTTTTGCGTGTATTGGTAGTGAATGCTATCGGCAATTCGGGCGTGCAGGATCCGGTGCCATTATGGGGAGCAAGAATCTGAAAGCCATCGTGGTGCGGGGAAAAGGCAGTGTGAAAGTGGCGGATATGCAAGGTTTTCTTGATTATGTTCGCCGAGTTTCCAATGAGAACCTTATGACCGATGCGAACCTCTGGGCGAAAACTGATGGAACACCAATCCTCGTTACCTACACGAACGATTTGGGAATTCTCCCCGTGCAAAATTTCCAATTTGGGAGCTGGGATGACTGGTATGAAATCGGAACAGAAGCTGTAAAATCGATAAAGGCACGTTCGCGAGCATGCGTGAGTTGTCCTCTTGGATGTGGGAACTTCGTTCGCTTCGACGAGGTTCGGGTTGAGGGCCCAGAATACGAAACTCTCGCCCTGGCCGGGGCCAACTGCGGTATTTCCGACGTCCGGGCTATAGCTCGATTTAACGAATTATGCGACGATTTAGGGTTGGATACCATGTCCATGGGCGATATCCTTGCCTTTGCCATGGAGATGACGGAAAGAGGTCGTCACGATTTCGGCATTCGCTTCGGTGACGTGGAGAACTATTTATCCATCCCAAAGGAAGTCGCCGGAAAAAGCAGTTCGAGAGGGAGGGAACTTGCCTTAGGCGTCCAGATCCTGGGTAAACAATTCGGGGGAGAGAATATGGCCGTGGCAGTGAAAAATTTGGAATTACCCGCTTACGATCCCCGGGGGAATTATGGAATGGGCCTCGCTTATGCAACCTCTGAACGCGGGGCCTGCCACCTGCGTGCTTTCACCGTTTTCAAGGAAAACCCCTTCGATATCGAGACCATGGTTTCTTGGGTTATTCGGGGCCAGGATTTCAACAGCGTTAAGTGGTCCTTTGGATTTTGTGATTTCTGGGCTTCGATAACGCCGGAAATTCTGGCCGAGTTTCTAAAATTCGGAATGGGGAAAATCGTAAGTGTAGATGAGATCACAAAAACCGGAGAACGAATTTGGAACCTGATCCGCTTGCTTAACTTGAAAGTTGGATTTGATAGAAGTGATGACTATTTGCCATCAAGGTTAACAGAGCAGCCTCTCCGACGGGGTCCATCGGATGGTCGAATCATTTCGAAAGAGGACTTTGAAACCATGTTATCCCTTTATTATGAACGCAGAGGATGGGACGATAGTGGTATCCCTAAACCGGAAACTCTTTTGAAACTTGGTCTTTCATCGCTTTATGGAGATTAAGGGAATGGTGACGAAACGGATTCGTGTCGATTGGGAAAAGTGCACCGGCTGCAAACGCTGCATGCTGATCTGTTCCGCGTTCAAAGAAGGGTTATTCCAACCTGGGCGAGCACGTATTCACGTGGTAAGTTTCCCGAGGGAAGGGGTTTCTTTTCCTCTCATTTGCTACCAGTGCGAGAATGCCCCGTGCCTTGAAGTATGTCCAGTAGAGGCATTGAAAAGGGGAAGAGACGGAATAATCCTGCTGAATGCTAACCTTTGCACAGGATGTAGGGTTTGTGAGGAGAGCTGTCCCTTCGGCATGATTGAAATTCTGGATGATAAGGCCGTTAAATGCGACCTTTGCGGAGGAACACCCAAGTGTGTGGAGGTTTGTGAACCTAAAGCCCTCCAGGTTACCGATATCGTCCCAACCACAAGTGAATTCTGGGAAATCAAGGGAAAAGAAGAATCAGCTCAAAGAAAACGTGAAGAGCGTTGGAAAAAGATTTTCCTTAAACTCCAAGGTGTTCTATAATAATTCTCAAGGTCAAACTCCCGAGTTGCACTTATGAGTTGAATTCGCGGCTTGATTCAATTCTCCTGAGATTCTATAATCAGATTACGTGTAAACCGTGAATAAAAGAGCGTAAGTGTCCCGGGAGGACGGATGGCGGGTATTTTCAAG
>JALSPC010000023.1 GCA_026986155.1 bacterium
CAACGCCTTCGACGCCAACGGATTCGTCGCGCACAACTGCGGCGAACAGCCGTTGCTTCCCTACGAGTCCTGCAACCTGGGTTCCATCAACCTCAGCCGGATGCTGAAGGGCAACAAGATGGATTGGGAGAAACTCCGGGAGACCGTGCGTTTGAGCGTCCACTTCCTCGACAACGTCATCGACAGCAACCTCTACCCCCTGAAGGAGATCGAGGAGATGACACTGGGGAACCGAAAGATCGGCCTGGGCGTGATGGGCTTCGCCGACGCCCTCATCAAGCTGGGCATTCCCTACAACTCAAAGGAGGCCTTGGACAAGGCGGCGGAGATCATGGCGTTCATCGAAACGGAGGCGTTAGGCGCCTCCAAGGAGCTGGCAAAGAAACGGGGCCCCTTCCCCAACGTGAAGAAAAGCATCCACGCCGATGACCCGGAACCTCCGCGAAACGCCACCCGAACCACCATCGCCCCCACGGGCACCATCAGCATCATCGCCGGGTGTTCCAGCGGCATAGAACCTCTCTTCGCCCTCTGTTTCACCCGCAACGTCCTTGACAACGACCGGCTGTTGGAAATCAATCCTGTTTTCAAGGAGGTGATGGAGCGGGAAGGTGTCGCGGGAGAAGGCCTCTACGAGGAGATCCTCAAAACGGGATCCATCCAGGGAATCCCCGCCATTCCCGAGGACGTTCGCCGGATCTTCGTCACGGCCTACGACGTGACCCCCGAGGACCACGTCCGTATCCAGGCGGCCTTCCAGCGGTTCACCAACAACGCCGTCTCCAAGACGGTGAACTTCCCCGCCGACGCCACGGAGGAAGACATCCGCCGGGTCTATCTCCTCGCCTACGAGCTGGGCTGCAAGGGCGTGACCATCTATCGTGACGGCTCCCGGGAGGGCCAGGTGCTGACCCGCGGCGTGGAGAAGAAAGTGGAGGAGAAGCCGCGGGGTGAGAGGATCAAGCGGGACCGTCCCCCGGTCCTGACGGGGCGGACCTACCAGATGACCACGGGATGCGGCGCCCTCTACGTGACCATCAACGAGGACGACAAGGGATTGTTCGAGCTGTTCAACACCATGGGCAAGGCGGGGGGCTGCGCGGCGAGCCAATCCGAGGCCATCGGCCGGCTCGTATCCCTCGCTTGGCGGACCGGGATTCCCGCGGACCCGGTCATCAAGCAGTTGATCGGCATCAGCTGTCACAAGCCCTTTGGGTTCGGGGAGAACCGGATCCTCTCCTGCGCGGACGCCATCGCCAAGGCCATCAAGCTGCATGTCTATGGAAAGCTCTCGGACGAGGACAACCATGTCAACGGGAAGATCGGGGCCTGCCCGGAGTGCGGCGGCACTGTGGAACACGAGGGAGGATGCATGGTCTGCCATGCCTGCGGCTACTCCGAATGCGGGTAAAGAAACTCCTAACCCCGTGAAATCCCTGAAGGGGTGAGTGCAGTAAATTTTATCGGGACGTCACGAATCACGGCTTCCAGAATATATGCCACTTCTCATGATTCCCTCTGCGCTTTCTCCTTTCTCTTGACCTATTGGGGGGGAATAGTGTAAAAGAAAACATTCATCAACAATCCCGTTCCGTCGCGGAAAGGAAAATGAATTACGGCAACATAGAAAATTTTCCTTTTTTTCATAACTTTCCAGTTCCACGGCTTCCTCTCGCACACTGACAAGAAGTGGAAACAACCATGCATGGGAAACCCTGGGTTTATTAATTTCATATCCTATGCATTTAAATGACGAAAAAATTCGTAACTTTTTGAGCAACCCAAACGACTTTATACGCGGAAGGGAAAATTTTCATTGAAAGGAGGGAAGAAAAAACCGATTCGAAAGCATGATCTTCATGTTATTACCACACTGGCGGAGAAAACTTATGGAATTAAAATGATAAATCCGAAGGGGGGAAGAAAATGAAAAAAAATATTTCGATGCTTATTTTTGTGCTCCTTATTGGAATGTTTTTTTTGATTTCTTGCGGAGGGGGCGGGGGTGGAGATGGCAGTACCAATGGCAATACCGCCGATGATACGAGTCAATCGGCCACTTACGATGCAAGGGGAAATTGGAAATGGAACAATATGGATGGAGCGTACATTATATTTACACTCGAAGGAACCCTGGAGGGGGGGAACCTAACGGGACAAGCTTACGGGGCAGTCGAACACCCCTGGCATTATGCCGGGACCTATGTGGTCAATGGCATACAGGTCGAGATGATCTTTTACTGTATAGAGATAGGGAAAAAAGAACCCTTGCTGATAGAGGGGCACTTTTTGGACGACAACACCATCTATTGTGATCGATGGGAAAATATAGAAGAATCAGGCAGCGATAGATTGTTGCGACGTGTAACCGAGTAACAAATGGGGAGCGTTCGTAATATATAGAAATCACAGAAATAATTACCCCACCCGAAATGAAAGATAATTTTGACGGGTGGGGGGGAAAGGCTTTAAAAAAGCCAAAGGCCTTCATCCCGTAAGCACAACCCGTGGGCACCTGATTTCGGCCCCTGCCCCCTTAGGGGGCCTCTCCGTTGTTCTTCTCCGATGAAGGCCTCTTATTTAGATTATAACCCTGTTTTGGAATTTGTCAAATGAAAGATGAAAAAAAACTCGATTTGAAAAGAATCGCCACGGAACATGACGACGCTGTCTTCATTGTGGACGGCCATTCCATGATCCACCGGAACTACCATGCCATCCGCGGGCTTTCCACGAGCAAGGGCTTTCCCACCAACGCCATCTACGGTTTCGTGAAGGCCATCCAGAAACTCCTGCACGACTACCAGGTGAAACGGATCCTCATCGCCTTCGACGCCAAGGGCCCCACGTTCCGCCACAAGGTCTTCGAGAAATACAAGGCCCAGCGCCCTCCCATGCCGGAAGACCTGAAGGTGCAGATTCCCGTCATCTTCGAGATCGTAGACGCCTTGGGGATCCCCTCCCTCCAGGTGGAGGGTTACGAGGCGGATGATATCATCGGCACGGCCACGGATATTCTCGCTGGACGGGGCCGGCGGGTCTTCATTGTCACCATGGACAAGGACATGCTGCAGTTGGTGACGGAGGCCGTCTGGGTCTTCGATCCGAAGAACGACATCCTCCGGGACCCCGCTGCAGTGGTGGCGCGGATGGGGGTCAAGCCGGTGCAGGTGGTGGACCTCTTGGCACTTATGGGGGATAAGGTGGACAATGTGCCGGGCGTGCCGGGTATCGGGGAGAAGACGGCCCGGAAACTCATTTCCCGTTTCGGCTCTCTGGACGCCCTCTACGAACGGATCGAAGAGGTGACGCCTCCCAGGATACGAAACCTCCTTGAGACCCACCGTGACGCGGCCTACCTGAGCCGGGACCTGGTCCTCATCAGGCGGGACGTGCCCCTCGAGCTTCCCGAGGGGGCGCTGAACCTGAAGGAGGCGGACGAAAAGCGGCTCCAGGACATCTACCTCGAACTGGAGTTCTTCTCCATGCTGAAGGGTCTGAAGGAAAAGCGGACCTTGAGTTCCGTGAAGCACGCGGCCTACGAAACCGTCTCGGATACTAAAACCCTGGAGACATGGCTGAAGGGAATCGCGGAGAAGAAGACCTTCTCCGTGGACCTGGAAACCACCTCCGAGGACCCCCTGCACGCCAGTATCGTCGGCATCTCCCTGGCGCTGGCGCCCGGCAGGGCCTGCTATATCCCCGTGAAACACGAGCCGGACGCCTCTTTCACCCAGCTCTCCCGGGACGAGGTCCTCGACCGGCTGCGTCCCTTCCTGGCCAGCCCCGACTACGGGAAGGTGGGGCAGAATCTCAAATACGATACCCGTGTCCTGATGAACCACGGGATGGCGCTTAGGGGAATCGCCTGCGACGCCATGATCGCCGACTACCTCTTGAACCCCACCAAGCGGACGCACAACCTAGATAACATGTCCATCGAATACCTGGGGCACCAGCCCATCTCCTTCAAGGAGGTCACGGGAAACGCCGGTGCGAAGGACGGCTTCTGGCAGGTGCCGGTGGCGGAGGCCACCCGCTACGCCGCCGAGGATGCCGACCTGGCGCTGCGCCTGTGCGAATATCTGACTCCCAGGGTCCGCGAGCAGGGAATGGGGGAACTCTACGAGACCATCGAGCTGCCCCTTGTCACCGTCCTGGCGGAGATGGAGCACCACGGCGTCAAGGTGGACCCGGAACAGCTCCGCGCGCTTTCCAAGGAACTCGAGGCGAAGATGCAGCGCCTGGAAGAGAAGATACACCGCCTGGCGGGAGAGCCGTTCAACATCAACTCCCCCAAGCAGTTGTCCGTCATCCTTTTCGATAAGCTGGGATTGAAGTCCCTCAAGAAGACCAAGACGGGGCGCTCCACCAACGTGGATGTCCTGACGGCCCTCTCTCTTGAGCACGAACTACCCGCGCTGGTGCTGGAATACCGGAGCTTTGCCAAGCTAAAGTCGGGCTTCGTGGACGCCCTGCCGAAGCTGGTGGACCCCAAGACGGGAAGAATTCATACCTCCTTCAACCAGACGGTGGCCTCCACGGGGCGGCTGAGCAGCAGCAATCCCAACCTCCAGAACATCCCAATCCGGACGGAGGAGGGACGCCGCATCCGGGAGGCCTTCATCGCGGAAGCGGGGCACCTCATCCTCTCCGCCGACTATTCCCAGATTGAGCTGCGCGTCCTCGCCCACCTTTCCGAGGACCCCGTGCTCATCCAGGCCTTCCAGAACGACGAGGACGTCCACGCCCGGACGGCCTCGGAGATGTTCGGGGTCGCCCTCGACGCCGTCACGCCCGAGTTGCGCCGGCGCGCCAAGGTTATCAACTTCGGCATCATCTACGGCATGAGCGCATACGGCCTGGCGAGGGAACTGGGCATCGACCGCCAGGAGGCGGAGGACTACATCGGCCGGTATTTCACGCGGCTGAAACGGGTCAAAACGTACCAGGAGGAGTTGATCGAGCGTGCGCGTGCGGAAGGTCTGGTGCGAACCATCTTCGGGAGAATCCGTCCCCTGCCGGAACTGAAGAGCAAGAACTACCAGCAGCGGGAATTCGGCATCCGCACCGCCATCAACGCCCCCATCCAGGGGAGCGCGGCGGATATCATCAAGAAGGCCATGATCACCATCCAGGAGCGCCTCAAGGCAGAGAAAGTCGGCGCGACCATGGTCCTCCAGGTGCACGACGAGCTGGTTTTCGAGGTAAAGGGAGATGAGGTCCCAGCCCTTGAGGCCCTGGTGCGGGAAGAGATGGAAAACGCGGTCTCGTTGAAGGTTCCCCTCAAGGTGGACATCCAAGCGGGGGAGAACTGGCGGGAGGCGCACTAAGGCCGGCAATCCTCCGGCAGTCAGGAGGCGGGGGGATAAAGCGCGAGTTTCTCCAGCGCCTTTTCGTTTATCTTCACCTTGTAATGATCCATGAGTTCCTCGATGTAGCCGCTTAGTGCCTCCGCCTGTTTGCTCTCTTTCAAAAACCGAATGACGTTCTCGCGCGTCAACTTCTTCCCGCCCTTCTTCCGCTCGTGCGCCATGACCATCCGGTCGATCTCTGCCTCCGTTATCTTGATACGCGGAACAACCTTCGTTTCAACGATGCGGGAGATCAGCAGGGTCCGCTTCAGCCTCCGGAGGATTTCTTCACACCTTGCGCGGCTTATCTTTTCCTTTTCGCAGCGCCGGGTGACCTCCGCTTTAGCCTCCTCCCAGTTTTCGCGAAAGTCTTTGTCCTCGTCCAGTTTCAACTCCTTCGCACGCTTGTAGAGGAGATAGTCCCCGAGGTAGTTCATCAGGATTTCCCTTTTTTCCTCGATCCCCGCGGGAGCGCCGCGTGTCCGCGCGTAAGTCTGCCAGTAGGGGGTAAGGTCGGAGGGTTTGACGACAAAACCGTTTCCCTGCGCCAGGATCAGTGACAACAGCAGAAGAATGACGCCCATCTTTTATCCTCCTTTGAAAGGGGTAGGGTTTAGATTGAAGAGCGGGAGGGGGAGGCATCCCCCCCCCTCGCGGGACTTGGTTGGTGGTTACTTGCCGTGTTTGAGTTTCTTCAGGTTCTCCTCGTATTTCTTGACCCACGACACATACTCCGACGCCTTCTCCGCGCCGAGACGCGGGGCCACGGAAGACTCGACCCACTCGGCGAACTCCTCGGAGACGCGCATGAAGCCCTCCCACCAGATCTGCCCCGGAGCCGTATGATACATCATGATCATGGTGGGCCGGACCGCCATCGCGCCGATATTCCGGATGGTGATGTGGTCGATCGTGGTGTAGACACCCGCCTTCTTCAGCTCGCCGCCGATCTCGAAGGCCATCTTCCGGATGTGGTCCAGCATGTAGATGACGCTGTCGGCCGTCAGGAAGAAGTTCCCCGTCCACTGCCTGGAGTGGCACTGGTTGCAGACCGCCATGGCGCGCTTCCGGTTTTTCAGCCCGTCGCTCGGGTAGGTTATGTCGATCTCCCTGGCACCCGGGGTTCCCTTCTTCACGAAGCGCACGCCGTAGTTCGGGTCGATCGTGAGCCACACCTTCTTGACCGCCGGATGGCGCATACCCTTCTTCCGGATGAACGTGGTCTTCCATGCGCCGAACTTCCACTGGCAGATGCTGGCCACGTTGTGACTGGACGGATAGAGCTCCTTGGTCCCCTTGTAAACGGCCCCCATATGACAGGTGCCGCAGGTCGGCGCGAAGTAGTCTTCTCCCGGCTTTGCGTCCTGTTTGCTGTAATTGGATTTTCCAAGTGTGGCGTAGTAGATGGCGCCGTGCATCGACCTCAGGAAGGCCTCGAAGTTCGGATGGTCCTGAGACTCGTGGCAGCGTCCGCAGGTATGGGGGCTCCGGGCGACGGCGAGGTCGAAGGAATGGGCCGGGTGGCACGCCGCGCAGTTACCGAACGACCCGTCGGGATTCACGCGCCCCGCGCCGCCGGTCGGGTAGGTTTCCGCGTAGAACTTGACGGAAGTTTTCGTCTTCTTCAGGATCTTGACCGTGGACCCGTGGCACCAGAGGCATCCCCAGTCCGCGAAGATCTGGATCACGTCCCGGACGGATTTTTCCGCCTTGTCACACCCCACGGGCCAGGACCCCCACTTCTGGGCCGGGTCGTTCTTGAGATCCTTCCAATACTTGTCCACGATGGCCTTACCCTTGAACATGATGGGTTTCTTCCCGTAGGTGACGACCTGCCCGACCTCCTTCACGAGGCCCTTGTGAAAATTCCAGGGGACCCAGCCCAGGACAGACGCGGCGATGTTCCAGTAGGACCCGCCGCCGAGGGCGCTGGCCCCCTGGGCGATCAGGCCGGACTTGGCATGGATGGAACTCTGGTATTCCTCCACCACGCCCGGGTGACACCGGGAGCATTGTTTCGGGGTGACCAGCGTGGAAATCACGAACCCCATGTGGGTGTAGGCCGCCGGATTGTCCTTTGTGGTTCCGTGGCATTCATAGCACCCAACATTGTTATGGTAGTGCTTGGAGTGCATCCACTCCTGCACCACGAACCTCGTGTTGTTTTCATGACAGGCGACACACTTGGCCGACTCCTTGGTCATGCTCGCCCACGTATGGGCTGGGCAAAAGACCATGCACACGACCGCCACGATGCCTATCACGAGTCCCCAGCGTTTCATGGCTAAAACCTCCTTTCTATTAGAAGGGTTTTGGATTATCATATTCTATAAAAGTGATTGAGTATATTTAAAAGGTGGCGGGCGCGTGTGAATACCACACCTTTTCTTTCGGCAAATCCATGCTTTTTTGATGAATTCCATGGTGCCTCAAATCATTTAACATTTACATATTTCTATATAAAGTGTAGTGTGGTTTTAGCGATCCGCAAGGGAATTTTATTGAAAAGGAAAATATCTTTGTGAATGGTGGATGTGTTATGTGAAAGGTTTCACTTACCCACAAGCGCGCTCCGGGGATCTCACGGATCCTGAAAAATGCCCCCGCTTTTCTCACTTTCGAGGCCGGGAGAAATGTGTTATAGAAAGTTTCAATGCGTTATAAATATTTCCGCTTCATCAGAAACGAGAATCTTTTCATCGTCCTTCTGGCCATTGTCATCGGGATTCTTTCGGGATTGGGCGCGGTGGGGGTTCGGTTCCTGATCCGGTTGTTCCAGGAGCTCTTTTTCGGCGGGAACGGCATCAATCTCCTGGAACCGGTTCGGCACCTCTCCTGGTGGTATAAAATTCTGGCCCCAGCCATCGGAGGCGCCATCATTGGCCCCATCATCTACTACTTCGCCCGGGAGGCAAAGGGACACGGTGTGCCGGAGGTCATGCTGGCTACCCTGCTCCAGGGGGGCAGGATCCGGCCGCGGGTCGCCGTCGTCAAGGCCTTCGTCTCCGCCCTATGCATCGGTTCGGGGGGATCGGTGGGACGCGAGGGGCCTTTGGTTCAAATCGGCGCCAGCGTGGGCTCAAGCATCGGGCAGCTCTTCAAGTTGACGGAAAAGCAGGTCTCCACCCTGGTGGCCTGCGGGGCGGCCAGCGGCATCGCCGCGGCCTTCAACGCCCCCATCGCGGGATCCCTCTTTGCCGTGGAGATTATCCTGGGGGATTTCGGCGTTGCGGCCTTCAGCCCCATCGTGATCTCTTCCGTGATGGCCACCATCGTCTCCCACTACTTCGAGGGGGATTTCGCCGCCTTCCAGGTACCCGCCTATAAGCTGGTCAGCGCCTTCGAGCTGATTCCCTACACGATTTTGGGGATTCTCGCCGGCTTCGTCGCCCTCGGTTTCATCTGGGTGCTCTACTTCAGCGAAAACGCCTTCGAGGAATGGAACATCCCCGAATGGGTCAAACCCGCCATCGGCGGTCTCGTCATCGGCGGCATGGCCCTCTGGATTCCTAATCTCTACGGCGTGGGATATGAGACTATCAACGAGGCGTTGCATGGTAGTCTCGCCCTCTGGTTCCTGTTGCTTTTGATTCCCCTGAAGATCCTGGCCACCTCCATCACCCTCGGGTCCGGAGGATCGGGCGGTGTCTTCGCCCCCTCCCTCTTTCTCGGCGCCTCCGCGGGCGGAATCATCGGCATTATTTTCCACTCTTTGTTCCCCGCGATGACCGCGGACCCGGGAGCCTACGCCCTGGTGGGGATGGGCGCGGTGGTTGCGGCCGCGACCCAGGCCCCTATCACGGCAATCTTGATTATCTTCGAACTGACCAACACCTACCACATCATCATTCCCCTCATGTTCTCCTGTATCATCAGCACGCTGATTACCACCAACATCAAGAAGGAATCCATCTATACCCAGAAACTGAAGTTCAAGGGCATCAACCTGACCGAGGGGCGGGAGGAGAGCATCTTGAAGGCCATTCCCGTCTCACACGTCATGACCTCACCCGTCACCTATTTCAACTATACCGTTAATCTCGAGACCATCTGCGACGTGGCCCTCAAGAGCCCCCAGCACATCTTTCCCGTTGTGGACGAGGAGATGAACTACCGCGGATATTTCAGCATGGGAGAACTGAAATCGGTCCTGTTCGACAAGGGGGATCTGGCCAATCTTGTTATCGCGGAGGACATCATCGAGGGAACGGAGACGGTCCCGGTAGACGCGAACGTCCACGACGCCATGGACATGCTGAGCCGTAACGGGCTGGAGGAAATCCCCGTGGTGGATGGCAATAAACTCGCGGGGCTGGTGGCCGCCAAGCAGATCCTCGAGATCTACCAGATGGAACTCCGGAAACGGGAACTGGCCATGGCCGTGGTCTCAAAGAAGAAATTCAGCGACTTGACGGAGGGCCTCTACGTGGGAGGCGGTTTCCGCCTGGACGAACTGCCCGTTCTCGATTCCCTGGTGGGGAAAACCCTCCGAGAGACAAACTTCCGGGCCAATTTCGGCCTGGAAATCATCATGATCCGCTCCGCCCGGAGAAAGAAAGAGGTCCTCCCCCGGCCCGAATACCGATTCCAGGCTGGAGACCGGGTGCTGGTGGTCGGCACCCTCGAGGACATCATGAAATATCAGGAAAAGCGGGAGCTGGCGGAGCATCCCTTGCCCTCGACCACCTGATTTGCTTACGCGATGCTGATGACCCTGGCGGGGTGGTAGAGACGCCGTTTCCTGACGGGCCAGAGACGTTTCTTCACCCGTTTTTTCCAAATAAGCCGGTGGATCTTTTCGATATTCTCAGCCGCGACACGAACGCCCCGTTCCATGGCCGTCTCCATCTGGGAAAAATCGGCCCAGTGGAGGTCTTCCACCTCGGGATAGAGGAGAAAATCGGCGTTGAGCGCTTGGAGCATGTCGAGCCGGTAGGTGGAAACCGTGTTGGACCGGAGGATGATGTCCATGGCGGAATGAAGATCGGCGGAGGGTTCCAGGTGTCTTGAGACGCTCACGCCTAGGACCATATCGGCACCCAACTGGAAGGCCGGGTTGACGGGAAGCTTGTTGGTGGCTCCCCCGTCCACGAGAAACATGTTCCCCGTGATGACTGGAGAATAGACGCCGGGAATGGCCGCGCTGGCCATGACAGCCTTCCGAAGGTTTCCCGAGGTAATCAGGACCTCCTCCCCGCGTATGAGATCGGTGGCGATGCATCCAAAAGGAATCTTCAACTGCCTGAAATCGGTTATCGGAACGAGGATTTCGAGGTCCTCCTCGTAGTCCTCCTGAGACAAGACGGACTGCGTCGTGAGGGTCTTGCCATAGATGACCCCCTTCGTGATGAGATGTTTCAAGGCAACCCAGATCCCTTCGGGCTCCTTCTGGTCCACCTCTTTGAATTTCTGGTAGGTCTTCCGGTCGTAGTATTCGCTTTCGAGGAAGCGCTTGAAATGCTCTTTCGTCTCCCCGGCGTTCACCTTCCAGGCGTAGATGGCACCCACCACGGCTCCCATGCTCGTCCCCACGATGAGGTCAGGAATCAGCCCGTTGTCTTCCAGCACCTTGAGAACCCCCAAATGGGCGAATCCCTTCGCGGCGCCGCCGCCGAGGGCCAGTCCGAACTTGAACATTGCGATCTCCTTTATCCGTTAAAGGATCTGGCTGAGAAAGAGCTTGGTGCGTTCGTTTTCTGGGCTGGTGAAAAAGTGCTCCGGCGTGCCGGTCTCGACGATCCGGCCGGCGTCCATAAAGATGACCCGGTCGGCCACTTCGCGCGCGAACCCCATCTCGTGGGTCACCACCACCATAGTCATGCCTTCTCTCGCGAGGGTCTTCATGACATCCAGGACCTCTCCGATCATCTCCGGGTCGAGGGCGGACGTGGCCTCGTCGAAAAGCATGACTTTAGGCTGCATGGCCAGGGCGCGGGCGATGGCCACACGCTGCTGTTGGCCGCCGGACAGCTGGGAGGGATAGACATCCTTTTTATCCAGGATGCCCACCTTCTTCAGCAGGGCCTCGGCGATTTCCGTGGCCTCCTTCTTGCTGCGTTTTCGGACCACCTCCTGGGCGAGGGTCACGTTTTCCATCACGGTCTTGTGGGGAAAGAGGTTGAAGTGTTGGAAGACCATCCCGATTTCTTCGCGTATCTTGTTGATATCGGCTTTGGGGGCGTGCAGGTCCTGGCCCTCCACGGTAATCTTCCCCTCGTCGATCTCCTCGAGCCGGTTGATGCACCGCAGGAAGGTGCTCTTGCCTGACCCGCTGGGGCCGATGATAACGACCACCTCCCCCCGGTCGATGTGGAGGGTAAAGTCCACGAGGGCCTCCACCTTTCGCTTGTCGGGGGTGATAAATGTCTTGTAAACGTTCTGGGCGTCAATCACTGACTGCCATCCTCCTCTCGATATATTGGGTAACCATGGACAGGGTGAAGGTCATGACGAGGTAGAGCCCCGCCGCGGTAAAGTAGATCTCGAAAGCGTTGAGGCTTTGCGCCACGGCCTGCTGGGCGCGGAACGTCAGGTCCGCCAGGGCGATAACCGAAACCAGGGATGAATCCTTGATGAGAGAAATGAACTGTCCCGCCAGCGGGGGAATGATTCGCTTCATGGCCTGAGGCAGGATGATGTGCCGCATGGCCTGGCTGTAGGACATGCCGAGGGATCGGGCCGCTTCCATCTGTCCCTTGTGGATGGACTGAATCCCCGCGCGCACGATCTCGCCCACGTAAGCCCCCTCGAAGATGGAAAGAGCCGCCGCGCCCGCGGCGAAGGCGGACAACCTCAACATCGTCCCGATAAAGAAGTAGATGATATAGATCTGGACGAGCAACGGGGTTCCGCGGATTAGTTCCACGTAGCAGGAGGAGAGATACTTGGTGATGGGCTCATCGGACAGGCGGGCGATACCCACCACGAGCCCGATGATGATGGCGAAGATGATGGAGACCACCGAGATCTTCAGGGTCAGCACCAGGCCCATCATGAGGGCGCCCATGTGCCAGGCGGGAGCGGGATCATCGGAAAAGCGCTTTCCATAATAGAAGAGATACTTGGGAACGTCGTACCAATGCCAGGAATAGGTAATACCCTTGCGCATAAAGAAATAATAGAAGAGATATGAAGCAACGATTAAGACGACGACCGTAATGGCGGATCTACGCGTGAACTTCAAAATCGGCTCCTTTGAGATCTTAAAAAAATTGCGGGGGAAGGCATTAGGCCTTCCCCCTGTCAAGCTACTTCTTTTTTGTTTTCTTCGCGACTTCCTTCACGTAGTCGACAAACCATTTCTTTTTCAGCTTGGCCCACGTCCCGTCTCCCCGGACTTGGCGCAGAAAGTTGTTCAGCCAGTTCAGCCAGTCCACGTCGCCCTTCCGGATAGCCCAGGCAAGGGGCTCGAAGGTGATGGGCTTGAAGATGCCAAAGCACTGTTTCCTATACTTGGCAGCGAAAACTCGGACTTGCGGTTCGTCATAGATGAAGGCGTCCGCCAGGCCGTTGGCCACCTGCAAGGCGCCCTCGTTCTCCGACTTGAACTCCTTCAAGGTCGCCTTAGGCATCAGCTTCTTCGCGGTGAAGGAACCCGTCACGCCCAACTTGGTCGTGATGATGATCCCCTTCTTGTTCAGGTCGCGCCAGCTCTTAATCTTCCCCTTGTTCTTCTTGTTCACCAGGAGGCATTGCCCGATGTAGTAGTAAGGCTCGCAGAAATTGACCTTCAGGTTCCGTTTCTGCAGGATCGTCATCCCGGACATGATGATATCGAACTTGTGAGTCAGTAGCGCCGGGATGATCCCCTCCCAGGCCGTGTTGACGAGTTTCAGCTTGACGCCCAGGGCCTTGGCCATGATCTTGGCCATGTCCACATCGAAACCGACGATGTTTCCTTTCTCATCCGTCATCTCGAAGGGCTGGTACCCCGCTTCCAAGCCCACCAGGAGCGTCCCGCGTTTCAGGATCTGCTCAAGGGTCGAGGCCTTGGCGATCTCTTCCGTCGTGATGGCGTGAAGCGGTTGTGCAATCAGAAATCCAACCATGAATACGGCGATTAAAATGGCAATGAACTTGGTCTTTTTCATCGATTCCTCCTTTTTTGTTTTTCGATTTCTCTCCGACAAACAACCCTTGTGATAGACGGCATCCCTCCTTTCTACGTGGATTTTCCCTCATCCAGCAATTCCGAGATGACCATGCGAACATGGCATGTCTCGCAAAGGGGAATTTCTTCTTTTGGGATGTAAACAATCTGGGTGCGGCCGCACTTCGGACACCTGACTTCGACCGGTTCGTTCTTTTCCTTCGAAATAATCATCTTGTCAACACCTTTCCGACAGCCTTTTTTACTCCCTTTTTCACATGATGTCAATTTCATCAAATCGACCCAAGATCCGTGGGTCTTTGGAATTTGTGGTTATTTACATTCCCATCTCACACGCGATAAACCCGACCAATCATGCATAGGCTCTTCCTCCTCTCTCTACGAGAGATTTCCCCGAGGAAGAGCCTATCTCTTTCTTCCCCGAATCGGTAAAACCTTGAGTCCACCGCCATAAGCGGTGAGGTTAGAGAGAATTAATATCCTTTATTCCCCAAGCCTGCCGCTTCCTCCGCGGTGGCGCTGCGGGTTCCAGGGCCTGGAATCTCCAATCCACCGGCATCCATGCGTGGACAATTCAAAAGAATTCGAGTATCCATAGACCACCTCTCCAAAACCACGGAGAGCGACGATGATGTGCGCGGGATTATTCCTTACATTCGGAAACTTGTAACACGGGGGATACCTATCCTCACAAGTATGACCGAATCGCCAGCGGAGGCTCCCAGAGGCGGGTTTACTGCGTGAAATGCCAATGGGAAAAGCATTCGTCATAATCCCATTCACGGGAACATCCCAGTATCGTGACACACCACCAGCCGGAGCAGTTGAAAGAAAAACACAAAAGATGCCCACTCTCCCCGAGTCATCGAGACCTTCAGCGGTCCAGTGAATTCGGATGGCGTTCCTGCCGGCCTCTGTCGTGGAGACCCGAATGCCGGGGTACAAGACATGAAAGTAGCTTCCCTGGCCGTAATTGGCGGGATCACGCGTATCTATAACGCGAATAGCGTAATCCTGTCCCCCATGTAAAGGCGAGCCGCCATTTGAGCTATAATACCAAACTCCGTTATCATTGGTATTGGCGCCTATTTTCCATTCGTAGCTTTGCTCGTCGTTGGAAGAAACATGTTCACTGTTACGAATCGCCATGACTTCATTCCCGCTCCTGTCCACCACCACGATACGAACCGGGTTCAATGAAATACTCCGCCGAAAACGGATGACTGCGCGGTTGGACAGATAGCGTGTCCCGCCGCCAAATAACACCTCGATGGAACCGGTAACATTGAAAAAGTCACTTACACCTTCGACGGGGCTGTTTCGCTCGGAAATCTTGATACGGTAGTCGGATGCCAGTGCCAATTCGGTGCTGACAAGCCAGGAAAGGCTGTAGGATTTCGAACTGCCGTGCCATTGAGCGCTGTCCGACGGGATAGTCTCAACAACTTCAGACCCCTTCATCAACTGGACGGTGAAATTTCTCATCTCCGGATAATCGCCATGAAGAACCCAAGTGATGGTCTGTGTGCTGCCACGCATGCAGTTTTCCCGCAAACGTGAGATATGTATTCCCCAGGCCGCGGAACCGCTCCCCTCACCAATCGGCAGGATTGAAAACTTGGATGTAAATCCGTTCGCGTGGGGATGGGTGGCAAGGATTGTGTAGCCCCCGTGCGGGGCGTCGGAGGGGATTGCGAAATTGAACGCATAAAGGGTTTCCCGCCTGTTAGCCGGGGCGGGATGGTAGTCACGCGTCTGCGTCGCCACCACCGCGCCTTCGTGGTAGAGTTGAAAGGTTATGACGGCGGGCGCGACCCGTCGATTAAACCTGTATTGCACAGGAATGGTGCCATTTCGATGAAAGATTTCATCTCTGTCAGGGGCGGGGAAATCTATCCGCACCGAATTTCTTGTAACCTCAAACTCGTCGCTTTCGCCGTAAGCGGGGGACTCAGAGGCGGAATGCCGCGCGCTAAGGAAATAATGCTGACCAACGGGCGCGTTTTCCAGGAGGGCCAGGGGGATGGGGCCGCCCGTGCGACGGCTGGTAACGGAAGCAGTGGCCGTTCCTATGGTATGACCATTTTCCCGATTCTCCACGCTAAACGTAATCGTGCCAGAGGTAACTTCCTCATTCGTAATCCGGTAAATAATATAGATTGTTTCGCCCTGGTAATATCTTCCATGATCAACGGGATTGAGAATCGAGATTCCCCTGTCAAGCCTTCGCACGGCGGACGATGGGGCAGAGACGTTCGGTTTGACTTTCCCCGCCATTACAACCGAATTGGGAGATAAGGCCTTTTCCCTTTTTGTTAAACCCGAAAGCGGCGGCGTTAAAACAGCGCTCGCCCCTTTACCCGGAACATAATTAAAGGCAACCTGAACGGCGGTTCGCCCGGTGATTTTCCGGCCCGTGTCGAAGGTGACTTCCCTTCCTCGGTTCAGATTTCCCCTCGGATCGATTTTCCCGAGAGGCCATGATTTCATAACCTTGCCGAACCACAGGGAGAGAGTCCCCACGCGGTAATCCTTCGCGGTCAGTTTTCCATTCCCCTTGTTATTCAGGCTTAGATGGATCGTCCCGTTTTTCAGGGTGATTTTCTCCACAATCAAGAGAGGCAGAGCAATAGAATTGAAGGCGGCCTGTTTGTCCTTGTAGAATCTCCCCTTCCTTTTCAGGCAGTCGATCTTAAGCATCTCCGTAATCTTTCCATCGAGACAGCACCAACCACTCTGATGCAGGTCACACCAGTCATCCGCCGCTTTCCTGTCCTTGAAGGCGCGGCCTCCGGTTCCCCCGCATTTTCCCCAAACGGTTTTGACCACCCTGCCGTCCCTGCAGCACCAGCACGGCTGATGATCCCGGCAATATTTCGCGGCCTCGGTTTTACCTGAGAAGAAACGTCCCTTTCTCTTCAGACAGTTCCCCTTCTTCATGGACAGGATTTTCCCGTTCAGACAGCACCAGCCGACCTGCTGCAGGTCGCGCCAGGATGCGGCCGCTTTCTTGTCTTTGAAGAACCGGCCTTTCACTTTCAGGCAGTCACTCTTTTTCGACGCGGTGATCCTGCCGTTTACGCAGCAGAAACCGGGGGCCTGGGCCTCCAGGTAGGCCTGCGCGTCGTTTTTGTTTTCAAAGAACCGCCCTTTTTGGCCGGTACACATGGAAGAGGTTGTCCTGGAAATCCGGCCGTCGTGATAACACCAGCCGAGGATCTGGGTTCCCTTGTTTCCCTTCGAGGCCTGTTTCGCGTGGGAGACGATAACAAGGCTCGCGGTTGCCATTAAAACAGCCAGCAGAATGACGATCAGGTGTTTCGCGCGGATTTTCATTGGAACCTCCTATAGAAAGTCTTAGAGTGGGATATGAGATTGGGTAGAAAGTTGACGGATTTACACGCTGTTTATCGATAAGTATCAAAGACCGGCGAATAGTTCAAAACGCCTGTAAATTTATTTTCATTCAAGGACAGCTTTTTGGTGATGGGTCGGAGGCCGGCGAATACCGGCCGCCGCCTGAACGTAACGAGAATTTCATCAAAAAAACAGCCAGTGTTAAAACTGAAATCTGCCGGGCCTTTACCTGTTCGCGCGGTTCTTCTATTTTTCATTACCACTGGGTTTGACCTGTGAATGAATTATAAAATGGATTGCTCACTTCAAGCACTTCCGTTTTGTGCGACATTCCGGGAAGGTTTTGTATGTAGGTGACGTATTTTTTTGAGACGACTACCTTCCCGTCGGACAGATAGGTGGTCACGAAAAGTTCCAGCTTCGGATAAAAATATTGATAGGGTTGATATGTGTCCGGAAAATTTCCCGTCCCACTGCCATAAATTATATTCTTGTTCTTCTTAACAGTGACAAATTTGGCTTTTTTATAGAGCTTGGGGGCAAATTTCAACACATATGAGCCTTGACGCGGGCCCAACACACCGGTGGGAAAGATGGAAGCGTTTCCACTCACAGAAATGCTTCCGGAAGCGATGGTATGTTTATGATCCGGGCAAAAAAGTTCATAGTTGGATAGTTGGTAAGAGACAGTCTGGGTTCCGCCCGGGCCCCCTTTACAGCTAAATCGGAATGGTTCCGGAGCATTGAATCCAATTGCCACGATTATTTTACCTTCCATGGCTGAATAGACAGCCTTGTGTATTTTAAATGTGGTGCCGGGGACAGGCAGGGAATCCTTGCCGGGGTTGATGATCTCAACTAACCGTCGCCCACCCGCCAGTTCCCGATTTTGGGAATTTATCTGGCGCCCGTATTTTGTGCACCATGCAAAGAGTTGATAGGGCCCTGGGGCCAGGTCATTGGGCAGGGTTAGCCGTGTCTTCCCGGTTTTCGTTGCATTGCCGGCCTGGTCGACCCATGCCAGACCAACTTTGCCCCAATATAAAAGACCTTCTGAATTTCCCATCTGTTTAAGGAAAAAGGTTACGTGATCTTCGAAGTTATGCGCCCTCCATTCTATGTTCACGGACGTCCCGGCAAGCCAATGTGCCGTCTGTCCGGGCCCGGGTGAGGAGATTGAAAAGGAGGGGGCATAGTGATAGGGATCGACAACAATAATGGGTTTGTAAAATGATGTGCTTGCAACGGGACCGGTCTTGGCAAATTGAAGATATAAATACCCCTTTCCCGGCATAACAGTGCCGGGCCTTATGTTCCAGTTCCAGGCACGATCGGCAATGAGTACGGGCTTCTTGTTCAGGCGTGTTTTCGTATTGTTCTCCGTGTGTGAAAAAATGATATCCGCGGTGGCCGATGGATCGAATCCGTTGGCCTGCCACTGGATGGTCACCTGGTGGCCGATTTGTGCTTCACTATTGTCCGATGGGGAGATAATGTAGATTCTTTTTTGTTTCTCAGGATGTTGAGCAATCTGGAACATGGCGCTCCAGGCAGGTTTACCCAGCTTCGGGGACGTGGCTTTGAAAACAAAGGCACCATTGAGCTTCGCTGGGACTTTCCAGGAAAAGGAGTGAAGCATTTTATGCTGGCTGCCGCCGCCGGTTTTGGCCGTTGTGGTGAATTTTGCTTTAGTCTGGTTACCGTAGCCAAGTAATTCAATGGTGATCGGAATTTTGTTGGTGTTGGCGGGGACATCCAGTTCAAGTTGAATATTGATTTTTTCTCCCGGCCTTAAGGGATTCATAG
>JALSPC010000024.1 GCA_026986155.1 bacterium
TTACCGCTTGATTCCTCAGGACAAAAACACGGGGGAATTTCACAAAAAGAGGGATGTGGAAAGGATTGATCGCATCGATTTGGACAGGGAATACAAGGCGCGCGATCTTATCAACATCCTTCGGGCAAGGACCTTCCCCCCTTATACTGGGGCGTTTTTCGAGGAAGATGGAAAAAAGGTATACATGGAGCTGAAGCTGTCCTACGGAGAAGAGGCATGAAAAGGACAAACATCGTCATCGCCACGATCCGACCTTGGAACATCGAGGCCGCCGAGCGATTCGCGAGAGAACATTCCCAGTGGAACGTGCGCGTTATAACGAAGCGTGAGTCCTTGATTCCCTCATTGCTCGAGCGCCTTCAGCCCCGATATGTCTTCTTTCCCCACTGGTCCTGGATGATCCCCGAAGAAATCTACACGCGCTGGGAATGCGTGGTGTTTCACATGACGGACCTTCCTTTCGGTCGCGGGGGGAGTCCCTTGCAGAATCTCCTATCTAGAGGAATCTACAAGACAAAAATAACCGCGCTGAAGGTAACGAGGGGAATCGATGAGGGCCCCGTTTACATGAAACGCGACCTCGATATCTCTGAAGGCTCAGCGGAGGAGATATATCGCCGGGCGTCTGAGATCGTCTTTGGTGAGATGGTACCCAAAATCATCCAAACACAGCCGACTCCCATTCCTCAAGAGGGCGAGGGGGTTTATTTCGAGAGGCGAAGGCCCGAGCAGAGCGAAATGGATCTTTCTATGAAGATTCGTAGGCTATACGATCACATTCGGATGCTCGATGCAGAGGGATATCCAAAGGCCTTTATTAAAATGGGACGGTATCGCATGGAGTTTACCAATGCGGGCTTAATCGACGGCGACACCATTACCGCCACGGTTAATATAAAATTCATGGAGGA
Source organism: bacterium (assembly GCA_026986155.1). Taxonomy (GTDB): domain Bacteria; phylum Desulfobacterota; class S145-22; order S145-22; family S145-22; genus JAOZMY01. Next base: position 912 of record JALSPC010000024.1, read on the forward strand.
CGGGGATGATTGAAGTGGGCGAGCGAAAGATCGGCCCTGAAGCCCCGGTCTTTGTGATTGCGGAGGCCGGCGCGAATCACAACCAGGATTTCGGTTTGGCGAGAAAGTTGATCGATGTCGCCGTCGAGGCGGGGGCGGATGCCGTAAAGTTCCAGATATATTCCGCTGAAACCATGTTCTCAAAGAAGGTTCCTGCCCATTCAGGGTATTCCAAGCCTTTATGGGATCTCATCAAAGAAATAGAGACGCCTCGAGACTGGATACCCGAGCTTGCCGCTTATTGCGTAAAGAAAGGGATTTTATTCTTCGCGACCCCTTTCGATTTGGCCGCGGTGGACGATCTCGATTCCCACGTGGAACTCTACAAGATTGCCTCCTTCGAGCTGGTGGATTATCCCTTGCTTTCCTACACCGCAGGCAAGGGAAAACCTGTTATTCTTTCGACAGGTATGGCAACGCTGGGGGAGATCGAAGAGGCGGTGGCGGCTATCGAAAAGTCGGGGAATCATGACATCGTGTTGCTCCAATGCGCCTCCAGGTATCCCGCCGAGCCCGCCATCATGAACCTTCGCGCCATGGAGACCCTGAGGAACGCCTTTCCCAATACGGTGGTGGGCCTCTCGGACCACACCCTGGGGATTCACATCTCCGTGGCGGCGGTGGCCATGGGGGCAAAGGTGATCGAGAAACACTTTACCCTCTCGCGGCAAATGGAGGGGCCGGATCATCCCTTCGCCATCGAACCGGACGAGCTGAAGGAGTTGGTGCGGCAGATCCGGGAGGTGGAGGCGGCGATGGGGGACGGACGGAAACATGGCCCCTCCCCCGAAGAGATGGAAAATTATCGGATAGTCCGGCGCAGCATTCACGCGAAGACCGATATCCCGGAAGGGACGCGTATTACCCCGGAGATGCTCATCATCAAACGCCCGGGGTTGGGAATCCATCCCCGTTTCCTCGATGTCCTGGTGGGGAAAAGGGCGTTGCGGGACATCGAGGCCGACGAATGGATAACCTGGGAGATGGTATAGCGTGTTTCAGCCTAAGAACATCTTGATCGTGGCCGCCCATCCCGACGATGAAATCCTGGGGTGCGGGGGGGCCATCGCCCGTCTTGTTCGCGAGGGGGCGAGGGCCGTGACGCTCATCCTGGGGGAGGGCATCACTTCCCGGGACGGAGACGAGAAAAGCGCGAAGAGCGCCCTGAAAGAGCTGAGGGAACAGGCGGTGGAGGCAAACCGCCGGGTGGGCGTGGACGAGGTGATCTTCCGCGGCCTTCCGGACAACCGATTCGATACGGTTTCCTTGCTCGAAATCGTCAAGGAAATCGAGGGGGTGATGGCGCGGCTGCGCCCGGATCTTGTCTTGACCCATCATCGGGGCGACCTGAATATCGATCATCAGATTACCCACCAGGCGGTCTTGACCGCCGCGCGCCCCCTGCCCGGCGCGAGCGTCAGGGCCATCTTTGCCTTTGAGGTGCTTTCATCCACGGAGTGGTCTCCGGGCCCCGTCCCCTTCTCCCCCAACCTCTACGTGGATGTTTCCGAGACACTTCGGATGAAAGTTGAGGCCATGGAGGCCTACGCCGGCGAGATAAGGGTGTTTCCCCATCCCCGCTCCCGCCGGGGTATCGAGGCCCTCGCCGCTCGAAGGGGCGCCGAGGTTGGAGTGGCCGCGGCGGAGGCCTTTGACCTGGTGAGGGGGATTCTTTGAAGGGAGAGTTATGATTCCGGGAGCCATCGTCCAGGCGCGGACGGGATCGACCCGCCTGCCGGGGAAGATTCTGAAGGAATTGCCTTACGGCAGCGGGATCACGGTTCTGGAACAGGTGATTCGCAGGCTTCAGCGCTGCCGCGAATTCTCCGCCGTGATCATTGCCACCACTACGGCCCCTGAGGACGACGCGGTGGTGAAGGCGGTGGAGAGTTGCGGCGCGGCGTGGTTCCGGGGAAGCTCGGAAGACGTGCTTGCGCGCTACCACGGCGCGGCGGTGAGGTTTGGAATCGACCCGGTGGTGAGGGTGACCAGCGACTGCCCCTGCATCGACCCGGGGGTGGTGGACCGCTGCGTGGCGGAATTTCACAAGCGCGGCGTGGATTATCTCAGCAACACCCTGCGGCGGACCTTTCCCCATGGCCTCGACGTGGAGGTCTTTTCTTTCAATGCCCTCGATACGGCCCATAGGGAGGCAAGGGCGAAGCCCGAGCGGGAACACGTGACTCCCTTCATTATCCAGAGCGAAGAGAGGTTTTCACGGGTCCTCGTGGAAGCCAACGAAGACGAGACGGGGCCGAATGTCCGGGTCACACTGGACACCGATGAGGACTACGCCCTGCTCTGCGTGGTGTTTGATGCGCTCTATGACGGAACCCCGTTTTTCGGCGCAAAGGCCATCACCCGCCTCTTCAAGGAAAAGCCCTACCTTCACCTGATAAACCGAAGGGTGGTCCAAAAGAAGATCTTTGGTTCGCTGGAGGAAGAGTACGAGGAGGCGATACGGGTCCTCGAACTGCAAGACCTCCATCGGATGGTGGCCTATCTCCGGGATGGCAGGACACGATTGAAATCGAAAAGATAGGAAAGTTATGGACTACTTTGCGAAAAATCTGAACGCCATTAAAGCGCGGTATCCCGATCTCTACAAGACTCTCAAGCGGATGAAGCCGCCGAGGGACATAAAAATCGTCAAGACGCCTTCCGGACACCCCACGGCAAAGTGGCGCGTGAACGGAAAATGGCGGTATCTTCACGACCCCACCGATCCGAGGGGAACGGCGGAGCGTTTCGTGTTCGAGGAAAAGAGGCTGATGAATCCGCGTCTCGCGGTCTTTTTGGGATTTGGGCTCGGATATAATGTCTTTGCGTTCCTGGGCCACCGTCCCCCCGTCAATCAATCCCTCATCATCGCGGAGAAAGAACTGGCATTCATCTGGATGGCGTTTCACCGCTTCGACCTGACCCCCATGCTCACGCGTCAAGAGATACATCTCCTTTTTGGCGTCAAGGAGGAATACCTCTTTCTTCGTCTCATGGATATTCTCTCACAAGGCACCCTGGTTCGTTTCGCCAAGGCATTTGAATTCATAGAGACATCTTTATCTTTCGAAGCTAACAAGCCCTATTATCACTCACTTATCAAGGCCTTCAAGGACGCCATCCGGGAGACACTGAATGGCATTGGAAACGCCCCAAAGGATTCCCTAATCGGCCTGGATAACACCCTGGCAAACCACCGCTTTTTTATCGAGACGCCCGGGATCAATCAATTGTTTGAAACCTTCAAAAAGGTCCCCGCCATCATCGTGGCGACAGGTCCGTCGCTGAACAAAAATATTGAACAGCTCAAGGGATGTGAGGAAAAAGCCCTCATCATCAGCGTGGACGCCTCGCTGAAACCCCTCCTGAAACACGGCATCACGCCCCATCTGGTGACCTCCCTGGAGCGGGTCCCCCTGGTTAAGAAGTTTTTCACGAGAATCCCCGAAGACAAACTGAGGGATACCTATCTTGTGGCCATCCCCCTGCTAACACCGGACAGCCTGGCCGCCTACAAAGGGGAAAAGATCGTGGCCCTGCGCTCCTTCGCCCACTACTACTGGCTGGGAATCGACAAGGGCATCCTGTCGATTGGACCTTCCTCCGCCAACATGGGTTTCACCATCGCGGAGGCGTTGGGATGTGACCCCATCATCCTGGTGGGACAGGATTTGGCTTACGCCCCGGACGGTCGGACTCACGCAGCGGACAACGCCCTTGGAGAGAAACAAGAGGCAATCCTTCCGGGTGTGATAGACACGTTTTGGGTGAAGGGAAATTATGAAGAACGCGTATTGACCACCAAGGTATGGCACATGTTCCTGAAAAATTATGAGGATATCATTTCTGGATATTTCGGAACATGTATCAATGCGACGGAGGGCGGAGCCTATATTCCCGGAACAAAGGTTATGACCTTGAAGGACACGAAAAAGGCCTATCTCTCCGCAAAGACGAACGTCTTGGCAAGGATAAGGGATACGCTTCACGTTCCATCCCCCGAAAAAATACACGCGGATTATGAAAAATTGATCGGCGTGGTTGATGGAGGTATCAGCGGTCTCGATGCCCTAATTGCCGAATATCGGGAATGGAGAAAAAAGGTAGAAGCGTTCTTGTCGCGTGAAATGTGGCGCAAGGGGGAGAAGAAGAAACTAATCGAGGAAAGCGGCCGTTTTATCAGTGAACTGGGGCGGGTTAGGGGTGAGCTAACCAATCATCCCTCTTATCTCGGCATCATGGCTCATATCACGCAGTCTTTCATCATCGGCAAGGAGATCATCTTCAACGCGGTTCCCCCTTATTACAATCCCGACCCAATCAAGGCGCAACGAGGCATCATCGCGGAACACATTGACTGGTTCCAGACGAACGTGGAGATTATGGGGAAAACCAAAAAACTCCTTCAACGCCACCTGAGGCGCATAAGGCAAACAGCAGAAACCTTAAAGGGAGGGGAAATGACATGACCCGAAAAGACCAGGCGATTATAGACAAAATCAAGGCGTTTTTGAACGCCCGAAAAGGGGCGGAAGAAGAGAGGGAAATCGAAACGGCCTTGGATGACATCAAATATGATGTGGAAAACTTTATAAGGGAGATCCGTTTTCACACGGAGAAGTTTCGGGATGAAATTGGGGGTGAGGTAGAGGAGGCCTTGGAATCGCTCGAAAAGAACCAGTTCGTTTCGGAAGGGGAATTTGTTCAGGAGATCGAACGGCAGATCGAGCTTATCGAAGGAGGCGGAAATATTCCGGTCGCCTTTGCCCTCATGGGAAACAGCCTGTTTTTCTTGGGGGAATTGAATCTCGCCGCCCGCTGCCTTGAGCGCAGCGTCGAATACCTGCCCGTGATCCCCACCTTTTTCAACAATCTGGGTTGCTGTTATTTCCGGCAGAAACATTGGATTAAGGCGAAACGCATGTTCCAAAAGTCGCTCAACCTTCATCCGGACAATCGCGACGCCGTCTGGAATCTCGAACGGACCGAACGAGAATTCTCCAATCAGAAAAAGATAGACTACTGGATGGGGAGGGGCAATAGATACTTTCAGGAAGGGAATCTGGACGCGGCGGAGGGCTGCTACGAAAAGGCGATCGAAATCGGAGGGCAGATGCCGGAGGGCCTCCTCAACCTGGGGAATATCTATTTTAACCAAGGGGAAGACGCTAAGGCGGAAGAACTTTACAGCCGGGCGATTCAGGAAAATCCGGATTACGCCCCCGCTTACGCCTCGCTGGGAAAGTTGAGGCTCCGACAGGGAAGGTTGAATGAGGCCTTTGAAAACCTGCAAAGGGCCTTCGTTCTCGACGCCTCCCTCCACGACGCCCTCGCCCTTATGGGGGATATCTCCTTCAAATGGGAAAACTATCCCCAGGCGCTGGAGCTCTATGAGGCCTACCTGAAACAGCACCCGGAGTCTGAAATAACCCTGATGCTAATCGGGGATTGCTACCTGAAGATGGGCAAAACGGAATCCGCCCGCGTGGCCTATGAAAGCCTGAAAGCCCGGGGAGTGGCAACGGAGGAACTGGATAGACGTTTGGAACTCTTGAAAGAGAGATAAGCTCTTTCCGCTGCAAGCCACACGTTATTAATCTTTGTTCTTTCCTTACTATTCTAATCTCTTTCGTGCCAGGTCATATGAAACCATCTTCCATGTATCCCCGTCGTCTTCACAGGCAAAATCATCTTTTTCGCTACTGTTCCCCCATAGTTTTTACATTGTCCCCTGTCGTTACGAAATTTCTTGGTTGGGCAAGAAACCGCTCAAATTCCTTTAACCCCTGCCACAGCCCTCAAGGCCAATGATTCACTTTTCATGCAGATAAAGGTGTGTTAGGTATAGAACCAAAAAATTAGATGCCACTACACATGATATGATCCCTTACGCGCTTGTTCTCATTGGGAGTTTCATTGTCCTCCTCGTTTGCGGCCATTTCTTCGTTTCCGGGGCCGTGGGGATCGCCGAGCGTAACCATATCCCCAAAATCATCGTGGGGACCTTGCTGGTCAGCATGGGAACGACCCTCCCGGAGTTGGCCGTCTCCGTGCAGTCCGCCGTCATGGGCTACAGCAACCTCGCCCTGGGAAACGCCATCGGATCCGTCATCGCCGACGACGCCCTCGCCTTCGGGCTCGCCGCCATTGTGGCTCCCATCCCCTTCATCGTCAATCGCAGACTCGTCAAGCCCTCCGCCTTCGTCCTTTTGGGAAGCGGTTGTCTTCTCTACCTTTTCAGCCTGGACGGCGTCGTCAGCCGCTGGGAGGGAATCGTCTTTCTCATCATTCTCACGGTCTATTTTTCCTGGTTCATTTCCTATGCCAGGAACCAGCGGGCGTTGGTCCTCGAGGAAAAGCTGGCATCGCACCTTCCCGTGACCCCGGTCCGCTCCAACCCCGCTCTTTTTCTGCTCTTTTCCATCGGCCTCATCGGCGTCCTGGTATCGAGCCGGGGGGTCATCTGGGCCGCCACGGGCATCTCCCGCCACCTGGGTATCTCGGAGATCGTCATCGGGCTCACCGTGGTTGCCATCGGAACGTCCCTTCCCGAGGTGACAACCTGCGTCATCGCGGCCCTCAAGAACGAGGGGGACATCGCGGCGGGAGACATCATCGGCGCGGATATCCTCAACATTCTCTGGATCGTCGGCATGTCCGCCACAGCCCGTCCCCTTACGGCGGAAAGAAGGACCCTTCACTTCTACGGGGCGGCCCTCCTCGTCGTGGTAGGGGTTTTCCTTTCCATCCTCCTCTTTTTCCGGAAAATACGGCGGGGCCACGGTTTCTTCCTCTTCTCCCTCTACGTGGCCTTCCTCACCCTTTCCTATCTCTTTTTCGGGTGGAACAGATGATGCGCCGATTAAATCTGTTTCTTGGCATCCCGTTTGGCCCGCGGCGCTTTCTTATTCTCCTGTGCCTCCTCGTCGTGGCCGCGTGCGACCGTCCCCAGGTTCTCCACAAAGGCCAGTGGATCATGGGAACGGTGGTGGAGATTACCTGGGTCGGGTCTCCCGCGTCCAACAGGGTTATCAAACAGGCCTTCGACGCGATCCGGGCCGTGGACAACGCTATGAACCCGGACAAACCCAACAGCGAGCTGTTCCGGATCAACGCCCGCGCGGGACGAGGTCCCGTGACCGTTTCCCCCAACACGTGCCGGGTTACCCATGAGGGGCTCCGCATCGGCGAGGAAACGGGGGGAGCGTTCGACATCACCCTGGGCCCCCTCATCCGGTTGTGGGGATGGGACACCCAGCACCCCCGCCTCCCGTCTGGCGAAGCGATCTCGGTGGCGTTAAAAAAAACGGGCCTTGGCGGAGTTACGTGTGACCCCGACACACACCAGGTATCCCTGAAGCGGAAAGGCATGGCGATCGACTTGGGCGGTATCGCGAAGGGATTCGCCGTGGACCAGGCGGCGAAGGTCCTCAAGACCGGGAAGATTGACAACTTCATCGTCAACGCCGGAGGGGATCTGTACGCCTCAGGCGGTCCGCCGGGACGTCCCTGGCGCATCGGCATCCAGGACCCTGACGACTCCGGCGCTATCTTCGCCGTCGTGACCCTTTCGGGCCGCGCCATCGCCACCTCGGGCGACTACGAGCACTTTTTCATCCGAAACCACATTCGGTATCATCACATCCTTGATCCCGCGACGGGCCTGCCCGCCCGGGGACTTCGGAGCGTTTCCGTTCTGGCGGGAACCACCATGGAGGCCGACGCCCTCGCCACGGCCCTTTTCGTCATGGGGCGGAAAAAGGCCGCGCGTTGGCTTGCCCGCCATACCGGTATCCAGGCCGTGTTGATGGACGATCGGCACCGGATATTCGCCTCCCGATCCCTGAAGCCCCAGGTCCGTTGGAAAGAAAAGTTCAAGCAACTTGTAACCTATTTCTGAAAGGACACGCCCATGAGAATCCTTCTAACCGGCGCGGCCGGGTTCATCGGTTCCCATTTCGCGGAAACGCTTCTTGCCGAAGGGCATCAAGTCATCTCCATCGACAACCTCAACCCCTTCTACGATCCCGCCATCAAAGAACGTAATCTTCGGAAAATCCGGGAAGGATGCGAAAGCCCCGAACAGTTTCTCGACCTCCGGGGCGATATCCGGGACAACACCTTCGTTCAGCGGGTCTTCGAGACTCACCGCCCGGAGGAGGTCGTTCACCTCGCCGCCTTGGCGGGGGTCAGGCCCTCCATCGCCGACCCCGTCACCTACCAGGAGGTCAACATCCGCGGGACCATGAACCTCCTGGAGGCCATGAAGGAATTCGGGGTGTCCCGAATGATTTTCGCATCCTCCTCCTCCGTTTACGGAAACAACCCAAAGGTTCCCTTTTCGGAGGACGATTTCGTGGACCACCCCATCTCTCCCTACGCCGCCACGAAAAAAGCGGGAGAGCTGGTTTGCTATACTTACCATCATCTCTACCGGTTCACGATCGTGGCCCTGCGCTTTTTCACGGTCTACGGGCCGAGACAGCGGCCGGAGATGGCCATTCACAAGTTCACGCGCCTCATCGATGAGGGGAAACCCGTTCCCATGTTCGGGGATGGGTCCACGAAGCGCGATTATACCTTCATCGACGATATCATCGACGGGATGAAGCGGGTTCGCAAAATCGATTCGGGATTTCATCTCTACAACCTGGGAGAATCCCGAACCACCGCCCTGAGCGACCTTATTCACCTGATTGAGGCAGCCTTGGGGAAAGAGGCCAAGATCGAGCGGCTGCCCCAGCAGCCTGGAGATGTGGACATCACCTACGCGGACATCGAACGCGCTCGCCGAGAGCTGGGCTATGACCCTCACACGACGATGGAAGAGGGGATCCAGAAATTCGTGGCCTGGTATCGGGAATTCAAGCGAGATTTCGTTCGTAGATAATCCGTAGCCCGTCGAGGGTGAGAAGCTCGTCCGTCTCGTCAATGGTCCGGGCCTGCTGCCCTACGAGTCGGGACAGCCCCCCGGTGGCGATGACCTTCGTTTGCCCTCCCATTTCCCTCTTGATACGCCGGACGAGGCCGTCCACCATCTCCACGTAGCCGTAGAGGAGCCCCGACTGGATGCTCTGAACGGTGGTCCGCCCGATAACCTGCGGGGGCCAACAGAGGGCCACCCGCGGGAGCTTGGACGCGAACTGGAAGAGGGCCTCCATGGAGATGTGGACCCCGGGGGCGATGACCCCTCCGAGGTATTCCCCCTTTTTCGACACGCAATCGAAGGTGGTCGCCGTCCCGAAATCCACCACGATAGTCTGTGTCTTGAACCGCTCGTATCCCGCAACGGCGTTTACGATCCTGTCCGCTCCCACCTCCGAGGGATTGCTGTAGAAGATAGGCATTCCCGTTTTCACGCCCGGTCCAACCACGAGGGGAGCAAAACCGAACATCTTTCTCACGGCAACCGGCAGGGCCTCGAGGACCGTGGGAACGACGCAGGAGATGACCACGGCGGTAATGCTTGTTAGATCCATTCCCTCCAGCTCGAAGAGCCTGGAGATGAGAACCCTGTACTCGTCGACGGAACGGTTCGCCAGCGTGCTGACGCGCCAACTGACCGCCAGGTCGCTTTCCTTGAAGACCCCGAAAACGATATTGGTGTTTCCGACGTCGATGGCGAGGAGCATCTTACCCCTCGGGAAGGACGACAGTCTCCAGGTCTCCCGCGATGACGCGCTTCTTCTCGCCTTCCTTCGTCTGGACAACCAGGGCGCCGTTGGGATCCACGTCTACCACTTCACCCTCGATCTCTTCGTTGAAAGAGCGTATCTTCACGTCTTTGCCTACGATGTCGGCCCGCTCCTTCCATTCGGCCAAAATACGGCTGTCGCCGCCGTCCCTCAGGAACACGCCGTACCAGTAGTCGAACTGCCGAAGGAGTTCCTTGACGAAGGTGACGCGTTTGACGCGTTTCTTGGTTTCCTCGTAGATGGATGTGGAGGCGTCGCGTATCTCCGCGGGAAACTTGTTCTTCCGAACGTTGAGATTGATCCCCAAACCGATGACGGCAAAGTTTACCACGTCGGTCTCCGTGTTCAGCTCACAGAGGACCCCCGCGACCTTCTTGCCGCTCATCAGGATATCGTTGGGCCACTTGATGGACGGCTTCACAGCCGTCAGGGCGTAGATTGTCTCATACAGAGCGATTCCCGCCATGTAGGTGAGCATGGTCGCCACGTAGGGAACAATTTTGGGACGCAGGACGATGGAAAGGGAAAGGGACTGGCGCCGGAAAGAGAACCACGTCCGGTTCAGGCGTCCTTTGCCGCCCGTCTGGTGATCCGTGACGATGACCAGCCCATCCTTTCCACCTTCCGTGGCAACTCTGAAGGCCTCCGCGTTTGTCGATTCCAGGACGGGATAATACCGGACCTCACTGCCGACGATCTTGGTTCCAAGGCGGTACTGGATCTCTTCCGGCGTCAAGATATCGGGGGAACGCATCAAACGGTAGCCCATGTTCTGCCGCGCGTCGATCACGTATCCCATACTTTTCAACGCCGAGATCCGCTTCCAAATGGCGGCCCGGGTGATGCCTACCTCGCGGCTAATGATCTCTCCCGATACAAACCGGCCTTCGTGATCCTTCAGGATGTGAATGATTTTTTCGTTGTCCATCATGATTTTTCCTCCTATGTGATTTGGTCATGCCGGAAATAACGCATGGTAAAATTCCCTCTGCCCTGGGTCAGGGAACGCAGTGTCGTCGAATACCCGAACAACTCTTTCAAGGGTACCCGGGCCTGGATGAGTGTAATCTTTCCCTTGTTTTCAAGGCTGTGAACCTCGCCTTTCCGGCTGTTGATATCAGAGATAACCTCTCCAACGAACTCCTCCGGTATGAGAATATCGAGTTCCATGATCGGCTCGAGGAGAATAATCTCCGCCTTCTGGGTTCCTTCCCTTACGGCAGTGGCGGCTGCGATACGCAGCGATGAAATGGCATGATCGTTTTCCTCCCATTTTACGTCCTTGAGGGTTACATTCACGTCCACCATGGGGTTCCCCGAGAGGGGGCCAAAAGATAGGGCGTCCATGACGCCGTCGCGCACGGCCCGACGATGCTCTTCGGGGAGAATCTCCGTTGCCTTGCTGTCGGAATAACGGTTCCCAGAGGCCCGATCCCCCGGGGTCATCTCGAGGGTCACCGAGGCGAATCCGTGAACTCCCGCCATCTCCCGGTCGAAGACGCCCGCCGCGGCAACGGGACGCTTAATGGTTTCCCTGTAAACCACTTGGGGTCGTCCCACGTGGACCTTCAGCCCGTAATCCTCCAGCAAGCGCGTGATTATCACGTTCAGATGGAGTTCCCCCATCCCCGAGATCACCACCTGGCCCGTCTCTTCATCCGTCTTGACCCGGAAGGTGGGATCCTCCTCCATAATCTGGGCCAGAACCTCCTGGACCCTTTCCGCCTCCTGGTTGGAAACCGTCTCTATGGCTACGGAGATCACGGGCTCGTAACTATCAATGGGCTCCAAGAGGATGGGCGCCGCCGCATCGCAGAGGGTGTTTCCCGTGGAAGACTTTTTCAGACCGATAACCCCCACGATGTCGCCCGCCTTGGCCGTGTCGATCCGTTTACGGTGATTGGCATGGATCTCAAGAACACGGGCCACCTTTTCTCGGATACCCAGGTTCAGGTTATAGACCGCCTCGCCTACTTTCATCTGCCCGGAATAGACTCGGACGAAACAGAGCTTCCTTCCCTGGTCCATCATGACCTTGAAGACGAGGGCCGAAAAGGGCGCCTTGATATCCGGGGGGCGCGTGACGGTTTCCCCCGTCTCGGGATCCACCCCCGTAACGGGCGGGACCTCCAGGGGGGAGGGCAGGAAATCCACAATGGCGTCCATCAGGGGCTGGACGCCTTTGTTTTTCAAGGCGGAACCGCAAAGGACGGGAACGATCTCCATGGAAAGGGTTCGCTTCCTCAGGGCTTTCACGATTTCGGAATCTGGAAGATCTCCCGCCTCCAGATATCGTTCCATCAGCTCATCGTCAGCCTCCGCCGCCGCCTCCAGCAGGGCCTCATGGTAGTGACCCGCCTCTTTTTTCATCTCCTCCGGGATCTCCATGACCTTGTATTCATTTCCCAGCCCATCGTCCGACCAGACAATCGCCTTCATGCGAATCAGGTCGATGACACCCTTGAAGGCGTTCTCCGCGCCGATGGGCCGCTGCATGACCACAGGAGGGGTGTTGAACCGTTCCCGCATCATGGAAATCACGTGGTCGAAATCCGCCCCGATTCGGTCCATCTTGTTCACGAAGGCGATACGCGGCACCCGGTACTTGTCCGCCTGGTGCCAGACCGTCTCGGACTGGGGCTCCACCCCTCCGACCCCGCAGAAGACCACCACGGCCCCGTCCAGGACCCGGAGAGACCGTTCCACCTCAATGGTGAAATCCACGTGACCCGGGGTATCGATAAGGTGAATCTCGAAGTCCCTCCAGAAAAAGTTGGTCACGGCAGATGTAATGGTGATTCCCCGTTCCTGTTCCTGGGCCATCCAGTCCAAGGCGGTGTCCCCGTCGTGAACCTCGCCCATCTTGTGAATCTTGCCCGTGTAATAAAGCATCCTCTCCGACAAGGTTGTCTTGCCCGCGTCGATGTGGGCGATGATCCCGATATTACGTATCTTTTTAAGCCCTTTCTTCATACCGTGTTCGTTTCATGATATGACACCAATTAGTTTAGGATATTATAAATCTTATTCCTGAAATGTCAATTGAATAAAATGAAAAATCATTATTTTTTATTCCCTTATTTCTTAATACCTAAAGGAATTATAGAAATAACACATAAAAAAACAGTAAAAAATAAGATAAAATAATGGCTCCCGGAGAAGTAAACCTCTCCGGGAGCTTGGTTGTCATCTCAACCCGTCTTCACATTTCGCTTCTTCTTTCTTCAGCCCGCCGACCCTGGCCAGCGGGCGTCCCGAGTCAGTCACCACGAGGGCGACGACGATTTCATCGTCCCTCGGCGCGTCCTGAACCCGGATTTCCATGGCGTCGAAATGGGACCGCACGAAGGCAGCATCCTTGAAATGAAGCGGAACATCGAGCGCCGTCCCCGGGGCCCCCATCTTCTTGGCCGAGGGAATAATCGCCTTACCACCGCCCAGTGCCTCGCGGAAGGGTTTGCCCAGTTTGGGGTGCAAAATGGCCGCCGCGTGCTCCAGTTCCCCGTTCAGTCCCACGATGGCGCCTTTTCCATAGCTCTCAGATTTTTCCTTGGGGATCCCCAGGGCCTTCACCGCCAGTTCTCCCAACATGCTTCCCAACTGCTCGCCGTACCCCATCAATTCGGATAGGTCCTCCTGGTACTTGCCCGCGAAGGGGTTCTTGATGACGGCGATGGCCGCCGCCTTCCGGTGCGGAGGATCCACCTTTTTACCCATTTCCTCACGAATCTCTTCCACCACGGTTAACATCTTGCGAATCTCCATGATACTTACCTCCTTGTAATTATTTGAAGTTTACGGTGTCGCCGCCCAATTCCGCCGATTCTCCCTGCAGGTAGAGCCCCGCGCCTCGGATGATGCTCCTCTCCAACAAGGGCAGAACGGCGGCCCGGCCGTTGTCGAGAGCGGCCTGTTTTTCCTCCTTTTTCAGTGGGGGGCAGGAAACGGTGACCATGACATCGGGGATATCCGTCATGGGGTCCAGTTCCGAGGCGCGCCGCCGCGACGCCGCGACGCCTGTCACGTCCACGCGGTTGCCGATGAATGTGGCGGCCGCGTCCGCCACGGCGCCCGAGTCGGCCACCACCACCACGGCATCGGCGATCCCGCGGCTGAAACTTCTGCCCCGCCAGCCGCTCGTGGCCACACCCCCTCCGGATACAGTCATGTTCCGCATGGCGGTCCCGTTCCGTCCCGTTCCTCTAATCCCGATGGTGACCGGCGCGCCCGGGGAGAACAAGGCCATATCCCCCCCGTTGTTCACGAGGATTCTGGAAAAAAAACCCTCCGGAATTTCGCGCAATCGGGCGAGCATCTCATCGGCGACAGCCCCGGCCACCGCCGCCATAGGGGTCAATTCCTTTCCGTCGACGGCCTGAACGGCCCGCACCATCCGCTTAACCACCCGGGGCCAGCGTGCCTTCACCGGCAACGTCTCCCCCCGCATCTTCAGAAGAGGCAACACGGAACGGATCTCCTCGAGAAGCCCCTGAGACCACGGTGAAACCATCCCCCCCGCTTGTAACACGGCCGATTCACGTCCCGTCACCTGGATGCCGAGTTCCATGGGGCCGTGGGAAACCTGGAACCGTGCCGACAAGACCATGCCTTTTTCTCCGCGAGAGAAAGATAACGAGGCGGTGGACGGTTGGCTTCCTGTCATGAGGCAACTCCTATGGGTGTTCCCCGTTCCCGTTGAGCCATGCCGACAGGGCCTCTTCGTCCATCACGGCGTCCATGTAGCCTCCCATCGCCGCGTAGTCTTCCAGGGTCATGGTGAATTCGAGGGGCGCCACGGTGGCAGGGGTGGGCACCCACGTGAAGGCCCCGGTCTTCACCTCCTCCACGTCGACCATGAAGGTAATGCCGCCGCCGGGGAAGATGAACGGCGTGGCCCCGCCCACGGTGAGCTTCGTCCTTCTTTCGTGGACGGCCTCGGTAAGCTTTACCGGGTAGAGGACCACGCTGACGCGGGCGCTTCCGCCGCATCCTCCCACGTAGACCGCCGAGACCCGCGAACGCTGGCTCGTCCGGCGGATCTGCTCTACGGCATTGCGGGCCGCATCCGTCAGGGGGATCTCTTCGAAAGACAGGTCTCCCTTCCACCGAACCAGTTTCGCCTTTTGTCCGGTGGTCTCCGTGAAAAGAATGGTCATGCCCGGTTTGGCGTGTCTTGGGTCGATATCCGCCACGAGGGAGACGGGATCCTCGACGCTGGTACCGCCCCATCCCTTCCCGTGGTCCCCGAAGTAGCGCCCCGGCGTGCTCTTCTTGAACCGCAGGCGAACCCCGCTGAAGGGGGCACCGAGATACCTGCCCGCCGTGTGTTCCGTGAAGACCCCCGTGACGTGGGAATCGATGACGATGACCTCATCGGCCGCGTGACGGAAGTGGGGCGCGAACAAACCCATGGAGGCGCTGCCGCAACCCACGCGCATCTTTTCGATGACCCGGCCGTCAATGACGGGGGACCGTCCCACCTCGAGGGTCAATTCCGCGCCGTCCTTGACCCGGAGCGTCACCGCTTTCCGGTTGGCGATATCAGACACCACCCGCGCCACGACGAAACCGTCTTTCCCTGTCAGGAGGTTGGCGCCCCCGAGGGAGAGCATCTTGGAACCGTATTCCTCCGTGGTTACGTGCCCCACCTTGTGCCGCCCGAGGTAGACCGCCGCCCCCTCCTCGCCGATGGGCTCGTCCGTGTCTATCTTTACCTTGACGCCGCTGTAGCTCAGGGGCGCCTCGGTCACGGCGGTGACCACGTCAACGCCCTCCACCTCGCCCTTCACGATGAAGGGGGCGGGACGGTAGTCCGGGTAGGTGGTCCCGGCACCGATGCCCGTTATCAGGGGTGACTGGATCTCCTTTGCCCAAAGGGGCTTGAGGAGGCCCGCCACGTCGCCATAGGTGTGCAACCGGGTGGTCCGAACCTTACGGCCGTCCTTGTTGACGAACCTCCGGCACGCGCCGGTCATTCCCGGCGGGATGCGGCACCCCACGGGACAGGCGTCACACTGGATCGTCCCCTCTGGGAGCTTCGGATCGCTGTCGATGGCCCCCGCGGGACAGACCTTCACGCAGGCCTGGCAGTCCACGCAGCCCGTGGCGATGGCGGCGATCTTCTCCCGCAAAGAAACGAGTTCCAGGGGACAGACCTCCACGCAGAACCCACATCCCTTGCATTTTTCCGGATTCACCTTCATTTAAACAAAGCCTTCACAGCGTGGCGGCCCGCTTCGGCGGCGGGGTGTTCCGGCTCTTCTGGACCTTGATCTCCCCGTCCACGATGACCTTGGAAACCCCGGGGATGTCGCCGGCGGCCAGGGCGGCTAGCGCGTCGTCTCCCACCGACCCCATGGGGGCGTCCATGATGACCAGGTCCGCCGCCTTTCCAGGCTCGATGAAGCCACTGTCCAGCTTGTGGACCCGGGCCGTGTTTCCCGAGGCCATGCAGACGGCAATCTCCGGTGGAATCTCGCCGATGGAGGCGATCATGTTCAGGACCCTCAGGATTCCGAGGGGCACCACGCCCGTCCCGGAGGGGTGGTCGTTGCCGATGACCACCCGGTGATACGCGTTCTTCTCACGGGTCAGGCGGCAGACCTCCAGGATCATCTTGGGGTTCCCGCAGTGGGAGATTTCGTAGACCAGGTCGGTCTCCATGACTATCTTTCTTGCTTCCTCCGGGGAGACGGAGGTGGGACCGCCGTTGAGGTGGGAGACCACGTCGGGGTTCGTGGCGATGACCTGGTCCGCCGTCACCACGGAACTCCCGGGGATGGAGGTCCCCCCCGTGTGCATCATCACGGTCATTCCGTATTTCTTGGCCCACGCCACCATGGGCGCCGCGTCCTCCGGTTTCTTGACCTTGCCGAGACCGATCTCCCCTACCGTCTTGACCCCTTCCCGGGCCATCTCGGCGAAGTCTTCTTCCGTCAGTCCCGGCTCCAGGATCAGGGCGCCGCCTCGAACCTTGATGCCGCCGGGCCGGAAGTTGTCGAAGGCCTTGGCCGCGAGAATCGCAAGGGCCTTGACGCCGGCGGCGTCCTTGGGACGCCCGGGCAGGTGCACCTCACCGGCGGAGATCACCTGTGTCACCCCGCCGTGCAATTCGCTGTCCAGGAAATCGAGCATCCGCTGCCGCGGCGTAAAGTCCCCGATAACCACGTGACAATGGGAATCGATCAGGCCGGGGGTCACGGTGGTTCCCTGGGCGTCGATGATGATATCCACGCCCTCGGCCGAGAGATCCGATCCCACGGCCCCGATGATGCCGTCCGACACGAGAATCGAATCCGCGTCCAGGATGGGGTCCGAAACGTCTCCGGACACGAGCGTTCCAATATTCCGTATCAACATTTTACCCATGATGCACCTCCAAGCAGGTTAAAAGTTCCGTTATTTTTGCGATGATGTCTCCGACACGTCCCCGTTTGCCTGGGACGTCAATCCCCTGATGGTTTCCAGGTCCGCCGGGATCCGGTTGACCCACCAGCCCGTCGCTTGGTGAATACCGTTTAAGATGGCCGGCGCGGTGGGGATGAGAGCGGGTTCGCCCACCCCTTTAGCGCCGAAGGGGCCCGTCGGTTCCGGAACCTCCACGATGACGGGCGTGACCTCCGGGACGTCCATGGCGGTCGGGATGAGGTAGGTGTCGAGGGAACGGGTCTTCCGCGGATAAAACTGCTCGAACAGGCCCATCCCAATACCCATGGCAACCCCGCTGAAGATCTGGCCTTCCACGTTCGCCGGGTTGACCGCCTTGCCCACGTCGTGGGCGCTCACCGTCCTTACCACCCCGACCTGTCCCGTCACCAGGTCCACCTCCACGAGGCTCGCCTGGGACGCGAAGGCGTAGGTCGTGTAGGGAACACCCTGTCCCGTCTCCGGGTCGAGCGAAGTCGTCTCGGGATTAAAAGCCCCCTCTCCCCGCAGG
>JALSPC010000025.1 GCA_026986155.1 bacterium
AATCACCCATTTGTCGCTGATGCGAAGCAGTTCCCTGACGTAATTGAGACGCTCGGAGCGCTCCCGGATATGGTGGCATAGCCTCACGGACAATACCACGTCGAACGCCTGATCGTCAAACGGCATGGCAAGAGCCGTGGCGCGGACATACCCATCTGCCATATGAATCGCGGCATCCTTCCGCTGGTTCTCTCGGGCGATCCTGAGGAGAGGAAGACTCCAGTCCCCCTCGATGACTCGCCGGGCATGACGTTTCAGAAGAGGCATGAGCCGGCCGTAGCCACAAGGCAGATCCAAGGCTCTTTCAAAAGGAACCGATTCGGAGATCGCGCGCATAAGTCGCTCAAGCAAGCGTTGCTCATGCCGATTGTTTATTCTCTCCGACCAATGTTTTTCAAACTTCCGCGCGTAACTTTGGGCGCCCCGGGAGCTGTTGTAATGGTTGAGAATCTCTTTGTCCATACGTCCTCTTGTAACCTTTCTCTCAGGATTTGTCCAGAAAAACAGGCAGGAGGGCCCGTGTCTGGAGGAACAGTTTCTTCATCCTGTGCTCGCTCTCCCGGGCTCTTATAGCCAGCTTCAGGTGATCATGGAATACCTCCGGCGCCCCACCAAGGGGATCCGGCAGATAGACATCGAAGAAGTCTGAGAGGACACTTTCGTCCAGATGCCTGAGCGCTCCGCCAAGAAGAGTTGAAAGATCCTTCAACTGGCCCCACCGCGCCGCCGGTCCCGAAAGAAAACGGGCATAGGGCTGATCGAGAAACAGAACCTCGGGAACCGGGGAGTCCGGTTGCCGTATCAGCACATTTCTGGTGTTGGGGCGAAGGAGAAAAAAACCACGCTCGTGGATCGCTCTCAAGAATCCCGCAAGACTACGGAGTATGACAGCCGCCCGCGCCTGGAACTGGGCCTTCGTTTCCATTTGCCTCAACCAGGCGCGAAAATCGCTCGCGTGATTTTCCTTTGCCGTAATGATAAAACACCTTTCGACGCGCCCAAGGCCGTCCCGGCGCGCTCCCCATCCTGCGGGCTCCACCGCTGGGATACCCAAGCTTTTCAAATATCCAAGGGCAAGGTATTCCCTCTGAGATTTAGGCATCCGGCTAAAACACGTTTTCCATTTGGAAAAACCTGAATAGAAATAATGCTTTAGAAAAAATCCCTTATCTGCCTCCTCTCTCACCTGGATTTCCGTTCGCTTTTCATGCTTAAGGAGGCGACCCTTCATTCTCACTATCTCTTCATAGGGATCCGGCCCACTGAGTTCTTCCCCAAAAAAAGGAAGAAAAGGGGTGCGAATAACGACGGCAAACCGGCGGCGGGAATCGCTTACCCGGATCTCATCGGGATAAGGGACAAATCTCTGTTTCATGGGCTCATGAACTGGAACTCAAAACCGCCGGCGCCAGGGTTTTGGAGCCTTCGTCAGCGCCATCACTCCTCCTCGTCGATCCGGCATTCCCCCGCCTTTTCGTAAAGAAGGAGAACAACCCCCAAAACCAATACCACGCCCACGCTCACTCCTATCTCGATAAGGGAATAGTAACTTTCATGATGGGCGATGGATGCCTTCGCCTCGATAGTTAAAATTCGCCGGACGCCGGAAATAATTCCAACATAAATAAAAGGACTAAGAGAAAATTTTTCACGCCTGAGGAATTTCAAAACAGGCCACAGAAGTTCCAGGATAATCAGCATCAACATGATATCGTCGATAATGGGCAGTGCCGCCTCCGGCGTAAATGCCTTGAAATGGGTAATCGTATAATACGCCATGCAGAAAACAAGCCCAACCAACATAAAGGCAATCAAGATATGCAAGATCTCATCCAGATGATGAAGAACTTTTCTCGTAAAATTAAGGAAGGTCTTAAATCCGTTCATTTTTTCACCATAAAAAAACTATTGAAAGCCTAATTCATATATACATAGATTTGTCTCATCATGTCAAGAATCCTTCGAGCTTGACATCACCCTTGTCTTTCCTCGACGGTGCATGTTTAGATATCCTGTCTACAGTCGCGAGGGTCTCAAAGTCTAAGACACAGTCAAAAGGACCGGGGGCGTCTGAACTTTTTTCAACACGAGGCCTATTTAACCGCGAAGGTCCCGCGTGTTCGTTGCAAACACTGTGGAGCCGTTCACCTTATTGGGGTGCCGTGGGCTCGTCCCGGAAGCGGATTTACCCTCTTATTTGAGGCATACATCATGACGCTTACCAAAGCGATGCCCGTGAATACCCTTGCTCAGTTTGTAGTCGAGCATGACACCCGGCTATGGTGGTTCATCCACCACTATGTCGAGAAAGGTCGTGACCATGCCGATTATTCCGACGTCAGCGAGGTTGGGTTTGACGAAACGGCCAGCAAGCGAGGACACAACTACGTCAGCCTGTTTGTTGATCTCAGTGTGCCGAGAGTCATGTTTGCCACAGAAGGCAAGGGTGCCTCTACCTTGGCCGGGTTTAAGAACGATCCTTTGGACCATGACGGCAAAGCGTAAAACATCAAGCAAATGTGCTGTGATATGTCCCCTGCCTTTATTAAGAGTGTTGAAGACAACTTCCCGGGCGCGGAATTGACATTTGACAAGTTCCACATCATGAAGGGCATCCATGAGGCCGTGGACCAGGTACACAGAGAAGAGCAGAAGACCCACCCGGAACTTGCGCGTTCTCGTTACATTTGGCTGAAAAATCCCGACCATTTAAAAAATAACCAAACTTAAAAGCCTTTTCTTGAAAAAGTTGAATCTTAAGACCAGCAGGGCGTATCATATCAAGTTGGCCTTACAGGAAATATGTAACCGGCCCCCTGACTTAGCTGAGTCATGGTTGAAGAGGTGGTTTTTCTGGGCGACCCACAGTTGGCTTCAACCGATTATTGATGCCGCCTATACCATCAAGCGGCATTGGACCGGCGTTCTTCAATGGTTCAAATCGAACCTAAGCAGCGGAATTCTCTAAGGCATCAACAGCTTGATTCAGGCCGCCAAGGCAAGAGCGAGAGGTTATAGAACACCCAAGAATCTCATTGCCATGATTTACCTCATCGCCGGCAAGCTCAATTTCGATTCACCCACTTGAAATAGCGAAGAACCCATTAAACGGATCTTAGTTAATAGAATAATAGCCTGCTTTGTCAAATAAAGGCAAACCTTCTGAGAAATCTGGCGTTGAATATTGCCAGCTTCCTCAAGGATAAAACAGGTTCAGGACTCTTCCCGTTTCGTCTTCACGATCAAGAGGGTAAAGTAAGGGGGATGGGTGTTCTCAAAGCGGCCGATGTCCTCGATAATCGCCTCCCCTTCCAGGCCGCACCGGCTGATGCCGACCGTCCTGTCCCGGAGACCCAGGCCTTCGAGGGTTTTCGCGATGTCACCGAAGTTCTTGTAGGTTTTGAGCATGACGATGTTGTCCACGTCGCCCGCGAGGTTTCTCAGGGCCTCGCCGCCCATGGCGCCAGAGACGACAAGCAGAGATTCCTCCCCCTCGCAGAGGGGAACGAGCAGCCGGGCGGCCGCCGCCTGGTAGGAGGTAATCCCCGGAACGACGCGAATGGTCACCCGCGGCTCCATCTCCTTCAAGGCCTGGGCGAGGTAACTGAAGGTGGAATAGGTAAGGGGGTCCCCCAGGGTGAGGAAGGCGGCGTCTTTCCCCGTTTCCAGGTAGGGCAGGACCTTCTTGGCGTTTTTCTCCCGCGCCTGACGCCGGGCCGTGTGCCGGGTGGTCATCTTGAAGGGCAAAGGAACGACCTCTGCCGTCTCCGGGACGTAGCGCCGGGCGATCTGGTAGGCGGTGCTGTAATCGTTTTTCGTGGAGGCCGCCGTAAAGACCACGCCAACACCCTTGAGGATGCGAACCGCCTTGACGGTCATCAGTTCAGGGTCCCCGGGACCGACCCCGATCCCGTATAATGTTCCATACCTTTTTTCCATGGCGTTTACTTCCTTTCCGTCACCGCAACCGCCCTTTTCAGGGCCTGGTAGGCGGCTTCGCCCGAAACGACACGCCCGGGCGCGAATTTTCCCTGGTTCAGTTTCATGATGCCCAGTCCCGCGACGGCGGCGGCCTGGGGATAGAGCGGATCGTCTTCCGGGATATCCGAAATCTTCACGGGCCTGGCCTCGGGAAGGTCGAATTTCATAAAAATCCCGTAGGCCACGTCCCCTCTTAGAATCGGCTTTAAGGGGAAGAATCGCCTCCCGCCTGCGTTCCGAAAGAGACCGCGCGCGACCGCTGTTTCGATGTAGGCGCTCGCCTCGGAGGTGTAATCCACGTCCCGGTAATCCCCGTAGCAATGGCTCCCCTTGCGCCGTTTCAGGATGTCGTGGCGGTAGCTCGGCGTCTTGATGGGAATCCCCGTCACCTTGACAATCATCTCCGCGAACTGGGCGCGTGTCAGGAGCTTTTTTGCCCGCAGGTTCGAGACATCGTTGAAAGTTTCCGGATAGAGAAAGCGGCCGATTTCGTAGATGCCGGTCACAAGCCGCAGGGTAGGCCGGGAAATGATCTTCTCGTCGATGATGTAGATGCGTCCCTCGCGTACCGCCTTGATGGCCTTGAAACCTCCCTCCTCCAGGATCTTCCGCCGTGTGACCCGGTTCATGGCCCCCCGCTGGGCCAGGAAGACGTCGATCTCGTCGGCGTGGGAGAGAATCCGTTCCTTGCCGTATTCGGCGATGTTGGTTCCGCGCACCGCCTTCGCGTCGGCGGCCACGTTGATGCCACCCGCGGTCTTCAGGGCGAACATGGCGATGGCGTTCGGGGCAAAGGTCTTCATGCGGCTATGGATCGCCTCGAAATAGACCCGCTTCCGTTTGTCTTTCGGTATCCCGGCAACCATCTTCTTTATCCTCGCGATCCCTGCCTCGAAGCGGGCGATCATCCGGGCGGCCGCCTTTCCTCTCCCTGTCAAGAGCCCGAGGGTCTTCCAGTAGGTCAGCATCCCGTCCACGCTGGTGGGCTGAAGGGAGACGACGGTGATGCCCGCCGCGCGGAGCTTTCGCATGAGGGCGGGGTAACCCCGCGTAATCATGGGGCGCACCAGGACCAGGTCCGGGCGGGCGGCGATGAATCTCTCCGCGTCCTCGTGGTAGCTGAAAACGGGTTTCCGGGTGGCCGCGGGCGGATAGGCCTCGTGACGGGAAACCCCGATGATCTCCTTGTTCAGCCCCAGGGAAAAGAGGTTTTCTGTGTGGGCGCCGTAGAGGGAAATGATGCGGTGATAGGGGGGAGAAACGGTTACCCGTTTCCCGCCCGCGTCCACGATCACCACCGCGCCCGCGGCGGTGACGCCCAGAAAAAGGAACAGGCAGAGAAACCCGATGGTCCGGTGGATTGTTCTCATGAACGGCTCTCCTTGTGAAAAAGCACCTGTATCCCGCCCGTGAGGGGGTGTCGGACGACCCTGCTTTCGACACCGAAGACCCGGGCGATGGCCGTCTCGTTCAGGACATTCCCGGTCTCTCCGGAGACCGCGATTTGTCCGGCCGTCATGAAGACGAGACGGTCGCAGAACATGGCGGCGAGGTTCAGGTCGTGGAAGACCCCGATGGCGGTTCTCCCCCCCGAGACGCGGTCGGAGACGCGCGCCAGGGCGTGCAGGGTGTGCTGGATATCCATGTTGGAGGTGGCCTCGTCCAAAAACAGGACGGACGTATCCTGCGCCAGGGCCCGCGCGAAGACCACCCGCTGTTTCTCCCCCCCGCTTAGGGCCATGACGGAACGATCGGCCAGGCCCTCGATTCCCATCTCCGCCATGACACCTCTCACCTTTTCAATCTCCCCGCGGACGGGGGACGAAAACCGGGGGATGTGGGGATACCGCCCCATCATGACGATGTCGAAGACGCTGAAATCGAAGTTGATGGTGAAATCCTGGGGGACCAGGGCCATCTTCGTGGCGAGGGCGCGCCGCCGGTATGTCCCGACGGGGCGGCCTTCGAAGAGGATTTCCCCCCGCTGGGGGGCATAGTATCCCATCATGAGCATGAGGAGAGTGGTCTTCCCGCAGCCGTTGGGTCCGACGATGCCGTAGAAGTGTCCCGGGGCGAGGCGCCAGGTGAGGTTTCTGATCACCTCCCTCGGCCCGAAGGCGAAGGAGACATCCCGCAGGTGGAAGAGGGCGTCAGCCATGGATGAGCCTCCTCCGGTTCTTACGAAAGATATAGCAGAAAACGGGGCCCCCGATGAGGGCCGTCAGGACGCCGATGGGGATCTCGTGGGGAAGGACGGCGCGGGTCACGGTGTCGGCGGACAACAGGAGAATGCCGCCCAGGAGAGCGGAGGTGGGTATCAGGACTCGGTTATCCGGGCCCATGATGAAACGCATGAGGTGGGGAATCACCAGGCCCACGAATCCGATGATACCGGAGACGGCTACGCAGACAGAGGCGATAAGGGAGGCCGCCACCAGGAGGGCCGTCCGGGTCCTGTTGGCCTGAACCCCCAGCGACACCGCCACCCTGTCCCCCAGGGCCATGACGTTCAAGTCCCGGGCGAAGTAGAGGCAGAAGCCTCCCCCGGCCACGACCATGCCGAAGGTCAGGGCCACGTCGAGCCAGGTTCGGGAATTGAAACTTCCCAGGAGCCAGAAGATAATGACACTGACCTGTTCGTCCGCCACGTACTTGATAAAGCTGATGCCCGCCGAGAGGACGGTGGCGACGATGATACCGGCCAGGATGAGGTTGTTGGAGGCGATGCGTCCCTCGAACGAGGAGATGGACAGGACGAACAGCAGGGTCAGGAGGGCCCCCGCGAAGGCGAACAGCGGCACCGCGTAGAATCCCAAAAGGGGGATTTCCACCAGGAGGGCGATGGCCGCGCCAAAGGCGGCGCCCGCCGAGACGCCGAGGGTATAGGGATCGGCCAGGGGGTTTAAGAGGATCCCCTGAAAGATCACGCCGGAGATGGACAGGCCGCACCCCACGATGGCCGCCGTCAGGATGCGCGGCAGCCGGACGTCCCAGACGACATAAGGAAAGACCGTGTCGAGTCCCTTTAGAAAGTCGGGCCGACCGAGCACCTTCGCGAGAATAATCTTCAGCACCGCCAGCGGGGCAATCCGGATGTATCCCATCCCCGCCGAGGTGAGGATGACGATAAGGAAAATTCCAGCAAGCAGAAAAAAGATGAAGACGCCCCGCCGTCCGCTCGGGGCGTCCCTTGTTACCGTTTTCATTGTTTACTTGAGTTCAATCCCGTTATCCTTCGCCGCGTCCTTGATGTGGCGCACGTAGATGCGCGCCCATGCCCGGTTTTCTCCCAAACCGTGAAGGATGGGAACCACCCGGATCCCCAGTTTCTTGATCTGGTTCTTCCAGGAATCGTTGTCGTCACCCGCCATGTCATTGTTGGCATGGTCGCCGGCCACGACCATGAAGGGCTTCAGAACAACCTTCCTGATCTTCGCGTGTTTCAACCCCGCGAGAACATCGTCCAGGGAGGGAAAACCTTCCACCGTTCCCATGAAGATCTTGACGCCGGGATACATCTTGCGCAAGACCTGCTGGAACTCGGCGTAGATGCCCGTGCTGTAGTATTCATTGCCGTGCCCCATGTAGACCAGGGCGGCCTTCTCCTTCCCCGCCAGAGCCACGTCGTCTTTCAGAACCTTCGCCGCCGTTTCCATGTCCTCGTGGTAATCGTGCGCCGGGCCGTAGGTTCCCAGGGCGGGACGGCCGATGGCCAGCTTCACGAAGGGCATGTACTTGGCCTTGATGGTGTGGATGGTATTCAGGCCGTTGACATAAGAGCGGAGGTCGGCATATTCCTCCCCCGAGTAGATATGGCACGGCTGGACAATGATGGTCCGGTACCCCTCGTCTTGCAGGTCGGCGATGGTGGCAAGGGGCCCCTTGATAGAGAGGAACTCCTTCAGATTCTTGCCGTGTTCCTTCATGAAGGCGGCATCCTGCCGGCGCTTGTGCCAGATGTTGCGGATGATGTTGGAGGTAAAGGCCATCCGCACCTCGATGTTTGGGAAGTCCTTCTTTACCTCGTTCTGAATCGTGGTGATGGCCTTCAGAGCCGAGAGGTAGGTGGTTCCGAAGTCGGCCAGCACGATGGCCTTTTTATCTGGCAGTTTCCCCATGGCAAATCCCGTTGTCGTAACGGCCAACCCTACCACAGCCGCAAAAAAGATGAAACTCCATTTTTTCATTGTTCACTCACTCCTTTTTTTACCCGTTTTCCGTTTAGAAATCCAACTGCGACCTGAGGCCGAAGATGAAGATGTCGCTGGCGTCGGAATTGCCGCCCGCGTTCTGTATCCATTGGAAGTCTCCCGTCAGGGCGAACCGCTCGTGCAGCTGCCACCGGTAGTAAGCCTCCACGTAGTTCTCGTTGGCCGTGTGGTCGTTGGCGTCCTTATAGTCGTCCGTCAGGATGGTCTGCCCGAAGGCCAGCCCCACCGCGTCGTCCTTCCGCTTCCAGTAAGCTCCCGATACCTGCAAACCGGCCGACCAGACCTGGTTGAACGGGATCATCTCCCAGTGGCCGTCGCTCCAGGACGCAAGGTCGTCGTCCGTGGTGCTGTAACGGAAGAAGGCGATGAGATTGTCGGTCAGTTCCTGGTCGAAGCTCACGCCGAAGCCGGCCTGGTATTCGTCCGCGCGGGGATCCTTGTAGCTATCTGTAATAAGCGCAAGGCGGCTGTTCTTGACGTGGTTCCGGCCGTCGATCCAGGCGTAGAACCGGTAGTTCCCCTGTCGCCCCTTGAACCTGGGTCGAAAGTTGACCTGCGCCGCTCCGAAGGCGTGCGTGAAAAGGTCTTCCCAGTCGTTATCCTCCACCGAGGCCCCCACGAGGCGCAGCTCGATGAGGTCGATGGGGTCGATCTTCACCATCATGGCCGGGCAGTAGAAGTTGTCCGGCTCGGGGATGGTCAGTCCCATGCTCTTGACGAAGATGTTGGAGAGAAACTGGGTCGTCTCGTCCCCCGCCGCCTCGTTCTCGTCGAACAGAACGCTGATGTCCATTTTCCCCACGTCGAAGGTCACCTTCTCCTTGAAGAGATTGAACTCGTAGTAGGCCTCGGAGATGGTCAGGTCGGTCTCGTTGGCGTTGTTCAGGGTCGCGTAGGCATCGTAGTTGGGAACGCTGAAGCTGGGCACGTCGTTGTTGAGACCTTCGCCGTCACCCCCTTCCAGGTGAACGTAGAAGCTGCCGTAACCCCCGAAATGGGTGGCGATGCCGAAATCGAAGGTATAGGCCCCGTCGGTGGAATCACCGTCATCCATGTTGGAAGTGCCCTGGACGATGCCGGTGACGTCGGCGGAGAATTCCATGTGACTCAAAACCGCCTCGAGGGCGGAAAGGGCCTTGGTCTCCTTGCCCTGCTTCGCGAGAACCTCTTTCTGGCCGGCCACTTCCTTCTTCTGGGCCTCCAGTTCGGTTTCCTGCTTTTTCAGGGCCTTCTCGTAGGACTGGATGAGCTTGTTCTGTTTCTCTATCACCTGCTGCTGCTTCACCAACTGGTTCTCCAGGGCCTTGAGCCGACCCTTCATCGCCTCGATCTCAGCCTTGATGGCGGAAAGATCCCCTCCCCCGGCAAAAAGGGCGCCGGGAAAACCGATAAACAGTCCCGTCAGGATCAGGATGACCCCTTTCTTCATCTTTCCCATTTTCTCGTTATCCTCCTTTCATCCGCACAGCCGCAGCGGCTGTGACACGAGTTTGAAATGCTTCCCGTCCATGCTCGAAACCATGAAACACACCACCCGTTTCATGCCCCGGGTCAACAACATCCACCACGCGTCGATGACGTCCTCGTATCCCCGCGTGGCCGAGACCATTTCCACCCTGTCCGCGGCAATGCCGAGTTCCTTCGCGATGCTGCCGGCGTCCACGGTCTCATCCAACGCGGATTCCCCCGCCACGTACAATATTGCGCCCGTCTTCATGTTCACACACCTCCTTTTCCATTTCATGGGACCTTCAATGGTCCCTATTCCCCTGCTCGGACAAAAAAATCCCCCGGGACCGAACGCCCAGGGGATGCCGTTTTTCATCCACTAAAAAAGCCCTCGATCCCACTCCACGAGGATCATGGCTCCTTCCACAGGCAGGTCTTCTGGCTCCCGGATCTCTCTACTTGCCGCGCCTTCCCATCCCGCTTGTGCGGGACAGTGGTTTCTCGCGGGGTTCGTCCCCGGTTACAGCGGCGGGTCCGCACCGGATTCGCACCGGTTTCCCTTTACCTGCGGAATCACCCGTCTATTTTCAGACAGCTAAACTCCTACCACTCCCGTTGGGGGTTGTCAAGAAAAAAAACGACCGGACACACGAGGGGCCGGGAGGTTTCCCGGCCCCTGGCGATACTTAAAGCATATTAAAATGTTACGCGAAACTCTGCGCCTCGTGATTTTTCGCGATCGTTTCAGCCAGGGCCTCGATCGTCTTCAGGTCGTCCGCGCGGGGCAGGCCTTTGACAATGATGGGGTCGAGGAATTCCGCCTTGCCGAGATTCGAAAGCATTCCCTTCAGGACATCCACCGCCTTGGTTCCCCACCCGTAAGACCCGATGACAGTGAGGTATTTCACCTTGGGACGGAGGGCGTTGACGATGAACGCGCCGTGGGCGGCGTTGGGATGCGGGCCCGTAAGGACCGTCGGGGTGCCGATCACGATGGTCGCGGCATCCACCAGGGCCATGGCCAGCTTACCAATGTCGATGATTCCTTCGCTGAGGTTGAAGAGCCTGACCGTCACGCCGCGTTCCGTCAAGGCCGCCGTCAGGTGATCCACCATGACCTTGGTGCTTCCGTGCATGGAGACGTAGGGAATGACGACCTCGTTCTTGGGATCGTCGTAAACCCAGTGGCGGTAGGCCTCGAGAATAAACTCGGGATGCTTGTAGAGGGGGCCGTGATCCGGGGCGATGATGTCGATCTCCAGGTCCTCGATCTTCTTCATGTTCCGCTTGATAACGCCGGAAAACGGCATCATGATCTCCGCGAAGTAGCGCTTGGCCGCCTCGTGAACGATGCCCTCGTCTTTCACGAACAGCTCGTTTGTGGCAATGTGCGACCCGAAGCAGTCCGCCGTGAAGAGGATCTTGTCCTCCTGCAGGTAGGTAAACATGGTCTCCGGCCAGTGGACCCACGGGGCGTGGATGAACTCGATGGTCTTGTCGCCGAGCGACAGGGTCTCCCGGTCCTGGACCGTCACGAAGGTCTCCTCGGGAAGGTGCAGGAGATCCATAAAGATCCCCTTGGCCTTGGGGCTCAGGTAGACCTTCGCCTCCGGGTATTTCTCGAGAATCCTTGGAAGCGTCCCGGAGTGGTCTTGCTCCCCGTGGTGGGCGATGATGTAATCGATATGATCCACGCCCTCCAGATAGTCGAAAAGGACGTCGGCCATGTGAAAATCGACCGTGTCGATGAGTGCCGTCTTCTCACTCCCCTTTACCAGAAAGGCGTTGTAGCTCGTCCCGTCCGGGAGGGGAACCAAGTCGTCGAAAAGACGGCGGTCCCAGTCGATGGCCCCGACGAAATAGACGCCGGGCTTGATTTCAATGGGTTTCACGGATTATTCCTCCTTTTCGAACTCGCTCTTGCCGGCGCCACAGACGGGGCAAACCCAGTCCTCGGGAAGATTATCGAATGAGGTCCCAGCGGCGATATCGCTCTCGGGGTCTCCCTGTTCCGGGTCATACACATAACCACAAACCTGGCATACGTACTTATCCATCTTTTTCTCCTTTTCTTTGGTTATTTTCGGTTTCCCGTTCTACACACCCTCCATAGAGGATTGACGGGAAAAAATCAAGGTGTTCTCAAACCGGGCGGGCTGCCCCATTTGAACAACCCGCCCGACAGTCACTGCGGCCTATCTAAAAGAAGGTTCCATTCATCAGGGACAGGACAATGCCGAATCCCGCGACGACGATGAACCATGCCACCATCAGGCCCGTTGCCAGCTTTCCGAATTTTTCAAGCTCTTCCATTTTACGCACCCTCCTTGCTGGTTGTCCCGTATCTGCCCAATTTCCAGGCGACCGTCAACGGATACGCCATGACGATGATCCCCATGACGAAGGTCAACAGGAACAGCGCCGTGCTGCCCCAGTGGATATTCAGCTTGTAGGTATAGATGGAGTAGTTGAATTTCCCCAGGTAGACCATCCGCAAGACCTCGCGCGAAACCGCCATACCCAGGACCGCCAGGAAGGCGAACAGGGCGGAGAGAACCGCGTATTTCTCCGGGTCCTTCTGCGCGGCCATGAGAACAAGGAAGAAAATCACCCCTAAAATCACCCCGATCCAGAGGAAGGCATTCGACGTGAAATTCAGGTTCTTCGGCAGGGAAAAGAGCCACCAGAACCCGATGATGATCTGGATGATCGTCGCCCACAGGGCCATTTTGGCCCCCGAGACCGCCACCCAGTGGAGATACTCCTTGTCCATGTCCTGGCGCTGTCTGAAAAACCACCCGTAGAGCATCATGAACACGCCCGTGATGGCGAACGAGGGAATAATGAAGTGGAGATACCGAGAGATCCGAAAATCATAAACCGTCGTGCCGCTCGTGTTCATGATATTTCCAGAAAGATACCACAATTTCCACTTCTCCGGCTCCAGGAACTGCACCGAAAGAAGATGCATGGAGAACCCGGCCAGAAGCAGCAGCCCGAAGGTCAGCCAGCCGAAGAAACCAAACCCCTTCATGCCGCTTTCCGGGTTGCGCTTCAGGTAGAAGGCGTACAAGGCCAAAAAAGCCGCCGTCACGAAGCAGAGAAACCCGACCGCCCACCATGCCGAAAGCAGGTTGGATACGTACCAGAAGGGATCGTAAACCACCTGGACGAACAGCAGGGGTGCCACGCCGAGGACTACGGCCGCGGACAGGTTGACCGTGGAAGACCGAGCAAGAAAACGCGACAGGCGTTTATTGTTTTCCCCTTTCTTGTAGTGCTCGTAAACCGCCATGAACGAACCGCCGATGGCGAGGTTCACGAAGATGATGTGCAGGGCGAAGGTCAATACCATCAGCACCTGAAAAAACCACGGGTAAAACGGCACGCCCATGGGGTCCCGCAACCCATTCAAGACTTGTGCAAGATTCATTTTATCCTCCTTTACACGCGTGAAGGGTTATTTGCCCAAAACCCACGCGGGGTCGGCCTTTTGGTTTGGATTGACCAGGGAGGCGATGTAGGCGGCCATGGCCCGCTTCTCCTTCTCTGTTCCTACGAACGGTGGCATGTAGTCGTAATCACTCAGCGCGTCGAGAAAGTCGTGAACCTCCTCGGGTGACGAGGCACCGAACCTCACCATCAGCTTGGGGATGGAGAAGAAACCGGTCGATTCCACCGTGTGACAGCTGATACACTCCAGTTTCGTGAGAATTCGCCCCGCTGCCATGAAGTTGGACGCGTCTATCTCCTTGACGCTTTCGGGGGCAAAGTAGTAGTTCTTCAAGACCCCCTCCTTGTTGAACTTGGCCACCTCGTTCTTGACGCCTTTCGGTTTCATGTCCTTGGCGATCATCTGGTTGCTGTACATGTAACCGGGAATCAGGTAAGGTCGGCGCGCCATCTCGCGCATCGTCTCACCCGCGCAGATACCCACGAAGAGGACCAGCATGGCGATGATGGCCGGAATGGGTCCCGCCGTCCGGGATTTCATGAATCCCCAGATACCGAAGTAAATGAAGAGCAGGACGCCGGCGGCGATGGCGATCTCGAACATGGTTTTGGTGAAAGCAAGGTCCTCGAAAATAATCGTTTTGGCCGTGGCCGGAATCTTGGTGAAATACCAGACGGTGAACAGGCCGCCGACGATCAGGCCGCCCAGGCCCCACTTCGCGGCAACCTTCATGGCCTTGGATTTGATGTCCGGATCCTTCATGAAGCTGGCGACGATGGCGGCATAGGCCCCGCCCACCACGAACATGAAGGCGGTCCGCACGAAGAGTTGCGGCCAGTAGCTGGGATTGAAGAACCCGTCGAAGAACAGGCCCGTCTGGGACCACTTGCCGGGTGTCAGCATGAAGCCCAGGATTCCGGTGATGATCACCATGCTGAGCCATGCCGACATGGCGTAGATGAGGCCGATCCTGAGATGGGCCTTCCGGGAGATCTTTCCGAAGGTGTAATAGTAGGTATAGATGGTTACAATTTCAATGAGGAAGAACACCCATTCCGTCGCCCATCCCCACACGTAATTGTGGATTAGGCCCGAAATGGCCCTCGGGCTTATGAGCGTCGCGGCATACCAGATCCCCGCACCCGTTAGGGAACCGGTCACGAAGCAAAAAATCAAAACGAGCAGGCTGTATTTCTTGATGAACTCCAGCATGCCCTCGTCGTTCTCCTGATACGCCTTTCGTTCCATGACATAGGTAATCCAGAACGCACCCGTGGCAAGGTGGCAGGGCAGGATGTGATAGGTGGCGATGATCGCCATCAGCATCCCGTTCCCTACGCCGTGCCATTCAAACAATGGATAAAGCATACGGCACCTCCTTGTTTAAAAAGCCGGGGCTGCCTGTGTGGACACAAACAACCCCGCCGTTAATTAACCAATCATTTCACAGATTACCCCGCCGTAATCCTGGCAGGATTTTATGTTGTTCTCGATATCCGCCTCTTTCATCCTGAATGATCCCAGGCTTGTCACCTTCATCTTGAAAACGTATTCCATGGTCTCGTATATCTCGAGGGGGGCGTCCCCCGAGTGGGTGTAAGAACCGAAGGCCCCGCCTGGTTTGCCCTCCAGGTTGGCCTTCTCGGCCAGGAAAAGGAACGATTTCATGTTGGCCGTCATGTCCCTGTGATAGGTCGGACAGCCAAAGATGTAGGCGTCGTATCCCTCCAGGTCCTTCTCATTCTTTATCTCGGAGATGGGTTTTACCTCCGCCTCGCATCCCTTGATCCTGACTCCCTCGGCAATGTAGTTCGCCATCGATTCCGTATGCCCATTCCTGCTGTAATAAGCGATCAAAACTTTTCCCATTCCTTGAATCTCCTTCCATCTATGGATAAAACCCGACGGAAACAAAGGGGATCGCCCCGCCAGGTTGAATTCACTTTTTTGTTACGGTTTCCATACCTCCCAGACCTTTCCCACCAGGTCCGGACCTACCTTGAGGGTAGGCTTGCCGGGTTCCCACCCAGAGGGTGTGGCCTCGGCGCCCTTGGTTGCGCGCACGTGCTGGAAGGCCTTGATCTGACGCAGGGCCTCATCCACCTTGCGGCCCACGGGCGGCGTCAAAACCTCCATGGCCTGCACGACCCCGTCGGGATCGATAATGAATCGGCCCCGGACATCCACGCCCCCGGCCTCATCGTATACGCCGTAGACTTTCCCAATGTTCCCCGCGCCGTCCGACGCCATGGGGTAGGGAATTCCACCGTCGACCATCTTGGCCAACTCTTCCTCGTCCCAAACCTTGTGCACGAACATGCTGTCCACACTCACGGCTATCACTTCGACGCCCAGTTCCTGGAATTCATTGTACCGGTCAGCGACCGCTGACAATTCCGTCGGTCAAACAAAGGTGAAATCGCCCGGGTAAAAGCACAAAAGGACCCACTTACCCAGGTAATCCGAGAGCTTGACACTCGTAAACTTGCCTTTGTGATAGGCAGGCGCCTCAAAATCTGGGGCCTTTCCACCGACTTTAACCATCATTGTTTCTTCCTCCTTTGTAACTGTTTCCATTGTTGTCTGTTCCGTTTCACCTGCCGGTTCGCCGACCACGGAGCCGGTCGGCTTTCCGCACCCAACGACTTCTTCTTCCGCCATACATGACCTCCTTGGCTTGTGTTTGTTACGTTAAAATTGTTACCAAACTTTCCTTTTCCAGTTCCCGGGGACTCCGGCCAACCGAAGTGGTTATCCTTTCGTCTTCACGGTCAGCCAGGCATCGACCTGTTTAAGGTCCCTTTTGAAGGGAACGACACAATCCTTCCTCGCTTTTCTCTTTTCCTTTGCCTGGGCCGCAAGCTCCTCCCTACAGGAATCACAAACCCCGTAAAAAATCACGCAGGTCCGTTTTACCTCAAACCCGTTCCAGAGGTTCTCCGGCACGCGAAGCCCCAGAAAACTGTCATCGAAATAATCGATGATCCGATGACAGTGGGTGCAGATGAGGTGCGAATGGACTGACGTGTCTCCGTCGTATCTCGTAACCCCTGAATTTATATTAATTTTCTGAATAAGGCCGTGATTTGATAAAACCTCGAGCGTGTTATAGACCGTCGCTTTTGAAATACCGGGCAAAGATTCGAACACGTCCTCGAAAACCTGCTGCGCGCTTGGATGTTCCCGGGTGTGAATAAGATAGTCATAAATTAGAATACGTTGCGAAGTAACCTGAAGTCCATGACTCCGCAACGTCCCAGCTATGTCCTCATAGATCCCTTGAACCATTTAAATTCCTCTAATTTTAGAATGATTATAAGATATCAAAGAAAATAAAATTTGTCAAGGAAAAATTTTTTCCAAAATACGCGATTGGTGTTGAATATCCTGAGGACTGCTTATTTTTAGGCCTATAAGTTTTTAAAAGAAAGGAGACTCAATCAGGTGGGATGTTCGGAGCAACGTTGGCGCCGTTGAGACCCGCGAGGGGGCACCCCGCGCAACGCGGGGTTTTTCGGCAAAAGGTTTTTCCTGTTTCAACAATGAGAGCGTGGTATTCGTTGAAGAGAGCGGCATCCTCCGGGAGATGCTCCATGAAGAGACGCTGAATTTCTCCATAGGTGGCCTTAGGTTCGATCATCCGATGGCGGCTCAAGATTCGCCGGGTGTAAGCATCCACCACGAAGACCGGTTTGTCCAGAGCATACAACAGGATGCTGTCTGCGGTCTCCTCACCGATGCCGTGGACATTTAGGAGGTGTTTTCGAAGGAGAGGAATGGGCGTCTGCGCCATCTTTTTTAAATCCCCTCCATAGGTGTCATGAAGGAAAAGGATAAGGGCCTTGAGGCGTTTCGCCTTGAGGTTGTAGTAGCCGGACGGCCGAATCCATTCCGCCAGGGTTTCTACCGAGATGTTTGCGAGTGCTTCGAGGGTTAAAGCGCCGGCGGCCCGGATGTTTTCGATGGCCTTTTCCACGTTCGTCCAGGCCGTGTTTTGGGTGAGCACCGCACCAACCATAACCTCCAGTGGTGTGTCGGCCGGCCACCAATGGCGGGGGCCGAAGCACACGAACATTTGTTGATACGCGCGCATCAATAAATCCTTCTTTCGTGATACTGGGGTCAATTCCATCGCGGGTGACACCCTATATTCCAGGGGGCGGTTTGTCAATCACCTTTTGTTTTGAAGAAGTTTGTGCTATGACATTTTCCTGATAACCCCCATTCATGAAAGAACCTAAAAGGAGTCGCAAATGGAAAGATTTGAGAATCTACACCTTATCGAACACGCCCTCATCCAGCATAAGCTCACGTACCTGAGAGACATCAATACCTCGAAGAAGAAGTTCCGAGAACTCGTGGAGGAGTTGTCCATGCTCATGGCCTACGAGGTCACGAAAGACCTGCCTCTCGAGGAAAAGGAGATAGAAACCCCGCTGGAGAAGATGACGGGGAAGGTTATCCGGGGGAAGAAGCTAACCGTGGTTCCCATCCTGAGGGCGGGGCTGGGGATGGTGGACGGTATCATTAACCTGATCCCTTCGGCCCGGGTCGGCCACATCGGGCTCTATCGAGATCATGACACCTTCAAACCGGTGGAATACTATTTCAAGGTTCCCCAGCAGCCTGAGGACCGGGATTTTCTCCTGGTGGATCCCATGTTGGCGACCGGGGGATCAGCCGTGGCGGCAACCTCTTACCTGAAGAAGATTGGGGCGAAGGCCATCAAGTTTCTCTGCATCGTGGCGGCTCCCCCAGGTGTCAGAGCCATGCTCGAGGCACATCCCGACGTGCCGGTTTACGCGGCGGCCCTGGACCGCGAACTGAACGACCACGCTTACATTCTCCCCGGGCTCGGGGACGCGGGAGATCGCTTGTTCGGAACGAAGTGAAACTCAAATCAGAAAACAGGTGCTTCGTCTGCGGAATGGACAACCCGGGCGGGTTGCGCTTGCGGTTTAAGATCGACCCGGGGGAAAAGACCTTGCGGACAACATTCGTTCCCTCGGATGTTTACCAGGGGTGGGACGGTATCGTCCACGGCGGCATCCTTTCCACACTTCTAGACGAGGCGGTGGCAAAACTCGCGTACGAGTTGGGATATGATGCGGTCACGGCCAAGCTGTCCATTACATTCAGGAAACCTGCGAAGGTGAACCGTCCACTGTTCGTTTTCGGGAAGCTTGAAAAA
>JALSPC010000026.1 GCA_026986155.1 bacterium
TTATAGATGATAGCCTTGTGCAACGGCATTCCCGGCAGGCCTTCGAGCCGCGTGAGGAACGCGCTGAACAAACCATTTTGTTTCAAATCCGCGATGGCGGATGGGGGATGATAGTATGACTGGGTTATCTTCAAACGCAACTTCTCGATAGAGAATCCCCTTAACAATTTGACAAGGTCCGTTTTGGGATGAAAACGATCGCCGACGTACACGTAAAAAGGATCGACAATCCCGGGGAAGATATCGCCTCCGCTGCGTTTAAAGGCCGTGATCCACAGATCGATTCCAACAGAAAAATCGACAGACTTCCTCAATTTCAACGCCGGGATCTCAATAGTGACGACTTCTTTGAAGGGCTTTTGCATGTTGGGAGGACCCAACCAGTGATAGGTTAAATCGTATCGTTTGCCTGGCCGCAGGTTCATCGAGAGCCGATTAACGCCTCCCCTTTCCCCTGGACGCCGCGTGAAGACCCCGCGGCTGTCTTTTTTTAGTTTGACGGTTGCCTTGTAGGGAGCGCCGTCGGGCCGGTTCGCCGCCTGAAGCGTAAAGCTGATCGTGTTGTAGAAATCCGGGTGCGCGGGAAGAATCTCGTGAGCCACCCGCGTGGTGATTTCCCTGGTTTTACCCCTAATGTATATCATGACACGTCCAAATCGGCCCGTCTTGACCTCCGTCGCCTCGAGTGGGACATTAATTTGGAGCTTGCCTATTTTTTTGAGTTCCTTTTCGGTCGGGGCGCTGTAAACGACCCGTGCCTCGCCGGCCGCGTTCGTGACGAGATTCAGGCGGGACAAACGCCCAAACGCAGGCTTTTTCAGGCGAATTATCACCCCTTTTGAGGGACGGCCCTCACGATCCGTTACCGCAACCGACAAGGTGCATTTGTCCTTTTTGGCGGGCGCGGCTTCGATATGGGGGGAGGTTACAGGGCGGAAGACGAAGCTTTCCCGCGAGGGTGGCGGCCCATGGGATGTGGCCGATTCACAGGCGTTCAACAGCTTGTGGGCGATGTCGGACGCGATGATGACCATGTCCCGCCGGTTATTGCGCCAAGCGCTCCGATTTTTGTTCGTTTCTTGCTTCTTGATAATCCAATACGAGAGGCTGATATTGACAGGACAGTCGCCCCAGAAATAAGTTAGATTAATCGTGCCGAAGTAATCATGAAAAACCCAATAGGTGAGATTGGCGCCTTTCATCAATGAGTAAAGGAGGACGTAATTCGGGCCGATTTCGTAAAACGGGTCAAAGCCCGCCGGCAAGGCGGTCTCCAGATGGATGGAGGGTTTGTCGAAGGGGAGGGAGAAAAAAAGGGCAATGATGAGGTCGTAGTTTTGCGCCGGGTCCACCTTTTTATACATATCGGGAATCCCGAATGTCGTCTGAATGCCGAGAAACGGGGGCGGAACGGCTGGACAGGCGCCTTCCCCCAGGGATCCCTCCAGGAGGTTTTCGACCATAATGTCGTCTATGATAAAAGTCGGTGGCGTAAACCTGGAATAACCGGAAAAAGCGGGAAGGACTTTTTCCTTACGAATGGCCTCCATAAGTTTCAACCGGGTTTTCTCGCCGACAGGTTTTAGCAGATACTTTTTTTTGCCCAGGCTGTTCAGAAAATTCCGCAAGGTTTTTGCCTGAAGGGTCAAGACCTCTTTGTAGAAGCCCTTCAGCAAGGGTTTCGCCCTCGATTGCAATGTCTCGAAGTAGTTTTCCCCGTAACTGGAGAGAGTTTCCTCGGCCGCCTCGAAATGGGCGCACGCGTGAACATGATTCAAAGTGCCCAGAGACCGGGAGATCCCACTCAGGGCGTAATCGACAATTTGTTTCGCGACGCGGTCCCTCTCGGCGGGACTCGCGCCGGAAGGATACCTGAACCTTCCGTATTCACGGCGCGCCTTCCTCAGAACGCGGTCATAGTCGAAAGAGGATTGATACGAAGAGCACCGCGACCGGATCTTTGCCTTGATGGTCCTGAAAAGGGCTTCGCGGGAGGTCGCGGAGGCCGTTTGCGGGGAGATAAAGAGGAAAAATAGCAGTAATATCGCGATAAAACGGGTTGGGAATCCCTGTCTCTGAGGCCGTGAATCTTTTTCCAGTAGAGGATTCATTTATATTTTAATCGACCGCGTTCAGCCGGAATAGGCGTGAACCAGCCCGATTCATCACTTCTTATTTGGCTCTCGCGCCGCAAAAACGGTGTATTTTTTAGCGCGAAATGGCGGAAAACACAAGGGGGAAAGCGCGGGGGTATGAATATAAAATGACTCTTTCCCTACCTTTCGTTTCCGATAGAATCGATGTAATCCAGCATGGCGGCGAGTTCCGTATTGGACCTCCCGTTACCGGGGTTGACCGTGCTGAAAATCCCGTGACCCCCTTGAGGATACTCATTGAACGCGTCCACTGTTCCGCCATGGCTCACAATAAACCGTTCCATCTTTTCCATATCCCTACAGGTTTGACCGTCGTGGTCTTGACCGCCGCAATACAGCCAGAAATGCGCGCCCTCGTAGGCGTCGGTTCCGGCGGCCTGAAGCATGGGGGGAAGCTGTCCGTTATACTCGGCAAAACCGGTGCCTGAATCCGATATAAAGGAAGAAAAGATGTGAGCGCCATCCGCCGCTCGATCCAGCAAGGCGATTTCAAACGACCGCGCCGAGCCCATGGAAAAACCATGGTAAATAATTGAAGTATGGTCGAGAAGACAATGTTCGTTTAATAACGCGAAGATCTCAACGATGTTCGCGTAAATTTGGCTGCTATCTTCAAAGATCGTTTCGCCTGACGCGTTTTCAGACGCGTATTGCAGGACGACCAATGCGTATTGGCGGTCGGCGGCCGGCCTGTTCCACCACTCATACAGACGTTCAGCGCATCCCCCCGCTGCCGGGAAGCGTGATAATCAGTTTCCGGTTGGCCAATCGGTCCCAGAAGCTGGGAAATCGCGCGATGAAGAATTTGTCCCCCAGGGGAACGACACTCCCTCCCTGGGTTTCCACGGCATTCAGGATGTATGAATATTCTCCGCAGCCGTGAGTCGGATAATTCAGGGTGTGCTCCGTCAAAAGCCAGTCCTGGCAAGCGCTGAACGAGGCTTGCGAAGCCGCTTTGGCGGGAGGCGAACCCGAAAATGTCATTGTGGCAATACAGAGAATAGCCATAATCATAAGCAGCGCGAAGAATAGGTGTTTCATGTTCTATCTCCTTAAATCACATTTGGTCGATTTTTTATGGTTTTCAGATTTCGGTTTTTCATTCCTGAATACCGCGCAATCTACCCTATTCGGGGCCGGGATACCTTTACCAACGGGCCGCTGGTATCCAGACGCCACACACCGTTCGATGTGCCGGCACCACAATTCTCACGCGAGGACGCGGGGCGTAAGGCGCGCGGGCGGGTCTCACCACGGTCGTGCAGGAACAGAGAAGGAATAACACGCCTAACATAACAACGGATAAAAACATGTATGACAAAGTTTTCATTTTACGATCCCCCTTTTGTCTTTTTATTAATTGACACAAGGTGTTCTCAAAAGGTTTATTTTGACTCCTTTTGGAGTAAGGCATTTACGTTCATTTCCTTTTGTCATTGGGGTCAGGTATATTTCGAATATCCGGTTGAAAGGGATTTAGGGTAGTGTGGCGATGGACGCGACCGAGTTTGTGGTCCTGATAAGTTGATGCGTTTGGGGGCCTTCCCCCTTTTTCATCGGCCGCAATCGTGCTAAATTACCCCCCGATGATTTCCTATCTTGCCAAGCGGTTGGTGGGGATGATTCCGTTGCTTCTGGGGATCACCCTGATCTCTTTCATGGTCATCCACCTGGCGCCGGGGGAGCCCACGGGGCTTGCGACGGACCTGAACCCCAAGATCACCGCCGAGGTGCGCCAGCGGCTGCGGGCCTACTACGGGCTCGACAGGCCGCTCATCGTCCAGTACGGTCTCTGGCTGAAACGGGTGGTCTTCCTCGATTTCGGGAATTCCTTCGCCCCGGACGGGCGTCCCGTCATCGATAAGATCAAGGAGCGGATCCCCATCACGGTGACCATCAACGTCCTGTCGCTCACCCTGATCATCCTCGTATCCCTGCCCATCGGCATCTACTCTGCCACCCACAAGGGGTCGTTCTTCGACCACGCCTCGACTCTTTTCGTTTTCATCGGGTTCGCCGTGCCCACCTTCTGGCTGGCCCTGTTGTGCATGATGCTCTTCGGGGTGCACCTGCACTGGCTGCCCATCTCCGGCCTGCGTTCCATGAATTACCCGAACCTAAGCGCCATGGGGAAGTTCTGGGACCTGATGAAACACCTCCTCCTGCCGGTCTTGATTTCCGCCTTCGGGGGACTGGCGGGGTTTTCCCGCTATATGCGCTCCAACATGCTGGAGGTCATCCGGCAGGATTACATTACGACGGCCCGGGCCAAGGGGCTGAGCGAATGGCGGGTCATCTACGTGCACGCCTTCCGGAACGCCCTGCTTCCCATCATCACCATCCTGGGGTTTTCCATTCCCGGGCTCATCGGGGGAAGCGTCATCTTCGAAACCATCTTTGCCATTCCCGGCATGGGGCAGCTTTTCTACAACGGGGTCATGGCAAGGGATTATCCCCTCATCATGGGAATGCTGGTCATCGGCGCCGTTTTGACCCTGCTGGGCAACCTCATCGCGGACATCTCCTACGCCGTGGCGGACCCGCGGATACGGGTGAGCTGAGATGGGATTCTTCAGGCAGCTTG
Organism: bacterium; assembly: GCA_026986155.1. Taxonomy (GTDB): domain Bacteria; phylum Desulfobacterota; class S145-22; order S145-22; family S145-22; genus JAOZMY01. The sequence continues at coordinate 4,741 of JALSPC010000026.1, forward strand.
TCCGGAACAAATTGGCCCTCATAGGGGGGGTCGTGGTGGTAACCCTGTTTGCCGTCTCGTTCCTCGCCCCCGTCATCAGCCCCTACAACCCCGATACCATCAACGTCAACGAAATTCTCATGCCGCCCAGCCACCGGCACCCGTTCGGCACGGATGAGCTGGGACGGGACGTGTTGACTCGTA
>JALSPC010000027.1 GCA_026986155.1 bacterium
GGGGGCGATGGGAACGCAGGTTGCCTCTTTCGCGATTCCCGCGTTTCCCGGCGCGCAGGTGACCGACGTCACCCCCTCCCCCTGGCGCAGTTTCCAGACGAGGGCGTGTTCTCTGCCCCCCCCGCCGATGACGAGTATGTTCATGGACTCCCCCCTGATATTTTAGTGATAGAAGTGCCGATAGCCGGTAAAGACCATGGCCATTCCGTGCTCGTCGGCCGCTTCGATGACCTCGCTGTCGCGGACGGATCCCCCCGTCTGAACGATGGCGGTGACCCCCGCCTCCGCGGCCACGTCCACCGCGTCCCGGAACGGGATCAGGGCGTCGGAGGCCATGCAGCTTCCCCGGACCTCCAAGAGGGCCTTCTGGATGCCGAAGCGCGCCGAATCGACCCGGCTCATCTGACCTGCGCCCACGCCGACGATCTGATCCGCGTTGGCATAGACGATGGCGTTGGATTTCACGTGCTTGCAGACCTTCCAGGCCAGTTTCAGCGCGCGGATCTCCTCGTCCGAGGGGGCGCGCTTGGTGACCGTCTTGAAGGTCTCGATGTCGAGGGAGTGGCTGTCCCGCTCCTGGAGCAGGAGCCCCCCCACGACCTTGCGCAGGTCGAAGAGGTCTTTGCGCCGCGGGGTGACGAGGGGTGCCTTCAGGACCCGCAGGTCCTTCTTGCGCGCGAGGATCTCCAGGGCGTCCGCGGGATAGTCCGGGGCGATGAGGACCTCCACGAAGTGATCCATGAGCGCCTCGGCCAGCCCGAGCGTCATGGAGCGGTTCAGGGCGATAATCCCCCCGAAGGCCGACACGGGATCGCAGGCCAGGGCCTTCTCGTAGGCGGCGAGGACGTCGTCATTACGGTCGATGGCCACGCCGCAGGGATTGGCGTGCTTGATGATGACGCAGGCCGTTTCGTCGAACTCCTTGACGGTTTCCAGGGCGGCGTCCGCGTCCATGATGTTGTTGTAGGAGAGGGGTTTCCCCTGGAGGTTTTCCGCCGTGGCGATGGAGGGCTCGTCCACCCTCGTGTCCACGTAGAAGCTGCCTTGTTGATGGGGATTCTCCCCGTATCTCAGGATGGAGGCCCGTTTGAAGTTGAGAAACAGGGTTTCCGGGAAGGGGGTGTCCGGATAACAGGCCTTGTCCAGGTAGGTGGAGATGAGGGAGTCGTAGCGGGCGGTGTGGGTGAAGACCTTCTGCGCGAGGCGGATTCGGAGGGAATCCGAGACCTTTTTCTCGTTTTCCTTCAGCTCTCGGAGCACGGCCTCGTAGTCCCCGGGGTCCACGATGACCGTGACGAACCGGTAGTTCTTCGCGGCGGACCGGAGCATGGTGGGTCCCCCGATATCGATATTCTCGATGGCCTCCTCCAGAGTGCAGCCCGGTTTCTGGATGGTTTCCTCGAAGGGGTAGAGGTTCACGACCACCATGTCGATGGGTGGAATCCCCTGCTCCTCCATGGTCTTGACGTGCTCGGGATTGTCTCGCAGGGCGAGAAGCCCCCCGTGCACCTTTGGGTGGAGGGTCTTGACCCGGCCGTCCATGATCTCCGGAAAGCCGGTGTAATCGCTGATCTCCACGACCGGGACGCGGTTTTTCTTGAGCATGGCGGCGGTTCCCCCCGTGGAGATGATCTCGATTTCCATGGCGGCCAGTTCCCTGGCGAATTCCACGATACCGGTTTTGTTCGACACGCTGATTAGTGCCCTTTGAACGTCACGCATGGGACTCCTCTCTTTCTTGCGGGTTAAAATCCTAAGGATTCGTTGACGACAATGACCAGGGTGGGGGTAAGCATGGGGCGCCACTCCAGGATGGTCACGGCCCGGCAGATGCGCCGGGGGCTGCTGCAGTCCATGCACCGGCCCGTCTTGGCGCAGGGAGTCGGGATGGAAAGCCGCCGGGCGTTGGGGGGGGTTGCCACATTCTTTATCCGGTAGAAAGCGGCGTCCAGGGTCTCGACGACCTTGTTCACCCCCGCCACGAGGATGACCCGGCCCGGCCCGAAGATCATGCTGGCCACCCGGTTGCCGATGCCGTCGATGTTTACGATCCGGCCGTCCGTGACGAGGGCGTTGACGCCGCTCAAAAAGACGTCCGATTGCATCTGCAGTTTGCGGATTTTCAAAATCTCTTCCTTGGGGGCGTCGGGGATCCAGTGGTCATAGACGGTGTGCCCCTGGTCCCGCAGGGTGTCCAGGACGCGAAGTTCCCGGATGGTCATGGAGCCGCCCACGCCAACCCTGTCCGCGGGGCCTATCCGTTCGAGAATGATTTCCCGCGCCCTCTGCCTGTCCGGCACCCACACGGCCTCGAAATCGCGCCGCTTAAGGGCTCGTACCACCTGGTCCAGTTTCTCGTCGGTGACGGGTCCGATCATTTCTCCCTCCTTGACTTTGGATGTCTCCGTTTCTTTTTCCGCCGCCGCTCCCGGTCGTGGAGGAGCTTGTTGATGGTCTCCACCAGCTTGTCGTATTGCACCGGCTTGTTGATGTATTCGAAGGCCCCGAAGTAGAGGGATTCCAGGAAGGTGTCCATGTCGCCGTAGCCGGTAATCATGATGACCCCCGCGTCCAGCCCCATCTGGTGCACCTCCTTGAGGAAGGCCAGGCCGTCCATCTCCTCCATGCGGATATCGGAGATAATCACGTCGAACGGCTTCGACGCCTCGATGACCTGGAGGGCCTCCCTGCCGTTGCCGGCGGTCGCTATCTCGAATCCATCGTTTTCAAGGAGCTTCCTGAGCTTTTTGACCAGCTTGGCCTCGTCGTCTACGATGAGAATGCGCGCCATGATCTCCCCCCTTTGAATTTCCCTCTGTGCAGGTGGAAGGCAGAAGTTCAAGGTTCAAAGTCCAAAGGCTGCAGACTAAAGACTGACACTGAAGTTCAAAGTTCAAGGTTCAACGTTCAATATTGAACACGATCAGCCATCAATCATGAGCCATGTCACTTAAAACTTAACAACCTAAAACTTTTTCTCCTCCCCCCCTCCTTCGCTAAAGCTTCGGAGGGCAGGTCCTCCTTCGGACTTCAGCCTTCAATGGGCGAAGCCCCGACCTTCAGACTTCTACCTTCTACCTTCAAGGCCGCGAAACGGCCGACCTTTTACTATTTTTACCACATTTCATCCGGACTTGTCACGTTTCCGCCCAGGTTCGATGGCGGGTAGAATGATCGTGAAGGAGGTTCCCTTTCCGGGGGCGCTTTCCACCTCGATGGTTCCGCCGGAACGGCTGACGATGCTGTGGACCACGGAGAGGCCGAGACCCGTTCCCTCGGGGCCCTTGGACGTGAAAAAGGGTTCGAAGATATGGGGAAGGTTTTCCGGGGGGATCCCTTCTCCCGTATCGGAGATGGTGATCTCAACGACCTTTCCGGAAGGGTAGCTTACATTATGTCCCCGGGAGGGAAGTTGGTAGCTGGTATCAAACTCCAGGACCTTAGCCGCGGCCCGGATGGTGATCTTTCCCTTGTCCTTGAGGGAATCGGCCGCGTTTTTCAATAGGTTGATGAAGACTTGAAGCATCTGGTCGGAATAGACCCGGACCATGGGCAGGGGATCAACGAGTTCCATCTCGATCTCCACGCCCCGCTCCCTTAAGTTTTTGAAGAGGAGCTGGATCATCTTGTTTCTTAAGACTCGTTTGAGGGAGGCCTGGCGTTTCCGTTTTGACTGGGGGCGGGAAAAGGAGAGGAGCTGGTCCACGATGCGGGCGATGCGTTTGAGTTCCTCTTCCATGTCATCAATCTCTTCGATGAATTCCGTATCCTTGGGCCCCATCCGCCGGAGGAGCTGTAGGGAGAACTGGAGGGTGGAGAGGGGATTGTTGATCTCGTGGGCGATTTGGGCGACAAGCTGCCCGATGGCCGCCATCTTCTCCGACTGGTAGAGTCGGTCCTCCAGCCGTTTCAGACGGGTGTGGTCCCGGTAGACGGCGGTGATGGCGATGACCTCTCCCTTGCTGTTCAAGATGGGAGAGGCGGAGACGTAGAGGTCGATGAGTTGCCCGTCCTTCCGGCGCCGCCGGGTTTCGTAGGGCGGGAAGGATTTCTTCGCCTTGATGGTTTCCATGACCTTGATGAGGCGGTCCCGGTCTTCCGGAAAGAGATCGAGGATGTTTTTCCCCACGACCTCATGGGTCTCCCACCCGAAGATGCGCGTGAAGGCGGGGTTTACGTAGCGGATCTTCCCGTCCAGGTCGTTCCTCAGGATTCCGTCAGTGGCGTTTTCGATGTAGGATTCGAGCTGCTGCTTCGAGATGATGATTTCTCGGCTGATGTTGGCCGTCTGTTCCGCCACGATTCGGCGGCTCCGATTTTTGAAGTAGGTGTAGAGAAAAATGGAGAAGAAGACAATGAAAAAGCCGGTGAGGAGCATGCCCCGGTTCCGGAATTCCGACAACTGCACCTCGATTCGGTCCCGTGGGATGCCAACCACGAACCAGCCTTGGAGGCGGCCAAACCTGAAGGGATGGGCGCCCACCAGGAGATGTTTGCCGTCGAGCAAGATTTCTTTCCGCTCGAAGGGAAGGGAGAAGGAGGGTTTGACGCTTCGGGGCTTGAGGTCGGGCCCCATGTAGAGGGCCATCTGCCCCTCTTTTCCATCAAAGACGAGCCAGAGGTGGCGGCAGTAGAATTCCCGGTAGACGGAAAGGAAGCGGTGAAGGAATCCCTGAAAGGAGCCGATACACCAGAAGATGTAACGGTCTCTTTCGGATTTTCGCATCACCTGCGTGAAGAGGACCAGGCGGTTCTTCGCGATGAAACGCGTGTTGGGACCCTCGCCTGTTGCCGGGAGATTCCGGAAGATCTCCGACAGGTCGAGGGGCGGGAGAGACGCTCTCGGGTAATGGACGAGGATTTTCCCGCCGGGTTCTCCCAGCCCCACCCACTTGATGAGTCCCTG
>JALSPC010000028.1 GCA_026986155.1 bacterium
GGCCTCGATGGCCATGTGGATGTCCTCCGAGGCGGCATCGAAGGGAAAGGTCCCCGCGTCCAGCTCCCCCATAATCTCTTTCAGGGTCTCCATGATCCGGCGCCCGATTCCCGCGTCGATGATGCCCTGCCGCACGAGCATCTCGCAGTGGGCGAGGCTCTGGGCGATATCCTGCGGATAGAGCCGCCGATCGAAGGAGAGGGACTCGGAAAAACGCTCCAGGACCCGATCCGTCGAGGCGGCGAATCTCCCCTGCCAGGGTTTCTTGGCTCTCATGGCATCTCCCTCGGCCCGAAAATGGCCGTTCCCACGCGGATCATGGTGGAGCCCTCCTCGATGGCCACCTCGAAATCCGCCGTCATTCCCATGGACAGCTCCGACATGGCAACACCCGGGATCCCCCGGGCCGCCACCTGCTCGGCGAGACGCCGTGTCTTGACGAAGTATCCCCGCGCCTCCTCGGGATCCAACGCCAGGGGGGGAATCACCATCAGCCCCCGGAGGGAGAGGGACGGCAGGGGGGCCACGTGCTCCACGAGGGGCATGAGCTCTTCCTCCATCACTCCCGACTTGGTCGCCTCCTTTCCCACGTTCACCTCGATGAGGACCTTCAGGACGCGCCCTTCCATTGCCGCGCGGCGGTTCAGGGCGTCGGCGATCTCCTTACGGTCGATGGTGTGAACCCAATCGAAAAGTCGCGCCGCGTATTTCGCCTTGTTTGTCTGGAGATGACCGATGAAATGCCAGTGCACGTCTCCGGCAACTTGTGGAATCTTCTCCCGGGCCTCCTGGATGTAGTTTTCCCCCAGGTCGGTTACGCCCGCCGCCACGGCCTCCCGGATCATGGGAACCGGCTTGGTCTTGGACACGGCGATGAGACGGATCCGCCCCGGGTCCCTTCCCGCACGGCGGGCCGCCTTCCCCATGCGGGCTCGAACCTCCTCCAAACGTCTCGATATGGAATTCGCCATCACGTTTCCCATGGGGATACCACCTCTTCCTCCATCAGCAGAGTCACCACCTCCGCGAGGGGAAGGCCCACCACGTTGGTATATGAGCCGTAGATCTTCCGGATGAACAGGGCCCCGATTCCCTGGATGGCGTAGGCCCCCGCCTTGTCCATGGGTTCGCCGGTCTTCACGTAGCCCTCTATCTCCCGGTCGGTCAACGGTTTCATGGTCACCACCGTGCGCTCCACGCCCCATCGGACCTTTCCCTCCGCGCGGTTTTTCAGGCAATACCCCGTGAAGACCTCGTGGGACCGCCCGCTCAACCGCGCCAGCATGGCCGCCGCGTCGGCCGCGTCCCGCGGCTTCTGCAGAATGGCATCTCCCAGCGCCACGACCGTGTCCGCCGCCAGGATCCAGTTTTCCGGATATCGCTTTCCCACCCAGGCCGCCTTATCCATGGCCAGGTTGACAACCACCCGTTCCGTCGGCATCCCTTCGGGAAAGATTTCCTCCACTTCCGCCTCCACAACCGTGTAAGAAATTCCGACTTTCGCGAGGAGCTCCTGCCTTCGCGGGGAGCGGGAAGCCAGAATAAGGCCCGTTTTCATGCCCCTGAAACTAAAATAACCCTCGGGTTTTGTCAAGGATTTCAATCCCCTGTCCCGTGCTTTTCCCCCTCAGCGGGACAGATCCGGGACAAAGACCTCCGGGGGAATTGCGGGGTTGACCTGGAGGGTCTTGAAATCGAACGTCATCTCGACATCCCCGACGGTGATCCCGTATCGCCGCGGCACGACGAGTCCGGAGATCTCTCCATAGTCCCCGAACGTCAGCGTAAAGGGGGTTTTTCCCCCCTTCGGTCCCTCGATCCGGACGGGAAGCCCCACCCCGGGGTCGATGGTGACATCGAACCGCCCCCAGCGGCAGGTCATTAAAAACCGGCAGGGCCCCTTCGGCTCTTCAGGGATCCGCAGCGCCAGCGGACCCGGGAAGTCCAGGAAAAGGATACGCATGAGGTCTTTCAGGAAAAGGGGCGAGAAGGGAAAACGGGCCGGGAACCCCGGGCAGGCTTCGATGGGCCCCGTGTAGGTCCTGCCGGATTCGAAATCCTTCCACGCGATGGTCCCGCCCCTTTTGATTAGGATGAACCGGGGCCGGTGCAGAAAGCCGAAGATGTCGAAGTGGAGCTTGTCGGGTGCCCGGGCGTAGAGGTCCCCCGTGAAGGAGAATTTGTCCTTATCCGTTTCCACGCGCACCTTGACCGTCCCGGAAAGCGAATGATAGGCGCTTGAAAGCCCCGAAAGGGCCTCTTTATAAACAGCGGGCGCCCGGCAGGCCTTCTTTCGGACCGGCGGGGCATGAACGCAGGCCTGAAAAATAAGGAAGAAAAATCCGACGATCCCTAAACTAAGGGTTTTTGATAAGACGCTGGAGTTTCTCATGGAGTCGTTGTTTCACGTCCTGTTTCTTGGCGCGCTTCAAGGCCTCGTGGTATGCCTTGACGGCCTCGTGCTGTTCTCCCAGCTTTAAATAAATATCCCCGAGATGTTCGAATATGACCGCGTCCTTTCCGGAAAGGCTCACGGCACGTTTGAGATACTCCAGGGCCTTTTTGTAGTCCCCCTTCTGATAATAGACCCATCCCATGCTGTCCACGATGTAGCCCGCGTTGGGGCGGATCTTCAGGGCTCGCTTGATGAGGTCCTCCGCCTCGTCCAGGTTGACACCCTTTTCCGCGTAGGTGTATCCCAGGTAGTTGAGGGCGGAGGCGTCCTTGGGATTTAACGCGATGGCCCTCTTCATCATTTCAATACAAGTCTTCTTGTCCTTCAGGCGGTCGTAGATCACGCCCAGCTCGAAATAGACATCGCCATTTTTCGGGAAGAGAGCCAGGGCCCGGCTCATGATCTTCTTTGCCTCCTCGAAACGCTTCTCCTTGCGCAAAAGCTCGCTCAAGGCGAGATAAAACTCGGGTTCTTTGGGATGCCTTTTGATAGCCTCTTTCAAAAGGGCGATAGCCTTCGCCGCCTGTCCGTCCCGCTTGTAGAGGTAAACCTCCTGGAGAACCGTTCTGGGATACAGGGGCGACGTCTCGGAGATATGGGAAAGGGCCTCGATGGCCTTTTTCAGGTCTCCCTTTTCACCGTAGGCGGCTCCCAAATAATAGAGGATTCGTTGGCTGGAGGGATTCTTCCGGTGGGCCTTTTGGAAGGCCTCGATGGCCTTGTCGAACTTTTTCTGTTCAAAGTAGATGAGGCCGATCTTCACGTCCACGTCACGTCCCTTGTTTTCTGAGTTACTCAACTCCTTTAACAACTTCAAGGCCTCATCAAGCTTTTTCTGCTGAATATAGATCTGGCTCAGGTTCCACTTGGCCCCGCTGTTACGGGGATCAACGCGAAGAAGACGGCGGTACTGCTTCTCCGCTTCACCGAACTTCTTTTCCCGCATGTAGAGAATCCCCAGGGCGTCCAGCGCCGGAAGCAGGTTGGGACGGATTTTTAGGGCCTTCTTTAGGTATTTTTCCGCCTCCTTGAGGAGGTCGATCTCCATGTAAATCTTTCCAAGATAGAAGTTCCCCATAAGGGAACCAGGTTTCCGTTTGAGCAGGCTTTTCAGGGTGCCGACGGCCTTTTCATAGTTTTTTTGGGAGGCGTAGAGGGAGCTGAGGAAGAGATACGGCTTCACCCGGTCCGGGGCCAGTTTCAAGACCTTTTCGAAAGCGGCGATGGCATCCTTCCACTGCTTGTTGTCGTAATAGAGATTTCCCAGGAGCTCATAGACATCGGGAATCGCGGGATAGAGGCTTTGCGCGATCTTCGCCTCGGTGATGGCCTCGTCCAGCCTCCCCAGGCTCCACAAGAGCCTCGCCTGCTCCATGTGGAGGTAGAGAGAGGTAGGATCGTGTTCCAGTGCCTTGCGAAAGGCCTTCAAGGCCCCCTCCGTGTCGCCGTTGAGCCAGAGGGTTCGAGCCACCATGTAGGCGTAGATGGCCTCCTCGTCGGGCGGCGCCTCCCGGAGCGTCATGGTCATCTTCCGCGTCCCAACCACGCCCCTTCGCGCCGAACAGCCAAACGTCAAGAGGGGAACCAAAAGGGCGAAGACGCCCGCCGCGTATCGCATGTATCCCATTTTCGTCTTCATCGGCTCCTCACACCATCCATCCTCCGACTCAAAATCCCATGTGCGAGACGATGGCCCCCTTCTCGGGGGGCAGTGTCACGGCGGGACGGGACTGTTTGATGGCGTTGTCAGGATCCTTCAGACCGTGGCCCGTCAGGGTCGCCACCACGACCTCCCCGTGTCCCAGGCCGATCCTGTCCCCGTAACGGATGATCCCCGCAATCCCCGCCGCCGAGGCGGGTTCGCAGAAGATGCCTTCCTCCCGGCTCAGCATCCGGTAGGCGGCGAGGATCTCCTCGTCCGTCACCATCTCGATACCGCCGCCCGACGCGTCCCGGGCGGCCTCCGCCTTCTTCCAGGAGGCGGGATTCCCGATGCGGATGGCGGTGGCCACGGTCTCCGGTTTCTCGATGGGATATCCCCGCACGATGGGCGCGGCCCCCTCCGCCTGGAATCCCCACATGCGGGGCAGCCGCGGGATGACCCCCTTTTCATGATACTCCCGGTAGCCCTTCCAGTAGGCGGTGATGTTCCCCGCGTTGCCCACCGGGAGGACGTGGACGTCAGGCGGCCCGCCGAGAACATCGCACACCTCGAAGGATGCCGTCTTCTGACCCTCGATGCGGTAGGGGTTGATGGAATTCACCAGGGTCACGGGATACGCATTCGAGATCTCCACCACCAGTTTCAAGGCCTCGTCGAAATTCCCCGCCACCTGGATCACTTCCGCCCCGTGCATCATGGCCTGGGAGAGTTTTCCCAGGGCGATCTTTCCCTCCGGAATCAGGACGTAGGCCTTCAGCCCCCCCTTGGCCGCGTA
>JALSPC010000029.1 GCA_026986155.1 bacterium
AAGGACCCCCCCAAGGAGAAAAAGGCTGAAAGCCCCGCTGAAGAAAAAAAACCGACAACAGAAGTAAAATCGCAAGAGCCCTCAAGCCCTAAAAAAAAGGCGCCTAAGTCCGTGGCTGAGACTCAAAAACCCGCTTCCCCTGCCCCCCCAAAAAAGACAAAGTCGAGTTCACAGCCTCACTCAGACACCATCCGCGTCAACGTCCATCTCCTGACGCGGCTTATGGATCTCGCGGGAGAACTCGTTCTTGGGCGCAATCAACTCATGCAAACCCTAAAGGATAAAGACCTTCCCATTCTGCACACGCTTTCTCAGCGCGTGACCGAGCTTCAGGAACACGTGATGCAGACCCGCATGCAACCCGTGGGAAACGTGTTTAACAAGTTTCCCAGGATTGTCCGGGATATGAGCAAGAAGGTAAACAAGAAAATCAAGCTCCTTATTGAAGGCAACGAGGTTGAGCTTGACCGCTCTATTATCGAGGTTATCGGGGATCCCCTGACGCATCTCATCCGAAACAGCGTGGACCATGGCATTGAACCCCCAGATGAACGGGTGAAGGCGGGCAAGGAAGCGGAAGGGACAATCTGGCTCCGCGCCTATCAGGAGGGGGGGCAGGTCAATATAGAAATTCAAGACGATGGAAGCGGCATTGATCCTGAAAAGATCCGGTCCAAGGCGCTGGAAAAAGGCCTCATAAACCCTGATGAAGCCGCCGCCATGTCCAACAAGGAGCTGATAAACCTGATTTTTCTTCCTGGATTTTCTACCGCTGAGAAAATCTCTGATATCTCCGGCCGCGGGGTCGGGATGGATGTGGTGAAAACGAATTTTGAGAAATTCGGGGGAGTTATCGAACTGAACAGCGAACTGGGCAAGGGTACGACCGTAACGGTGCGCCTTCCCCTAACCCTCGCCATCATCCCCTCCATCATCACGAAGGTGGGAGATCACCGTTTCGCCATTCCCCAGCTCAATCTAGAGGAGATTGTCCGAATCAAAGGCAAAAATGAAAAGATGCGAATTGAACGCATCAAGGGCCATGAGGTGCTTCGTTTACGCGGACATCTCCTCTCGCTCGTCAGACTCGCAGATGTCCTCAACATCCCAAGGACGTTTGTCCACCCAAAAACAGGAGAAGTTCTCATCGACAGAAGGGTCAACCTTGCTGATCGGCGCCAAGCGCCTCAAAATGAATCCTTAGTAAATGGAGAAAAAGAAAGAAAGTTAAAGGACCGACGCACGCGTCCGCAGATATTAAATATCCTGGTCTTAAAATTGGGCGCAAGCCGCTACGGTCTCATCGTTGACCAGGTCCTTGACACGGAAGAGATTGTTGTTAAACCCCTCTCCGCCTATTTAAAATCCATTGCCTGTTTCTCTGGAAACACCATCATGGGAGACGGCAAGGTGGCCATGATCCTTGATGTCCAGGGGATCGCACGGACGGCAAATCTTAAACTGGCGGATATAGAGGAAATTTCGAAAATGGAGGAAGAAAATCTCCAGCGCAAGGGTATGCTGGAAAAACAATATGTCCTGATTTTCTCAATCCATGAGGAGGAGGCCTTTGCGCTTCCCATGTCAATGGTGGCGCGTCTTGAGAAAATCTCCGTCAAGGATATCGAGACCGTGGGCGACAAGGAATTCATCCAGCTTCGCGGGAACAGTCTGCCCCTGGTGCGCCTTGAACATTATCTTTCTATTAAACCACCCTCCAAAGAGCACGAATTCTTCTACATCATCGTCCCAAGGATGACGCGGAATCCTGTGGGAATTGTCGCCACCCAAGTCATTGATGTTCTCGAAACCACGATCGATCTAAACACGGAAACGATTCGGGAAAAAGGGTTTCTCGGAACCGTAATTATTGCCGGACGAACCATGCCCATGTTAGATCTGTTCACACTTTTTGAACTTATTGACCCCGAGCAAAAACAAATGTTAGAATCTTTAAAAAGCAGTGGAGTATCAGCGAGAATTCTTTTAGTGGAAGATACGCCTTTTTTCATGAAACTTACCCGCGGCTATTTGGAATCAGCCGGATATGAGGTTGTCGAAGCAATGGATGGCTCTAAGGCGCTGGAGATCCTTAATAAAGGAGAAAAGCCCATCGACCTCATCGTCAGTGATATCGAGATGCCCGTCATGGATGGTTTTGAAATGATTCAGGCGGTGAGAAAGGACGTAAGATTTAAAGATATCCCCGCCATGGCCCTCACGGCGCTCTCAGATGAGCGCCATCGAATGAAGGGACTGTCTCTTGGCTTTAGCGCCTATGAGATTAAGATCGACAAAGCGCGTGTCCTCGCAACCGTGCACAAACTGCTGACTTCCAAGGGGGCCACAACGGTTGCCGCGTAGGATACCGACATGTAATGAAAAGGAGACGAGCAAATGGCTTCCAAGAGGGATCATATCCTAAAGAAACTTAGTGAAATTAAAGAACTTCCGACAATACCGGAAATTGTTTTTCAAATCATGAAACTCATTAAAGATCCCAATGCCAGCATCTCAGATATTACGAGATACATTGAAGAAGACCCAGTCATAACCGCGAAGGTTCTCCAAGTCGCTAATTCACCTCTGTTCCGGGGGGCACAGGTGATTACTTCTCTTAACTATGCCGCTTCCCGATTGGGGCTGAACGAGATTGAAAGGATCGTGTTGACGCTTTCTCTCATAAAAGAAATCAAAGGCATGTCAAAACGGGAAACCCATATCTTCTGGCGTCACTGCGTTTCCGTGGCCCTTATGAGTGACGTGGTCAATAAGTTCTCAAAGAAACCCATCCAAAATACCGATCCCGCAAAAGATGACCTTTTCGTGGGCGGGCTCCTTCATGATATAGGGTTGCTCGTTCTCAAACATTATTTTACAGACGAATATGAGCAAGTGGCTATCGTGTGCGAGGCCAGCGACGCAGGTTTATATGAAACAGAGTATGATATCATGGGAACAACTCACGCCGAGATCGGGGCACATCTCGCCAAGAACTGGGCTCTGCCCGCCGCTATAATAGCCATGATTGAATTTCATCATGAGCCGGACCGGGCTCCCGATGAATATCTCCAACTTGCACAGATCGTCAACGTTGCTGATTTTATTTGTAATAATCAGGGTATGGGCTTAAGCGGAGAAATTACCGCCATGAAAAAATTCTCCGAGTCGGCCTGGTGGCAGCTTGGGTTGAAGATTGAAGACGTTCCCGCCATGTTGGAAGAGGTTCAGAAAAAATCTGAAGAGTCTCTCTTGCTCATTACCATTGGGCTATAGTTACCCCCGTCTTCGGTCGATTTTATAACAGCTTCCGGTATACTTCTTCGCGAATTTCTTCATCTCCGTGGCCACGGAGGTAATCTGGCCAAAATGCGTGAGTTTGGTTATATTCGAACTCAGCGCCACGCCAATGGAAACCGTCATAATAGGAAATTGAGTTGGTTCCCCCTTCCTGTTCACGGATGCGATATAGCCGCGCACGCGATCTTTCTCGTCATAAAAGATAGGAACAATCTGATCAAAGTTTTTTATCACCTCTTCACACACGGAAACAACATTCTCGGGAGAGACGAGGAAAACAAAGTCGTCCCCTCCAATATGCCCCACAAAGGCATTCGAATCTTTCTTGCTATTGACCACATTACCAACCAGACGGGCCGTCATGCGCAAGGCCTCATCCCCGCGACTGAACCCGTAACGATCGTTGAAGGCCTTAAAATTATCAATATCGAGATAGGCCAGGGCGAAAGGGGTCTTTGCGTCGATTCTCCCTTGGATCTGTTGGATAATGGAATTGTTCCCGGGAAGGCGTGTCAAGGCATTCGCGTCGAGATTCTTCTCTCCACACGACAGGTTCAGGCGAATCCTCATCAAAAGTTCAGGATGGTTGAGCGGCTTACAGACGAAATCATCGATCATCCATTGGATAACCTGGCCGGTTTTAAGAAACCCCCTGTCAAACAGGGCGATAATCGGCAGATGGCCATAAATATTGTCCTCTTTTATCTCCTTGCAAAGCCCTCGAAGAGGCGTCTCCCTGCCGCTATCCACATCTACCAGTATAAGATCAGGAGGATCGTTGTAAATCATGGCAAGGGCTTTTCTCCCTTCCGAGGCGGTGTATAAGAGAAACCCCTCCTTTTCGAGGAACTCCGAAAGTGTCACTTGCAAAGCCTCTAAAGGTTCGATAAGAAGGATTCTGGTCAAAGCAACTGGCAGCTTTTTTTCTCCTTAAAGGCCTAGAAGATCAAAGGCGTCGACTGATTCAATCTCTTCTTTCGCTTCAACAACCAATGTCTTTATCTCGTCCATCGAGAATCCAAGGCGTTTCCACGCGCCCATGTCCAACGGGGGGACATAAATATCTTCGCTCAACCCATACCCCCATGCCTTAACCAAGATGTCGGATAGATGCACAACCGCCGTCTGGAGAGGGGCATTCCTCGACAATATGGGGGTGTGATGATATAGAATCGGCTCTACCAGCGCAAGAGGCAGGTTCCAGTCCTTTACCACCCAGCGCATAATTTTCGCGTGATCCGTGCCGATAATTTCGCGTTCGCACTCAATAAAATAGCGTTTTTCATTCTTGACACAATCAATAATCTTTTGGAATTCATCGGGAATCTGTGAACTAATCACGACCTTCCCGAGATCGTGAAGTAATCCAGCCGTGGATACCTCCTCCGGATCCAATGAGGGAAACCGCCTCGCGATTCTGACGGCGATCCCCGCGCAGCCGATGGAATGCTCCCACAACCCCTGCATCCGTTCAATCATGATATCGAAAACGGAGGCCGTCAAGACGAGACTCTTAATCACGTTGAAACCCAATAGGACCACGCCATGCGTTACCGAGGAAATTCTTCCCGGGAATCCATAAATGGGTGAATTAATCAACTGAAGCACCTTCGCGGCAAGCACCTGATCCGTAGATATGATTTTCCCTAATTCCTCCGCAGACGTGTCCGCCGATTCCACCATCCGACTGATTTTCGCAACAACCGTTGGCAAAGTGGGGAGGCTTTTGAGTCTTTCGACTTTTTTTCGGATCAGCTCGTCACTACGCGATTCCATAAGTCACTTCCACTCTTTTTGTTCGGTGCCGTCTTCATATCCCACCCTGAAGAATTTCCCATATCGTTTTTTTCACAATCATTAAAATCGGCGAGTCCTGAACGTGTCGAAACCGCTCTTCTAAAATTTCGTGTAAGGTCTCCGGGGACATCTCCTCCGTCCCATCATCCACGGGGTGACCTTCCACAATAACACGCGGAATATCCATCGATTTTAATCGCTCGATAAGGGAGTCTGTCAATTCCGTTCCTTCCCCGCAAAGGGTGATTCCCTTTTGATTGGTCACCGCCTTTGCCAGAATCATCCCCGCTCTTGCATCTTCTATGGAAATCTTTTGCATCCTCTAACCCATTTTTTTGGATTCAACCTGCTCATGCTTCCATAAAATCCCTATCGGAGCACAAATTCCTTGAATCCAACATTATAAACTCCGCCTTTACCAAAAAAGGTGTTCAGGCTCGGGACCACTTCCTTTTCGAATTCATTTTCAATCTCAGGTGAATCTTTACCATCCTTGAAATACTTCATCAGCTGTTTGTAAATTAGCGTCCTTAAAAGTTCCTTTTTAGTCCTTATCTCCTTGGGAAGCTCCTTTCCCAAAAATTCAATATATAAACGAACGGAAAGAAAATGATCTTCCCCGCCCGTGGTGTTTTTTAAACGTAAAAGAAAAGGTGCCAAGTCGTATTGTGTAAGAATCATCTTTTTCTTATGTTTTTTAACCGGATTAATCGCGATCCTTTTTGTTTTCTGCCGTGGCATTGTCGCTTCACGCTTACGAACGTATAACCCGGCGAGATAGAATGAGATTCCAAGGGCGACAACGAAAATACCGATACCGACGATTACCCATTTCAGCTTGGCCAGTTTCCCTCCTGCCTTTTCAGGCAGTTCTCCGAAACTTTCTTCCAAGCTTTCTGAAACATCATCTTTCTCCAGTTGAGTATCACTTCTTCCGGAAGATACTTCATTGAATTCATTATTTTTTTCTAAAAGTTCTTCCTTCTCAGGCAAGGATTGCTGTCCCCAGTCCGCATTTTCACCCTCGTGACCCTCCTTGTGAAAAGGCGTTTTTTCATCATCCGTCATAAAATCTCCCCAAGATGCCTATACTTTATTCGGGACGCATCTTCCATAGGCCAAAGCCGCTTCTTGGCGGACTTCCTCATCATCATCCAACAGGCACCCCAGAATTTCTTCCTTCACATCCCGCGCCTTGAGATTCCCAAGCGCCGAAAGCGCCGCTTTCCTGACCATCCAGTTTTTATCTTTCAACACGTCTACCAGCACATCAACCACGGATATATCCCGTGTGTTGCCGAGGGCAATGGCCGCAGCTCTTCGAACCTTCGGCCGCTCATCCTTAATTGCTTTCATAAAAACAGATTTAGCGTCTTCCGATTTTAAATTATTCAGGGCTATAACAACTTCAAGTCTGACTTCCCAACGAGGGTCATCATACAATTTTACCACATGTTCCGAAGCCTCAACAGCCCCGACTTTTCCCAAGGCAATTGCTGCCGCCTGGCGAACTTGCCATTGTTCATGGTCAAGACAACGAACAATAATTTCCGTGACATCTTTAACTCCCATAACGGCAAAACCCGAAAGCGCCGCGATGGTTTGAGACGTATTTCCATTTTCTACGATTTTCACTAATGGTTCGACAATCCAATTTCTTTTAATTTGCACTAAAGCCCACGCCGCACCCCTTAGAACAGGCAAATGAACTTCTTTTTCTTTAAAATCAGTCCCCCATAGCTGTTTAACCGCTTCTCGCACCTCTGCCGGGGATTTCGCCTTTTGCCCAAGAATTTTCACGGCACGAACACGCAGTGTTTCTTCTGTCGCGCCAATCATCTTCATCAAAAAACCCGACGCCTTTTCCTCTCGAAGCTTGCCAAGAGAGATAGCAGCCGCTTGCCTAACCTGCCAAATAGGGTCTTTCAATAAAGATGCCAGCAGAGGCCCTGCCGAGCGGATTCCTTCCTCCCCCGCTGCCGTTGCTGCTCCTCTCCGGATGTTGGGGTTTTCGTCTTTCAGCCCTGAAAGAATGGCCTGTTTTACCTCTTTCTCCATCAGTCTTATCCTTTCTGCCGTCTCAGCCCCTTGAAGGTATCAATCGGGAAATATCTTCTCTATCTTTCCTTTTAGGGTTTCCGCGGTAAACGGTTTCACGATATAATTACTGACCCCCGCTTTTACCGCTTCAACAATATTCTCCTTCAATGCCTCAGCCGTAACCATCAAAAAAGGGATATCTTTTATCTCGTCATCGGCCCGCACCGCCTTCAGAAGCTCCAATCCCGTCATGTTCGGCATATTCCAGTCCGAAACAATGAAATCGATTGACTGACTTTTCAGTATTTTCAGCGCCTCTCTTCCATCCTGAGCCTCCACAAAATTGGTGTATCCCAACTGCTTTAAAATATTTTTCACAATCCGCCGCATAGTCGCAAAGTCATCCACCACCAGAATCCTCATTTTCGTATTCGCCATGTTTTCCTCCTTCTAATTAATTTTCTCTCGCATGCAGGCGCGCAGGCGAAGAATCGCCTGAGACCGCATCTGAGAAATTCTCGATTCCGTTACCTTTAAAATATATCCTATCTCTTTCATCGTCAGTTCCTCATAATAATAAAGGGTCAGAACCAATCGCTCCCTTTCCGGCAGTTCCTCAAAACATTTCGCAACCTCTTCTATCATATCCTTAAACTGCGCGGAAAGGAATGGGTCATTCTGCTTTGTTACAGGGGCTAGTCGATAAAGCCTTTCTTCCCAACCTGTCCCATCCTCTCCCTTCCTGCCAAGTTCTTCAAGCTGAACAATACTTCCCGTCGAAGCTTCCTTCAACAACTTAAAATAGTCGTCAAGGCTTACGTCTAAGGCCTTAGCCATATCTTCCGGCTCCGGCAATCTGTTCAAGCGTTTTTTAAGGTCCTTGTAAACCCGCTCCAAGTGATTTGATTTCCTTCTGACCGTTCGAGGCAGCCAATCACTCCTGCGTAATTCATCAAGCATGGCCCCTTTAATTCGGTATTCGGCGTAAGTTTTGAATTGAACACCTTTGCCCGCATCATACTTCTCCGCCGCATCCAAGAGTCCTATCACACCCGCGTCAATCAAGTCTCCAATCTCAACCATTACGGGAATTTTAGCTGCCATACGCTGCGCAATATATTTTATCATGGGGGCGTATTCTTCTACCAGTTCCTCTTTCTTCACCCCGAGCTCATGGGTTTTATTGCGCTTTATTACCACCGTATGGCTCTTTCGTCCGCTTTCCAAGATCACCGTTTTTCCAGATCATCCCTTTTAAACAACTGGCGCCAAAAGAATTTTATATTACCACGATTTGACGTGATAGGGACAGAGGTTTTAAGAAACTTTTCCGCAAGAACGTGGAACGACCGACTCACGGTTGCTTCAGGGTAACGTTCCATAACGATTTTCTGCTGTTTGACCGCTTTCTTCACGTGATTGTCGTAGGGAATATAACCAAGATAAGAAATTGAAATGTTCAAGAAGCGTTCGGCTACCATGCTCAGCTTTTCAAAAACCTTATCCGCGTCAATATTGTCTTTAGCCCCGTTCACAAGGAGATTAAAATGATGTTCCGCATATCTGAGAGACATAACTTTCATCAGCGCATAGGCATCCGTGATCGAGGTTGGCTCAGGAGAAACAACGACGATAATCTCATGGGCGGCGACGTTGAAATACATAACGTTCGAAGAGATTCCCGCCCCCGTATCAATAACAAGGATATCAATTTTTCGGTCCATCGTTTCGAATGCGGACAGCAGATGGATCCGTTGCTCTCTCGTCAGCTCTGCGAGTTCCTGAATCCCAGAACTCGCGGGCAGGATCAGAATTCCACCTGGACCTTTGACCAGTATGTCGGTCAATCCCTTCTCACCGTTTAAAAGGTGCTGAATGGTATATTGGGGATTCAAGCCAAGAAGGATATCTACGTTTGCCAGTCCAACGTCCGCATCTAAAACCATGACCCGTTTTCCCCGCATCGCCAAGGCATAGGCGAGATTCACGACAATGTTCGTTTTCCCAACTCCCCCCTTTCCACTGGTGACCGAAACCACCCTGATCTGTTGACCGGGATTGGGAGCAGATTTCATGCGTTCGGGAGGAACGCGAAGTTCTGCCGCTTGGTCCATAAACAACTCCTTGGATTTTTTTCAGTTAAAACAGTCTCCGCCAAAAGCTCGGGGCTTGCCAATTCCATATCCCCGGGAACATTCTGACCCGTTGTTATATAAGAAACCGGAATTCCCGTCCTCAAACAGATATTCAACATCTCACCGGGCATCCTTGTCTCATCCACTTTGGTCCATATTAAAGACTGATACGAAAAGAGGGAAAATCCCTCAAGCTCATCCAGCAGATCCTCCCTTTTCCGCCCGGCGTCAAGAAGGAGAAAGGCTTGCGTTCTCTTCCTCATGGTATCCAGAGAAATCTTTATCTCCATCAACCCTCGATCATCCACATGACTCCTTCCCGTGGTATCCACCAGAAAAATGGTCTCATCGGAGTAGGAAGCGAGGACACGCGTAAAATCTTTTTTCGAATAAACTGTTTCGACAGGCAGCCCCATAAGGTTACCATAAATTTGAAGCTGGTCCAGGGCACCAATGCGGTAAACATCTGTGTTCAACAATACGATACGGCGTTTTGTTTTTCGTTTCAGGCGAGCCGCCATCTTTGCCAAGGTGGTCGTTTTACCCACACCCGGTGGGCCAAGAAAAACAATAAATTTTGGAATCGAGCCTTCAACTTTAAAGAGATCTCCGGTTACACGAAACATTCGGGTCAAGACTCCGTGGATATATCCGAAATCCAATTGTGTTTTCTGTTCATCCTTCATCCTACGCTTAATTTTCCCTATCATCAAACACGCGATTGCCCGTTCAATCCCCCTTTCCATCAGTTTACGAACCCAGATATCGCAAGCATTCTGAATCGGCGCCCGATTACGCCGCTCAAGTGTCTCATCGATGATTCTTTTCAGGCCCAGGAGTATTGACCTAACCTGGACTTCCTCCGCCCCTGAAAAAACCTCTTCTTTCCTCAACTTCTCAGAGAAAAAATGAAAATCGTCCTGCGCTTCTAAATCGCCAAAAACCGTTTCCCCTCTTCCGGCCGCGCGCGAGCCAACATCCCTGTCGATGGCGGCGGTCACAACAACGCGGCAAGCGTCATGGCGTTTTTCCTCCCGCGTTGAAAGGATGACCGCTTCCGGCCCCATCTCCTTCCGAATCGCAGCCATGGCTTCTTGAACGTTGGACGCTTCGAAACGCTTAATCCGCACCGGCGCCTCCTATTATCCCAAGGGTTTTTACCTGAGCGGTATCTGACAACTCATTATGTGAAATTACTGTCAAATCAGACAAGAACCGCTCAACCAGCCGTTTTAAATGAGGGCGGACCACAGGAGAACACAGGATAACCGGGGGAAGGTTCCTGAGAGAAAAAACCTCCAAAGATTTCTGGAGCTTCGTGATAATTTCTTCAGAGGTTTTAGGATCCAAGGCCATGTAGGATTCCTTCTCCGTGTGTTTGATGCTGGAAGAAATCTTCTCCTCAAGCACCGGATCGAGTGTCATGACATAGACTGTTCCATCCTCCTGTTGGATTTGGCGGGTAATGGTCCTCGAAAGGGTTTGGCGGACATATTCCGTCAAGAGGACGACATTCCGTGTCATCGGCGCGTAATCAGCCAATGTTTCAAGGATGCTCCGCAAATCACGAATGGGAACCCTTTCCCTCAACAGGTTTTGCAAGACCTTTTGGACCTCTCCAAGCGACAGAAGATTCGGAATGAGTTCCTCCACGACCTTTGGATATTGCTTCATTAAGTTGTCAATAAGATTCTGCGTTTCCTGACGTCCCAGAAGTTCATGCGCATGACGCCGAACAACCTCAGAGATATGCGTGGCGATAATCGTGGAATGATCCACCACGGTAAATCCCTGGAATTGAGCCTGGTCCTTGTCTTTCTCCTCAATCCAAAAGGCCGGCAAGCCGAAAGCGGGTTCCCGCGTGGGGATACCAGGTATTTCCCCTTTCGCCGTCCCGGGGTTCATGGCAAGGTAGTGCCCCAGGAGCAACTCTCCCCTGCCAACCTCATTCCCTTTGAGCAGGATGACATATTCTCCTGGTTTCAATTGCAGATTGTCACGAATATGCATCGGAGGGACAATGATTCCCATCTCGACGGCAAATTGGTTACGTATGGAGCGAATTCTGTCAAGCAGTTCCCCATTTTGCTCCCTATCCACAATGGGGATCAGGCCATATCCCACCTCTAACCCAAGGATGTCCAGGGGTAACAGGGCCTCGACAGGCTCGGGTGGAGGAGCCTGTTTTGTCTCTTCCTCTAAAGTTTCCTCAACCTTCGCCTGCCTGAGCGACTGATGAGCCACGTAAGCGATTCCCCCCATTACAATCGACAAGGTAAAAAAGGGAAGACCTGGCAATCCAGGGACTAATCCAAAGAAAAGGATAATACCCGCCGCAATTCCTATGGCACGAGGCTGAAATAAAATCTGAGTAACAATCTCTTTTCCCATATTGGATTCAGCGGCAGCCCGGGTAACAACCATTCCCGCCGCCGTCGAGATAATCAGAGCAGGGATCTGCGAAACCAATCCATCCCCCACTGTCAATAGGGTATAAGTCTGGGCGGCCTTGACGATTGGCATGCCCTGCTGCACCACGCCTATCACCAATCCTCCCAGAATATTGATCAAGGTAATCACGATTCCCGCGATGGCGTCTCCCCGAACAAATTTGCTGGCGCCATCCATCGCCCCGTAAAAATCCGCTTCACGCTCTATCTCCTGACGCCTGCGCCGCGCTTCCGTGTCATCTATCAGGCCCGCGTTGAGATCCGCGTCAATGCTCATCTGCTTGCCCGGCATGGCATCCAACGTAAAACGCGCCGCGACTTCCGAGACACGTCCCGCCCCTTTTGTAATAACCACAAAGTTGATAACCACGAGGATAAAAAAGATAATCATCCCCACTACATAATTTCCTCCCACCACGAAGGCGCCAAATGCCTTGATAACTTTTCCGGCGGCCTCAGGACCTTCGCTCCCATGGAGAAGAATCAAACGTGTTGAGGCAATGTTCAGGGAAAGACGGAATAAAGTCGCCACCAGCAGAAGAGAGGGGAAAATTGAGAAATCGAGAGGTTTCAGAACATACATCGCCACGAGAAGAATGATAACGGATAAAGTAATATCGAAAGAGAGGAGAATATCGAGCATAAACCTTGGCAGAGGAATAATCATGAGTATTAAAATACCCACAACCGATAAGGCTATAAGAACATCACTGTTTTTTGCCAAACTTTTAACGCGAAGCTGTTGTGCCAATGATGCCATCTATCTCTCCGCCCTTGCCGCAGGGAGTCTCTTTATCGCGCGTCCCCATTTTTCCGGGTGTTTAAGACGGTAAACATAGGCGAGGACCTCCGCCACGGCCTTATAGAGGGCTTCGGGTATCTCCTCCCCGATTTCAACGCCTTTATAAAGAGTCTGAGCAAGAGGCTTGTTCTCCACAAGGGGAACGCCATGTTTTTTCGCCACATCACGGATCTTCGTTGAAAGGAATCCGGCCCCTTTTGCCACAACTTTCGGGGCGCGCATTGTTTCCCCGGCGCCATATTGAAGAGCAACAGCCAAATGGGTAGGGTTGGTAATAACGACATCCGCCTTAGGAACCGCTTCCATCATCCGACGCCGCGCAATCTCACGCTGCATCTTCCGTATCCTGGCCTTGATTAGAGGATCCCCTTCCCTCTGTTTGAACTCGTCTTTGATTTCCTGTTTCGACATTCTCAAATCCTTTTCATATTGCCAACGCTGAAATCCATAATCGAGGATAGCCAAGACCAGCAAAACCCAACATGTTCTATAAAGGATGTCGAAACTCACCATCATAGAAAACTTCAGAATATCCGATACATCAAGAACCACCAGGCCCGGAAGCTGTTGGTATCTGTGTTTTACCGTAAGGTAAGCCACGTAACCGACAATAAGAATTTTAAGAATGGAACGCAGAAGCTCAGCAAACGACTGGATTGAAAAGAGCCGCTTGAATCCTTTGAATGGATCCAACCTGTCAAATTTTGGGGTTAACGGCTCCGTGGTCCAGAGGAAACCTATTTGAAGGAAATTTCCCAACAGGGCCGCAACAAATACCCCCAGCATAACAGGGAAAAGCACTCCCGCTAAAAACTTTAAAACCATGAAAAACAGATAGCTAACCCCATTATCTGTAAGCCTGAGCTCAGAGGCATGCCCGAAAAAGAACCGCATAAATCCGAAGAATTCTCCCAACATCCACTGGCTCGTAAAGTGGAATACCAAAAGGCTAATAAGCAACACGAGGACAGAAGGGATCTCTCGACTCTTTGCGACATTCCCCTTCTCCCGGGCCTCCTGCCGCCTCCGCGGGGTTGCTTGTTCTGTTCTTTCTTGAAAGCTTTCCTCAGCCATGCCTAACCGTCCTCAAGCTTTATTGCCCCATCATCCGGATGACGCTGAAAATATCCCATTCCATCCCCCGAAACGTGGAACTCAAAAGCGTCGCCAGCAAAGGAAGGGATAACCCAATCCCTATCAAGCCTATTCCTATTTGGAGGGGGAAACCCACGATAAATACATTTATTTGAGGAACGGTCCTCGCAACGATCCCCAGTACCACCTGCGTGAAAAGGGTAATCGCCAGGACGGGGGCCCCTACCTTTACCGCCATGACAAAGATGTCACCCGCAAGTGCTACCAACTTTCTAAGATTGTAGCCGGAAAAACGCGCGCCGAGGGGTGGTATGTATTTAAAACTTTCCACCAGCGCCTGAATAAAGAGTCGATGCGTCCCTGTCGCCAAAAACAACAGAACGGCAAACAGGTAATAAAACTGCGCCGTGATGGAAACCTGTTGGCTTGTCATGGGATCTATAACATTCACAATTCCAAATCCCATCTGATATCCGGCTATCTGGCCCGCCACCTGAATCCCCGAAAACATCAGCTCGGTGATAAATCCGATAGTCATTCCGATAAGCATCTCCGAGAAGAACCCCGGAATCAATTTCATCAGCCCAAATTCCGACGGCATATCAAATCGAACAAGTGGGAAAATCAGAAACGACATCAGCACCGCCAAACCGATCCTTACCCTTCGAGGGACCATCCGACTTCCGAAAACCGGCACCATCATAAAAATAAAGCTTACCCTTACAAGGATTAAAGTAAACCGTATGATTTCGGAGGTATTTATCTTTATCATTGGCTTTACCGAATATATTGCGGAATGTTTACAAAAAGATTATGCGTGTAGGTCACAAAGAGATTCAGCATCCACGGAAGAAAGATTAGAATGGCAATCATCACCGCGACAATCTTCGGGACAAACGTAAGTGTCATCTCCTGCACCTGCGTCACCGCCTGAAATATACTCACCAATAAACCAACAACCAATCCGAAAACCAACATTGGGGCGGAAAGCAGCAGCGCCATTTTTATGGCCTCCTTGGCAAATCCGACAAGAAAATCGACGGTCATCTTCCTCTCCTCACATGAAACTTTTTACCAACGATCCCACGATAAGATACCATCCATCGACAAGCACGAAGAGCATCAGTTTGAACGGCAACGAAATCATGATGGGCGGCAACATCATCATTCCCATTGAAAGGAGTATGCTTGCCACCACAATATCGAGGATCAAAAAGGGTATGTAGAGTAAAAATCCTATCTGAAACGCTGTCTTCAGTTCACTGATGACAAATGCCGGGACAATTTGCGCCAGAGAGACATCGGACGGAGTCATCGGTTTTTTCCCATGAGACAACCCCACAAACAAGGCGAGGTCCTTTTCTCGTGTCTGTTTCAGCATGAACGCCTTAACGGGACCGGCGGCCCGCTGAATTGCCGTCTTTTCGTCGATCTTATGATTCAAATAGGGCTGAAGCGCCTGAGTATTTACGCGTTGCCAAACGGGCGTCATAATGAAAAAGGTCAAAAACAAGGCAAGGCCTATCAATATCTGATTGGAGGGCAATTGCTGCGTTCCAAGGGCTTGGCGCAATAAGGACAAAACAACCAAAATCCTCGTAAAAGATGTCAGAAGTATCAAGATTGCCGGGGCGAAGGCCAAAAAAGTCAGGACAAAGAGAATCTGAAGATTGATGGAAAGCCCGCTTCCTTGCTGGGCGGCCTTTCCTATGGAAAGCGTCATCTGCGGAAGTTCGGCCGCCCCGATCTTTTGAGAAAACCCGAGACAAAGCAAAAAAACAAAGGCGGACACAGAAATCCGTCCAGCTTTCATAATGCCTCTCCCGTTGTTTTCCGCATCAATTGGTGTTTAAAAATTTTTGAGAAAGGTAAAGGGCTTTTTCCCTTTCCTTTTCCGACTTCCGGAGAAACGCTTGTCTTTTCTTCGTCCTCCTCAAGCGTGGTCAGGAGGGTTATGGAAGAAGGTGTCATTCCGACAACCAACCGTTTCCCCTGGACACCAATGACCGCGATGCTCCTTTTGGACCCGAGATAGACTGTTCCGACGACACGGATATCCGGCCTTGAATTTCCCGCTCCCCTCATGCCGGGGTAATAACGCTTCGCGAGATACGTCAAAAAAACCATGAGGCCAAGAACAATCAGTAAAGCGCTGAACATCTTCAAAATAGGAACCCACCCGCCGACAGAGCCGGAAAAGACCTCCGCGCTGTTCGTCGTTGCCGCGGCGGCCATCAATCCAAACAAGGCATTTCCCTCCTTTAGGAAAGTTGTTTGATTCTCTCCGCGGGGCTAATGATATCGGTCAGCCGAATACCGAACTTCTCGTTCACCACAACCGCCTCACCCCGCGCCACAAGTTTTCCGTTTACAAAGACATCCAGAGGCTCTCCGGCAAGTTTCGTCAACTCGATGACTGATCCCTGGCCCAATTGAAGCAAGTCATGAATCACCATTTTTGAGCGCCCTAATTCGACCGTAACCTGAAGAGGAATATCCAGAATAAAATCAAGATTTTTTGGGATCTCTCCCGACAGGTCTACTTGACCGCTTTTAGGGGCTTCAGCGTGTTCTTCCTTTTTCTCTTGCTCCTGATGAATCATTTCCTTCTGTTTTTCGAGATCTTCCTGCACATCTTCCCAAGAGATCTCATCTACCTCTTCGTCAAAATCTTCTTGAGCTTCTTCTGGATTCTGATTTGCTTCTTCTTCATTGATTTCTGCCATATCACCCTCACCTCCTAAATACTTTCCCGAACCTTGGAGACAATCCTCACGGCTTTATTCCCTTTGAAAACACCCGGAACTCCCATGAACTTTTTTACTCCTTCAACTAAAATATCAATGGGCTCCGAAGCGTAACGATTAAGCCGCAAGACATCCCCAATTTTAAGATTGATTAAATCCTTGGCCTTTAAATCAGTCCCACCTAAACGGACCGTTAAGTCCACCTCCGCCTGAAGCATCGCCTTTCGGAATTCCCTTATCCAACCGGTATCTTGTTCCATCTGTTCGCTTTGAAAACTTGCCGTGAGTTTTTCTTTGATGGGCTGGATCATGGTATACGGGAAACAAAGCATCAAATTTCCCGAGGCAAATTCCATCTCCACGCTGAATTTTGAAATGATGACCACATCCGTCATCGGCATAATCGTCACGAATTGGGGGTTGATTTCTGAACGAACCAACTTTGTATGTATCCCAAACACAGGCGTCCATGATTTCTCTAACTCGCCAAAAATCATATTAACCATTCTATGAATGATTCCCATCTCAATGGGCGAAAAATCCCTCCCCTCAACCTTGTAATGCGAAGAGCCACTCCCCCCAAAAAAAATGTCGATAATCGAAAATATTAACGGGGCTTCAATGACTAACAAAGAAACCCCCCTTAGCGGTTCCATCTGAAAAAGGTGAATACTCGTCGGGACGGGCAATGTTTTTAAGAAATCCCCAAATTTAATCATATCAATGGAGAGCGACGTTACGTCAACAATCCTGCGGAGACTCGAGGTAAAGACGTTCCTGAGGAACCTCGCGAAACGGTCATTGATGATTTCAAGCGTTGGCATCCTGCCCCGAATGATTCTATCCTGACTGGTGAGATCATAGGAGACAATACCGGATTCATTTTCCTCAATATCCGTCTCTGTCTCGATCTCTCCACCCGAGATCCCTCTCAGTAAAGAATCGACTTCTTCCTGGGTTAAAATCTGTTCGCTCATTTCACTTTCTCTTTACTGCATGACAAATTCTGTGAAAAAGACATGTTTAACGGATCCGGTCTTGAGGATGCTGTTTAAACGTATCATAAGCTCATTTTTCAAATGCTCTTTTCCATGAAGTGTCGCAAGTTCCTCGTAGGTTTTATTACTTAGGATCTCGATAATAATATCTCGAACTTGAGGCAGGCGTTTGTTCATCTCCTCGGTTATCTTTTTACCCTTGAGCTCCAGACTAATCTTCACCTTCAAATATCGCGTCTCCTTTTTGTCCGCCAGATTCACGATAAACGGTTCTAAATCGAAAACCTGCCCTACTTTTGGGACATTTTCTGATTCCGACTCCGTATCTTCTTCATCCTGATTGATTACCTGCGCCTTTGTTGCTTTGGGCTTGGGCGCAAGAAATTTCAGATACGCGAAAAAACCGCCTCCGCCCAAGACTACAAGTATCAACAATAAAATGATTATCAGCTTTAAAGGAGACTTCTTCTTCGGTTCCGTTTCCTGTGTTTTTTCGTCTTTACCGGCCATAAAACTCTTCTCCTTTCGGTTTCTCGATTAAAACGATTTCAACCCGGCGATTAAGCGCCCTCGCCTTCGGTGCATTTCTCCTGGTTATAGGATGAGAGGCCCCATATCCCGCCGCAGACATCCTTTCGGGA
>JALSPC010000030.1 GCA_026986155.1 bacterium
AAGAAGGAGAAGGCCTCCTCCCCGATTTGGCCCCGCCCGATGTGTTCGTGGCGGTCCACCCGCGATCCCAGTTCCCGCTTCGAGTCGTTGACGTGGACGACCCGCAGGGTATCCAGGCCCACGACCCTGTCGAATTCCTCCATGGTCCGCGCGTAAGTCTCCTCCGTTCTGATGTCGTAGCCCGCCGCGAAGACATGGCAGGTATCGAGACATACACCCACCCGTTCCGGGATGCCGATTTCCGCCATGATATCCCGCAGGTGTTCGAAACGGTAGCCGAGCTGGGTCCCCTGCCCCGCCGTGGTCTCCAGCAGGACGCGAACGCCGCCTTCCTCCTCCAGGAGGGCCACCCTGATGGCCCTGCCCACCTGGGCAACACCCCGCGCCTCGCCCGTTTTCAAGTGCGCACCCGGGTGCATGACCAGGTAGGGAATCTCCAGGCGCCGGCACCGTAAAAGCTCGTCCTCGAAGGCGTCCAGGGAACGGGCGAACATTTCCTTGTCCGGCGAGGCGAGGTTTATCAGGTAGCTGTCGTGGGCCACGACCGGCTCGATCCCCGTCTCTTCCCTGCGGTGCAGGAAACGTTCGCGTTCCTCTTCGGTGAGGGGTCGTCCCGCCCATTGGTTGGCGTTCTTGGTGAATATCTGGATGGTCTCGAGCCCCAGCTCCTCACCCCGGTCCAGCGCCCTGAAAACGCCCCCGGCGATGGACATGTGCGCCCCTATCTTCGGCACGAGGCGCCTCGTTAAAAGAGGTCTTTCTCGCTTTCCGCGATGGCCCGATCGATCTCCCGCTTCAGTTCCGCGGGCAGCCCCTCGATCTCCACGTTCAGGAATCCCCGGACGATGGTCGCCGTGGCCTCTTCCTCGGAGAGCCCGCGCGCCATGAGATACTCGATCTCCTCCTGGGCGATCTTGCCAACGGCGGCCTCGTGAGACATGTCCACCCCGCTGAGACGGCCTTCCAGCTCGGGGATGGCGTGGATGATCCCCCGTTCCGTCAGGATGAGGCCCTGACACTCCAGATGGGCCTTGATGTCCTCCGCGTCCCCGATGAGGTGGCCGCGCGCGATGATGGTGCCGCCGCTGCTGATGGTCCGGGAGATGATCTCGGAACGGGACCCGCGTCCCTTGAGATAGACCCGCGCCCCCGTGTCCAGGTGGGACCCCTCCGGCGCCACGAGGATGCTGCTGAACCGCGCGATGGCGTTGTCGCCGTTCAGGTAGGCCGTAGGAAAGGTCTGGAGGTCCTTGACCTGTTTCAGGCTGACGTAGTTGGAGATGAAGATACCTCCCTCTTCCACGATGACGCCGGTTCGGGGCCGGACGATCACGTCCTCCTTCCAGTTGTGGATCATGGTGAAGGTAATCTTGGCCCCTTTCTTGACGTAGAACTCGGAGACGCCGAGATGAAGGCCGGACTGGAGCGAAGACGCGGTGGTGCAGCCGGTGATGATGTTCATCTCCGCGCCTTCCTCCGCGATGACGATGTTGTGAACCGCCTGGAGGACACCCTCCTCCTCCATGTAAAGGCAGGCCTGGAGGGGAAAGTGGGTTTTCTTGCCCGTTTCGACACGCATGAAGTAGCCCTGGGGCGGCTGCAGTTCCGTGAAGGCGGTATACTTGTCCGTGTCCACCTCGAGGGCCTTCCACCAGTAGTCCTTCAGCCAATCATACCTGGCGAGGGCGTCCTCGATGGCGGCGACCTCCACCCCGTCCTGGGTGATGTTGCAGTGGGCCACCGTGTGGTCCTCCTGGATATAACTCCCGGATCGGCCCTTCCCGGAGGGGATAATGCCCGCGCTCAAGAGGTCCGTTTCACAGATCTGGCCCAGGCCTCCCCTTTCACCCGGGGTTTCCAGCTTGTATTTGCTCAGGTCGATGTCCCGGCCGATGGCCGCCTTTTTTTTCAGCGCCTTCTGTGCCCTTTCCTTCAAATCATGCATCGCACGCACTCCTCGTACCCGAATTTGCCCACGCAGGCGAAGATCTCTTCCGGATTGCTGGCGCAGGACAGGCGCCCGTTCAGGATGACGTGTCCCACGTCCGCCTTAACGTAGCGCATGATGAATCCCGTGTGCGTAATGATGATCCCGGATTTCTTACGTTTTTTCCTATGCTCGATCATCGGCTCGTCGAAATGCTTGATGGTCTTGTCCAGGAGCTCCGCGATGACCTCCCCCACCAGGGCGATGTTCTCCAGGTCCACGCCCGATTCCGGTTCATCCAGCAGGACCAGGTCCGGATTCTGCGCCATGAGCTGCAATAGCTCCGACTTCTTGATTTCCCCGCCGGAAAGGTTGCTGTTGACGTCACGGTCGAGAAAGCCGGTAAAGTTGAGCCGTTTCGCCAGCTCCTCCGGGTCTCTCTTCATCTTGGCGCAGAGGGCCACCAACTGGCGGGTCTTCAGACCGCGGATGGTAGGCGGGCGCTGGAACGACATGCCGATGCCCATCCTCGCCCGCTCGTAAAGGGGAAGGTTCGTTATCTCCTCCCCCTTGTAGAAAATCTTTCCCTTTGTCACATTGTAACCGGAAAATCCCATGATGGTCATCAGCAGGGTTGTCTTGCCCGTGCCGTTGGGGCCGAACAGGACGTGGGTCTCCCCGGGTTTGACCTCCATCGAGATATCGTGAAGAATTTCCCTCCCGGAGACCTCGACCGAAACACCATCCAAGATTAACATGCGTTCCTCTCCTTTTTTACTTCTTCTGACTCCAGGTGCCGTAACGCTCCCTCAGCTTCCGATGCAGGATCTTGCCCGTGCCGGTGCGCGGCATCTCTTCGTCCTTGATGAAATCGACCGACTTGGGGATTTTGTATCCCGCGATCTTCCCGCGGCAGAACTGGATAATCTCATCCGCCGTCGCCGCCTTGCCCTCGTGGAGGATCACCACGGCGTGAACCGCCTCGCCCCACTTATCGTGCGGGATGCCGATGACCGCCACGTCCTTGACCGCCTCGTGCTTGCCGATGATGTTTTCCACCTCGGACGGGAAGACGTTCTCGCCGCCGGTGATAATCATGTTGTTCTTGCGGTCCACCAGGTGGTAGAACCCGTCCTCGTCTCGGTAGGCCATGTCGCCGGCGCTGAAATACTCCCCGAAGAAGACCTCCTTCGTCTTTTCCGGCATCTTCCAGTACTCGTCGAAGACCATGGGGGTCCGGGAGAAGAGCTCACCCACCTCGCCGTCCGGAACCTCGTTGCGATCCTCGTCCAAAAGCAGGATACGGTCTGTCCCGATGACCTCGCGTCCGATGGAACCCAGTTTCCGGAGCTGGTCCTCCGGGTGGAGGAGGGTCACCAGGCCCGCCTCGGTGGAACCGTAGGCCTCGTAGAGCTCGGAGTTCTTGAAGAACTCGAGGATCCCCAGCTTCGTGTCCTCCCGGGCGGGGGCCGAGGAGCACATCAGCTTGCGGATGCAGTCCACGTCGTATTTCGCCTTCACCTCGTCGGGCAGGGAAAGAATCATGATGTAGTGAGTCGGCACGAGGGAGGTATAGGTAATCCTCTCCTCAGAAATGACCTTGAGCAGGTGCTCCGGGTCAAAGCTGACCATGTTGTAGACGCACACGCCGCCGCCGCAGTAGGTGAACACGAAGGAATAGAAGATGGAGTTGACGTGGCACATGGGCATGACCAACAGGCCGATGTCGTTCCGATTGAAGCCAAACTCCACCTCGTTGATGAGATACTGGGCGATGTAGCTCTCGTGAGAGCGGACCACGCCCTTGGGCTTGCCCGTCGTTCCCGAGGTGTACATGATGGTCCAGGGATCGCGGTGGTGAACCGCCACCCCCGGCTCGGCGTCCGAGGCATCGGCGATCAGGTTCTCGTAGTGCCGGTAGCCGGCGGGGGCCTTCTCGTCACCGAAGAAAATGTAATTCGATTCAGGGATGTCCAGCTCGCCCCGGATCCCGTTGACCGTGTCAACGAATTCCTTGGCCACGATGAACGCCTTGGACTCCGAGTTCTGGCAGATGTAGCTGATCTCCGGCCCGGCGAGACGGAACATGATGGGCACCACCACGAGGCCCGCCTTCGCCACCGCGGCGTAGATCTCCATCCACTCTACGCAGTTGTAGGCGATAACCGCCACCTTGTCGCCCTTCTGAAGTCCCAGCCCCGTC
Organism: bacterium; assembly: GCA_026986155.1. Taxonomy (GTDB): domain Bacteria; phylum Desulfobacterota; class S145-22; order S145-22; family S145-22; genus JAOZMY01. Next base: position 4,131 of record JALSPC010000030.1, read on the forward strand.
AGCCCATTGGCCAGGCGGCAGGAACGTTCGTTCCACTGCTTGAAAGTCATGGAGCGGACCAGGTCCTTCGCCCCCATCTTGTCTGGGTAGAGCATCGCGTTCATCCTCAAGATATCACCCACGGGTAACCAACGACTCATAACTCAACCTCCTTTTCGAATCCGTTTAATTACAACCTTCATCTATTACAAGAATTCCCTTTGGGAATCATCCCATGTCGCGTTTAGACTAATACATCGACCGGATAAAATCAAGGAAAGAAACGGATATCCCCAGACCTTGACACGGGCCGCCCCCTGGGATAATGGCTTTTGACATGGGAGAAAAACCTCACCTGAGCGTCTCCGCCGCGATTATCTTCAACGACACCCGGAACCGGATTCTCATCGCCCGGCGAAACCCGGGGGGACCGCATGGCAACCTCTGGGAATTCCCCGGCGGGAAGCTGGAGCCGGGGGAATCGGCGGAGGCCTGCCTGCGGCGGGAGATAAAGGAGGAATTAGGGATTGAGCTTTCCCACGTCACCCCCTACATGGAGGTCTCGCACGAATACGCGCCCTTTTCCATCACACTGCATACCTTCACCTGTCTGATCGCGGAGGGCGTTCCCCGTCCCCTCCAGTGCCGGGAGATTCGATGGATAGAAATCAAGGAACTGCCGGGGTTTTCCTTCCCCG
>JALSPC010000031.1 GCA_026986155.1 bacterium
CATGGGGACCATTGTCCAGCCTTACGATGCCAGGGACGACCAGTATTTTCGCGACTGGAAAACCTGGTTCGATGTGGAAGATCGGACTCCACGCAAATATTGGCCAGGTGGCACTGGAATCAACGGGCAACAAACTCATACCCCCTTCGATTTTCTCATCACCAATCGTTCGGTGCATTTCATCACCCCGCCGGTACAAGCCGTCCTGGAGATAGCTCAAAGAGAGACCCGCATTACTCGGGTTTTCCATGTTCCAGAATTGGTTCCGTTGTCTCCCTCTTTAGGCGGACGCCGGGACACCTATCGCATCCATTACGAGGCGCCCCTGGATATTGCCGACGGAAACGTCTCTTACACGTTGACGTTGAAGCGAGGTGACGAGAAACTCTTGGGATCCCGGGGAACAATCGAGGAACTCACTATTGAACTCGATACAGGCTCCTGACGGAATTCCCGTCTTACGGGTCGGTGAAGTCGAAGAGATAGACATCCGTTGGGTCGTAGGGGACGGGGGAGATCTCGATGACCTGGGCGTATTCGAGGGCCCGAAAGCGGTGGGCGAGGCGGGGAAGAAGGGTGAGCTTGTCTCCGGGGGTGAGGGTGAGGCTTCCCGTCCATCCCGTGTCCAGGTCGACGAGTTGGACCTCGACCCGGCCGGTGATGATGTAGAAAACCTCCGTTTTTTCTTCGTGGTAGTGACTGCCCCGGTAGACGGGGGGATCCGTGACGCGAAGGTCGATGTAGACAAGGTGCCGGAAGGCGGGGCCGTCCACGATCTGGGCGAGAGTGCCGCGCGCGTCCACCACGGTCCCCTCGTTGTCGGCGTCGAAGGGACCGTCGATTCTCTTCAGGCGCGCCTTCGGGGAAAGCGCCATCTCACAATCCCCCGAAGGCGTTGGGGATCCAGTCGATCCTCGCCGCCCCGCCGGTGAGGTCGACGCCGATCACGTCGAAACGGGCCGACACGTCTCCCAGGCCCTTTTCGAGGAGGTAGGTCCGCGCCATGCGGGTGATGCGGCGCTGCTTGTCCGGCGTGACTGCCTCCAGGGGGTTGCCGAACCGTTTCTGCGTCCGGGTCTTGACCTCCACGAAAACGAGGGTTTCCCCGTCCCGGGCGACGAGGTCCAGCTCCCCCCAGCGGGTCCGGTAGTTCGCCTCGAGTATCTTGAGCCCCTTTTTTCGGAGGAAGTCCCGGGCGAGGTCCTCCCCCGCGTCGCCGACCTTCGGCGTCTCTTTCCCCGGTTTATGGAATCTCATGACGGGAGAACCCCCCGGAAGGAACGGCGGTGAATGGGCGAGGGACCCACGCGTTTCAGGGCCGCGCGGTGCTGCCGGGTGCCGTAACCCATGTTCCGGTCGAAGCCGTAGTCGGGGTACCGGGCGTGGTAGGCGAGCATGATGCGGTCCCGCGTCACTTTGGCAATGATGGAGGCGGCGGCCACCGACAGGCTTCGCCGGTCGCCCTTGACGAGGGGGCTTTGGGGGATGGCGATGGGGGCCTCGTCCCGCCCGTCCACCAGGCAGAAGTCGGGCGCCTCGGGCAGGGCCTCCACGGCCTTTTTCATGGCCAGCAGAGCCGCCCGACGGATGTTGAGGGTGTCGATCTCTTCGGGGCCCACGATGCCGACCCCCACCCCGAGCGCGCGCGTCTGGATTACGTCGAAGAGCCGTTCGCGCTTCGCGGGGGTGAGTCGCTTGGAATCGTCGATGCCGGGGAAGTCTTCGTTTATGGGGAGAATCACGGCCGCCGCCACGACGGGGCCCGCCAGGGGACCGCGTCCCGCCTCGTCGATACCGGCGATGCGCCGGAAGCCACAGGCCTCGCGGAGGGCCTTTTCAAAACGAAAGGTGGGTCTGGAAGATGCGCCGGCGTCTTCCCCGTCCCGGTCGAGAGAACGAAAGAGGGGAAGGGAGAAAGCCGGCGCCATGGATTACTTGTAGCCCCGCTCCTTGATGCGGGCCGCCTTGCCGCGGAGTTTGCGCAGGTAGTAGAGCTTCGCCCGCCGCACGGCGCCCTGGCGGACAACCTTGATGCCCGCGATCCTGGGACTGTGGAGGGGGAAGATTCTCTCCACCCCGATCCCGTAGGAGATTTTGCGGACGGTGAAGGTGCTGCGGTTGTTGCCGCGGCGGATGCGGATGACGACGCCCTCGAAGTCCTGGATTCTCTCTTTCTCACCCTCGATGATCCGCACGGAGACCCGAACGGTGTCCCCGGGACGGAATTCCGGGATGTCGGTTTTCATCTGTTCCTTTTCTATCATGTCAAGCGTGTTCATGGGTTCCTCCTGAAACCTTTCTCTTTTTACCCGTCGCCGATCAGGCGGTCGCAGATAATCGATGCCGCGGACCGGACTGAAAGGTGATTGTAGCCTTTTGGACGTATCGGTGTCAAGACCCCCTCGCATTTGCCGATGACCTCCCCGGCCAGTCCCCATCCCGTCCCGAAGAGGAGGACGAAGGTGTCGGGAGATTCCCGGAGGGTCCCGGCGAAGCGGGGAATGGAAAGGGTGTTGGGATAAGAACGGGCGGAGGTGGCCACGTGCCGCACGGCGCGTCCCGTTTCCTCCCGGAGCCGCTTGTCCATCTCATCCACGGTGTCGGCCACCCGGAGAATCTCGAGGGCCTCTTTCCGGTTGGGGTTGTAGGTGGCGCCAAACCCTTCCGTCCAGTGGCGCACCATCCGCGCGAGCAGGTCTTTCTGGGATTTGAGCGGCGTGACGATCCAGACACCGCCCAGGCCGTAGGTCCGGGCGATCCGGGCGAAGTCGTGGACGTCGATGGTGGTCAGGGCCGACGCGACGATTTCTCCCTCCTTGTTGTAGACGGGATAGTGCACCAGGGCCAGGTAGAGCCGGCGGGAAAAGGTGTCAGCCGTCATGCCCCGCCCCTTCCTTCTCCCGGAGGTAGCGCGCGTAGAGCGCGGGGTGCCGTTTTTTCGTCCTTTTCAAAGCCATCTCTTTTCGCCACGCCTGGATCTTCGCGTGATGCCCGGAGAGGAGCACCTCGGGAACGGGGAGGTTCCGGAAAACCGACGGGCGGGTGTATTGCGGGTACTCGAGCAGCCCCCCCGCGAACGATTCCTCCTCCGTGGAGGCCTCGTTTCCCAGGACACCCGGAAGGAGGCGAACCACCGCGTCGATGACCACGAAGGCGGGCAGCTCCCCGCCCGTCAGCACATAGTCGCCGATGGAAATCTCCTCGTCCACGAAGGCGCGGATTCGCTCGTCGATCCCCTCGTAACGCCCGCAGACCAGGATGAGGTGGTTCTCCCCGCTCAGGGCGCGGGCCTTGGCCTGCGTGAACCGTTCCCCCTGGGGGGAGAGGAGGATAACCCGTCCCGGCCGCGTACCTTTCGCGTATTCGATGGCGCCCACCACCGGCTCCGGTTTCATCACCATGCCCGGTCCCCCGCCGTAGGGGGTGTCGTCCGTGGTCCGGTGCCTGTCGGCGGCGAAGTCCCGGATGTTGACGGCGCGGATGGTCACCAGCCCCCTGTCGATGGCCCGCTTGAGGATGCTCCACCCCGTTACGAGGTCGACCATCTCCGGGAAGATGGTGAGGACGTCAATGAACATCGAAAAACTCCAGGGTTCCCGCTTTCAAAACGAGGCGTTTTTCCTCCGGAGAGATGTCCGCGATCCATTCGAAGGAAAAGGGAACGAGAACTTCCTTCCCGCCGAAGTCGATCTCCATCACGTCCGTGCCCCCCGTTTCCAGCATGGCCTTGATCCGGCCGGCATCGTCCCGGGAGGACTCATAGACGGCCATGCCGATAAGGTCGATCCAGTAGTATTCGTCTTTTTCGGGACGGGAAAACCCCTCGCGGGGATAAAAGACCAACTGTCCACTGAGGGACTGCGCCTCGTCTCGTGACGCAATCCCCTCCAGTGTCAGCGCGATGGTTCCCTTCAGGGGAATTTGACGCGTTACCACGTAGCGGCGGAAACCGCCGCCCGGTTCCTGCAAATAGAGTTCTGGATAGGGAAACGCTTTAAGATGCGAAAAGTAGAGAAGCTTGACGTTGCCACGGATCCCGTGCGCCCCGACAATCTTCCCGATGGGAATGAACTCCCCTTTTTTCCCTTCTGGCATTTCCCCGAATCATCAAAATTTACTCGATGATCTCCAGGACGGAGTGTTTGTTAATCTTGGTGGAGGCGGCGCTCAAGATGGTCCTGATAGCCCTGGCTGTCCGCCCTTGCTTTCCGATGACCTTCCCGAGATCCTCTTTCGCGACCACAAGTTCAATGACCGATGTCTTTTCACCCTCAATCTCCGATACCCTGACCGCATCTGGATTGTCAACCAGCGCTTTTGCAATGTATTCGACTAACTCTTTCATCGCCATTTTACCACCCTCCACGTTCAAAAGGATTTACGCTATTCCGTTTCCGCCGTTGTTGGGCTCAATCCTTTCTTCTGCTTTTCAATGAGTTCCAAGACAGTTTTGGAAGCCTTCGCCCCCTGGCCGAACCAGTAGTCGATCCGCTCCATGTTCAGGCGAATCAGCGCGGGTTCCTGTCGTGGATCGTAAATGCCAAGGCGCTCAATGGACCGGCCCTCCTTCGGAAAACGCGAATCCGCCGCGACAACGCGGTAGAAAGGTTTCTTTTTGGCGCCGAAACGGGCCAGCCGGATACTTACAGCCATACGGTTTCACCTCCTTTACATGGGAAAGGGGAACGCCCCCTTTCCGAACGATTTTCTTTTTCCCATCTTGCTGAAACGTTTCATCATCTTTTTT
>JALSPC010000032.1 GCA_026986155.1 bacterium
GCGAACCACGGGCGTGCGGCGCTTCGCGCGTTCCGTGGAAAAGGGTTGCGCGGTGGCGAGGCCACAGGTCGCCGCCAACAAGACGGCGCTGATAAGAAGTTTGCATTTCCAGTTTATTTTCACCATAGATTCCCCCCTTTACCCCTTTTTATTAACCACTTTTCGGGGTTTGTCAAACGTGACGGCGCGAAGGAAGGAAGTGTTTTCAAGGATTCCAGCGGCGCGCGATGATTGATTTCACGGGGGGGTTGGGTTATGATTATCGCGAACTCGAACATGAAGGGGAGCGGGATGGTGACCTACAAAGAGGCGGGGGTCGATATCGCGAAGGCGGATGACTTCGTTAGAGGGATCGCGGCGAGGATTAAAGAGACGTGGTCTCCCGAGGTGAAGTCGGAGCTGGGCGATTTTGCCGCTCTCTATTCCCTCCTGGGCTACGAGATGGAGCATCCCGTCCTCGTTTCCTCCACAGACGGCGTGGGCACAAAGCTCAAGATCGCCATGGCCATGAACACCCATGATACGGTGGGAATCGACCTGGTGGCTATGTGCGTGAATGACATCCTGGTGAAGGGCGCGCGGCCCCTCTTCTTCCTTGACTATCTTGCCTGCGGGCAACTCGATCCGACGGTGGGGCGAGAGATTGTCGAGGGAATCGCGAAGGGCTGCGAAGAGGCGGAGTGCGCTTTGGTCGGCGGTGAAACGGCCGAAATGCCCGGCATGTATGCCCCGGGGGAATACGACCTGGCCGGGTTCGTGGTGGGCATCGTGGACGATGAGGCGACGGTGGACGGGACGGACATCGCCAGCGGAGACGCAGTCGTCGGCGTGGCATCGAGCGGCCTTCACAGCAATGGATTTTCCCTTGTCCGTAAGATCGTGGCGGAGTCGTCGCTTGAATACGAGAACCTCATTCCTGAGTTGGGAGGGAGGCTCGGAGACATCCTCCTGACGCCGACCCGTATTTACGCTAAAACCGTCAAGTCTCTCTTGCGGGATTTCGACATCAAGGGGATGGCCCATATCACGGGGGGCGGGATTCCCGGAAACTGCGTCCGCGTCCTGCCGAACAGCACCGCCATGCGCGTGCGCCGGGATGCCTGGACGTTTCCCCCCGTCTTCGCGTTTATCCAAAACCTTGCCCGACTTTCTGATGAAGAAATGCTGAAGACCTTCAACTGCGGCATCGGGTTGGTCCTCGTGGTCTCCCCCGAGATCGTGGACGAGGTTCTCCTCCGGTTGGAGGGCCTTAAGGAGACCGCCTTCGTCATCGGCGACATCGTCCAGAGGGGGAAAGACGGGAGCCCCTTCCTCTGGGAGTGAGGAGCTCAATGGCTGGAAAACCACTCAAGATCGGGGTTCTCATCTCCGGCAGGGGATCGAATCTCCAGGCGATCATCGATGGGATCACGCGGGGTGAGGTGGCGGCGGAGATTACCGTTGTCATCAGCAACGAACCGGGCGCCTACGGATTGAAGCGGGCAGAGACGAACGGGATCCCCGCCGTGGTGGTAAATCACCGCCAATACCCAACCCGCCAGGAGTTCGAGACCAAGTTGATTGAAATCCTCAAGGAGAAGGATGTGGCCTTTGTTGTCCTCGCGGGATTCATGCGCGTGTTGACCTCCCATTTCCTCAAGGCTTTCCCCCAGCGCGTGGTCAACATCCATCCCGCGCTTCTACCTTCGTTTCCGGGAGTTGGGGTGCAGGAAAAGGCGGTGGAATACGGGGTCCGCTTTTCCGGCTGCACCGTCCATTTCGTCAACGAAGGGGTGGACGCGGGACCTATCATCGCGCAGGCGGTCGTGCCCGTCTTCCCGACGGACACGGGGGAGATCCTGGCCGACAGGATTCTTGCCATGGAGCACCAGATCTTTCCGAGGGTCATAAACTGGATAGCGGAGGGCCGGGTGCGGGTCGAGGGGCGGCGTGTCATCGTCGAAGGGGCGGAAACGGACGAAAACCGCGCCTGGATCGAACCCGCCATATAGGGTGGCTTCCTTGCTTCTGGTCAGCGCCTGCCTCGTGGGATTCCGGTGTCGTTACAATAGGTCGTCCAAGGAGAATCGGGGTGTCCTGGACGCACTCGATGGAAAAACGTGGATCGCCGTCTGTCCGGAGCAGCGGGCGGGACTTCCAACGCCCCGGGACCCTATCATGTTTGCCGGCGGGACAGGACAGGATGTTCTGAAAGGGAGGGCGAAAATCGTCTGCAAGGATGGCGCTGATGTGACGGCCCCTCTTTGGAAGGCTTCTTTAGCCCTTTGCCGACAGGCGAAAGGTCTCGGGATTGTAAGGGCTGTTCTCAAGGAGAAAAGCCCTTCCTGCGGAGTTTGCCGGACCTACCTTGGAGACAGGGTCGTTAAGGGCATGGGACTCTTTGCCGCCCTCCTCGCCGAGGAAGGAATAGAGGTTGTCGGTGATGAAACCTTTGTCATGATAGGACACGAAAAAGATGATGTTTGATGTGCTCATCGTGGGAGAAACCCCCACCGCCATGGCGGCCGCGGCATTGCTCGTGCGAAAAGACCTGGATGTGGCGTGGGTGGTGCCTTCCGGTTCGTCTTTTGTTGAGGGCGGCAAGGGTGGCGGGCCCAAGATCCCAGACGTGATATGGGACCTGTTGCCCCAGGTTCTCGTCCGGGAGATCCTCGAAAGGCTGGGTGTGCCCTACAGGCACCTGGAAAAAGGGGAACACCAAGGAGGGGGTATCCAGATGGTCACCCCTGAATTCCGGACGGGAAGCCTCGATGGTATCCACGAGATCCGAAGCGAGCTGAGGAGGATTTTCGGCCTTGTCGACGCGGAACTCGACAAGGTCTTTCCCCCGTTGCCGCCGGGTAGCGCGGAGGAATTCATCCGTAAATACGGGGGCGGGGTCTTCAAGGGACCCGGTGGGAAGAAGGCGAACCCCCTAAGCCTGGTTTCCGGGGAATCCATTGTTCCTTTCCCGTTCCAGGTGGAAGGCCTCCGCGTGGAGCCCGCCCTGCGCCGTTTCTTTGAGCTGGGCGTCTATTCCCAGACCTACCTCTGCCAGTGGGCCTTTCCCCGATCTCTGGTGAGACATTTCCTGCACAACCTGGGGCACCTGAATATCTTTGCCCAGGGTCGTCTCGTCTCCCCCGAGGAGATCTTCCGTGAGGTCTTCCAGATGGGGCGGGGCGAAATTTTTCAGGCAAGAGAGGAAATCACGCTTGAGCCTCATCGGGAAAAGGGGATCAGTTTCTGGGCGAACCCTGACGAGGTCATCAACGGGTCGGTCTGTTTGCTGTCCGTATCACCGGCCGACGCTCCGGAGTTTTTTGAAAGATTACCCGTTTCTTCCAAACGTCTTCGCGCGAAGGGCGACACGGATGACATCCCCTGCCGTGTCGCTGATATTCGTTTTTCTCTTGACGTGGATGGCCTCCCCGGAGGAATGGGGGAAAATCTGATTCTCTACACCGGGGATGCCACGGAGCCGTTCGACCCTAAGGACCTGGCCTACATGACCCTGGAAAAGGCGGAAGGATCGGAGGTCCTGGAGGGGGTTTACACCGTCTTTCACGAGGAGGCTCCGGAGGAACCTGACCTGCAGGCTTGGGCGTCGCGTCATATTTCCCGCCTTGAGGGACTTTTCCCATTCATGACCCGTCACTTGGCGATCGAAGAGGTTCGCGTAGGTCAGCGGCATCCCCTCTCTCCCTGTTCCTTTTACCACTATGGAACGCGGAAGCGCCGCCTCGGCGCCCCCCGAATCAAGGAGGGGATCCTGGGCAGGAATATCTACTTCATGGACCGTCGGCAGTTGGACTACCTGGGGCTGGAAGGGGAAATCATCACGGCCCTCAAGGCGGTTCGGTGGGCCTTGGACCGATTGACGAAGATCTGAAAGGAGAACGCGATGAATGAGACTCTGAGAAAACGAATGTTGTCTCCCGATTTCTATTCGCACCGGCCGCCTTCCGTGCGGGAGGTGCAGACCCACATCTCCCACGTCTTCATCGCCCCACCCTACGTCTACAAGGTGAAAAAGCCGGTCGATTTCGGATTCCTCGATTTCACGACCCTGCCGCGCCGGTGCTTCTATACCTTCCGCGAGCTTCTGCTCAACTCCCGGTTCGCCCCCGGGCTTTACCTCGACGTGCTTCCCGTGACCTTCGACGGACAGTCGTATCGGCTTTCCGGCGAGGGCGAGCACGCGGAATACGCCCTTGTGATGCGGCAGTTCAATGAGGAAAGGGTCATGAAGCGGCTCATCGAGGCGGGAACGTTGACCGACGGGCAGGTGGCGGAGCTGGGTAAGCGGCTGGCGGAGATCCACGGCGGGGCGGATAGCGTCCCCCCGGAAAGGGGGCTTGGGACTTACGATTCCGTCCGCTTCGACTGCGAGGAGAATTTTGAGCAGCTCTCCCCCTTCCTCGGCGATTTCGTCGACGCGGAGACCTGGAATGCGGTGAAGGAGGGGACCCTCGGGTTTCTCGAACGGCACAGGGACCTCTTTCAGTTCCGGCTTTCCAGCGGGTCCGTCCGTGACTGCCACGGGGACCTGCACACGGAACACATCATCTTCGAGGAAAAGGCCCTCTACATCTTCGACTGCATCGAGTTCAACGAGCGTTTCCGCTTCATCGACACCATGTCCGACCTCGCCTTCCTCGTGATGGAACTGGAATTCCTGGGGCAGGCCTCCCGGAATCCCGTTCTTCTGAATGTCTA
>JALSPC010000033.1 GCA_026986155.1 bacterium
GAATCTGCTTACGGGACGGACCTCCTTTCCGGGGAGGTTCACTTCTCCACGGCCTTCAGGATGCGGACACTGTAACTGTCGAAGCCCCGGGTCCGCTTGAAAACGATGGAAAATGAGGCTTTCTTTCCCGCGGGAAGAGGTTTTTTTTTCGAAAAAAGGGTCAGACTTTTGTGGGCGATGCGCTTTTTTCCCTTGAAGAGTTCCCCTTGGAGGACAACCTTACCGAATGCGGCCTTCGTCTGGTTGACCAAAACCCCCTTGATGATGAATTGATTTTTCTTGAAGACGCCGTCCACGTTCTTGACGAGAAGCTCTGATGACAGCTTGGGACGGAACTTGGACAGCGAGGGTTTCCATACCCAGGCCTTCACCGTCACGTAGGCCCAGTTCCCTTTCGTTTTGGTCACCGTCACGGGGGTTCCCCGGGTAAGGCTGCCGATCCGCTGGCCACCCGGCCTTCCGCGGAGGTTCTCCTCAGGAGGCGTAATATAATAGATGGCCGTTCCGGAATGACTTTTCTTGGTCGTCTTTTTCGTCTTCTTCTTGCCCGCCTGCCCGGGACAAGCGGCCCCAGCGATGATTGCGGACACAACGACCGTCGCCAACAGGGTCTTCAGAAATATGCTTGACTTCATTGTCTCCTCTCTATTCTTCGAGAACGATAACACTGAAATGGCGCTTGTAGTCTACCTTCGCCTTCTGGATGCCCAGCAGGATCTCGTCGATCTTTTCCGCAACGCAGGAAACGGCGAAATTTACCTCCTCGAGGAAGTTCCGCATCCCTTTATTTTCCCCCTCCGCCAGAAACCCCTTGGTGAGAAACTCCGCGAAATCGACCGGTGCCGGGCCCTTGCCCGGAGTGGGAGGCGCGAGGGAGATATCGGTAACGTGAAGGCCCCCGAGGACGTGAATCAGACGTTTTCCTGCCTGGACCACCCTCTCCGCGTCACACGCCTCATAAGGCCCGATGCCGAACAGCAGAAGCTTTTCGCCGGCGATATATCGCCCCGGTCGAATGAGGACCGATTCGAGAAACCTTCCCGAGACCTTTCCTGTCCCGATAAGGCGACTGACAAGGCCGTTTAGGGCCCAGTCCACCCGGCCGACGGCGCCTTTCAGAGGGCGCATGTCTTCCGGCAAAAAACAGATGGTGCACTGGGAGGGAATTTTTTCAATGGGCGTGACGGTTAGGACAATCTTCATGAATCTAACAGGCTGTTTCCGCGGTCTTTTCGTCGGGACGGGTTAGAAGGGCGTGAAGAATCCCGTTGATAAACGCCCCCGATTCCTCGGTGCCGAATCGCTTGCCGATTTCCACCGCCTCGCTGATGGAGACCTTCGGGGGGATGTCGGGGCAGTAAAGGATCTCGAACGCGGCCAGACGGATGATGTTCCGGTCCGTCACGCACATGCGGTTGATGCGCCACCGCCGCGACAGTTCGGAGACGATCCGGTCGATCTCCTCCCTGTGGCCCAAAACACCCTCGACGAGGCGGGAGATGAACTCACAGTCCAGGTTCTCGGAGGCGAAATGGTCGCAGAAAAGTTCGATGGCCTTCTGGGGGGACAGCGCCACGAAATCCATCTGGTAGAGAATCTGCAGAGCCATTTCGCGGGATTTTCTACGACTGGCCACCTCTCAAGCTCCCACGTCGCGGCTTTCCTAACCCTGCGCCATGGTTTCAAAGAGGTTGACCATCTCGATGGCCGAATGGGCGGCGTCCCAACCCTTGTTGCCCGCCTTGGCCCCCGCGCGCTCGATGGCCTGCTCGATGGTATCCGACGTGATGATGCCGAAGGTGATGGGCACCCCCGTCTGAAGAGACGCGCTCGCGATCCCCTTGGCCACCTCGGAACTGATGTAGTTGAAGTGGGGGGTCGCCCCGCGGATGACGGCGCCCAGGGCAATAACCGCGTCCAGTTTTCCGGACTGGGCCATCTTCAGGCACGCGAGGGGGATTTCGAAGGCCCCGGGGACCTTGGCGATGGTCACGGTGTCCATGTCCGCCCCGTTCCTCTCCAGGCAGTCCAGCGCCCCCTCCAGGAGCTTGTCCGTGATAAAGGCGTTGAAGCGGCTCACAACGATTCCAAACTTGTATCCTTTCGCCTGAAGGGCGCCTTCCAGGGTTCTCGGCATGGTTTTCTCCTTTTCTACAGATTGGTCAGGATGTGTCCCATTTTATCCCGTTTCGTTTTCAGGTACCTGACGTTTTCCTTTTTGGGAGGAATTTCAATAGGTACCCGCTCGACCACCTCGATGCCGTAACCTTCCAGCCCCTTGATCTTCCTCGGGTTATTCGTAATCAGGCGGATCTTTTTGACCCCCAGGTCGACCAGGATCTGTGCGCCGATACCATAGTCCCGCAGGTCGTCCTTGAATCCCAACTCCTCGTTGGCCTCCACGGTATCCCGTCCGTGATCCTGCAAGCAGTAGGCCTTAAGCTTGTTGGCCAGGCCGATGCCCCGGCCCTCCTGGCGCATGTAGAGGATGACTCCCTTGCCGGCGCTATCCACCATGCGCATGGCCTCGTGGAGCTGGTCGCCGCAGTCGCAGCGCAGGGATCCCAGGACATCCCCCGTGAAACACTCGGAATGCACGCGGACCAGGACCGGTTCGTTGCCCGTGATTTCTCCCTTTACCAGGGCGATGTGCTGGAAATCGTCCACGTCGTTCTCATACATGATGATGCGGAAGGTTCCCCCGTAGAGGGTGGGGAGAATACTCTCCGCGATGGGATGAACGAAGGACTCCATGCGCATGCGGTAGCTGATGATATCGGCAATCTTGACGATCTTCAGGTCGTGTTTCCTGGCAAACTCCTCAAGGTCCGGCATCCGGGCCATGGTCCCATCGTCCTTCATGATCTCGCAGATGACGCCGGCCGGTTTCAGGCCGGCGATCCGCGCCAAATCGACGGAGCCCTCAGTCTGGCCCGTCCGGACCAGCACGCCCCCCTTACGGGCCTTGAGGGGAAAGACGTGCCCCGGCGTTACCAGGTCTTCCGGCTTGGCGTCGTCGGCGATGGCCGTAAGAATCGTGTGGGCGCGGTCATACGCAGAGATTCCCGTCGTCACACCCTCTCGCGCTTCGATGGACACGGTAAAGGCCGTCTGGAAACGGGACTTGTTGTTCTGGGCCATCATGGGCAGCTGGAGTTGTTCCACCCTCTCCTCGGTGAGGGAAAGGCAGATGAGTCCCCGGCCGTATTTCGCCATGAAATTGATGATCTCGGGCGTCACCTTTTCCGCCGCGATGGTCAGGTCTCCTTCGTTTTCCCTATCTTCATCATCAACAAGGATGATCATCTTTCCCTGCCGGATGAGGTCGAGCGCCTCTTCAATGGTTGCAAATGGCATTTTCAGGCCTCCTTTTTATTATCATAATCCAAATTAGCGGAGAAATCCATGTTCCGCGAGGAAGGCCTTGTCCAGGGCCTTTCCGCTCTCCGGCTCCGATTTGGACAGAAAACGTTTTACGTATTTCCCGATCACGTCCGTCTCCAGGTTGAGGAGATCCCCCACCCGCCTGCGTCCCAGGGTGGTATGGGCCAGGGTAAAGGGAATAACCGCTACCGAAAACGTGTTCCTTCCCAGGGAGGCGATGGTCAGGCTGATGCCGTCCAGCGCCACCGATCCCTTCTCGATCATCAGGTCGGCGAGGGCCTCCGGAACCTCGAAGGTCATCTCTACCATCTCGCCAGCCGGTTTGACGGCGGTGAGCGTGGCGGTGCCGTCGATATGCCCGCTCACCAGGTGCCCCCCCAGCGCCTTGTCGAGCGTCAGGGCCGGCTCCAGGTTTACGGCATCACCCGGTTTCAGCTCCCCCAGCCGGGTCCGGGAGAGGGTCTCCCCGGAGATGTCGAAAAAGAGCGTGGCAGGCGGGGCCTTCCGGGTCACGGTCAGGCAGGCGCCGTTGACGGCAAGGCTGTCTCCCAGGTTCTGCCGCGGGAAGAGCCCGGGAGCCTTGAGGGACAGCTCCATTCCTTCCGTCCGTTTTGAAACGGCCACGACCTCCCCCAGCTCTTCGATGATTCCCGTAAACATCCCTTTTCCTATCCCCGTCTCACGCCAGTTCGCCCTCGAAGAGGAAGTCCTGCCCCATTCTCCGGACCCGCCACCCCTTCACGGGGATCGCCGCGTCCAGGAAATCCGGGGACGGGTTCCCAATCATGGAAAGACTCTCCTGCCCCCCCAGGAGCTTCGGCGCGTAAAAGATCATGACCTTTTGCACGATCCCCGCCCTCAACGCGGAGGCGTTCAGGCGGGCGCCCCCCTCCAGGAGGACGGACGCGACGGGCCTTTTTGCTAATATAGCCATCAACTTCCGCAAGTCCACTCCTTCATTATAGAGGGGAACGGGTAAAATCTCAACGCCGCGGGATTCCAGCCGTTTTTTCTTCCCCGCGTCCACGCCGGGGCCCGTGACGACCAACAGCGGCGCCGTGTCGAGAGTGGCCGTCAGTCTGCACGCCTCGGGGAGCCTCAGGCGCGTGTCGATCACGATACGCAAAGGCTGGCGGGGAGGCCGAGAAAGGCGGCAGGTCAGGGCGGGATCGTCCTTCAGGATCGTGCCGATGCCCACCATGACGGCGTCCAGGTCTCCCCGGAGGCGATGAACCTCGCGGCGGGACGCCTCTCCCGTTATCCACCGGGAATTTCCCGTCTTCGTGGCAATCTTGCCATCCAGG
>JALSPC010000034.1 GCA_026986155.1 bacterium
CCCGCCACGTGGGAGATGGAGGGTTCTAAGGATAAGAAGGATGCCTGGAAAATTGTCTCCTCCAAGGACGCGGCGGACCGCTACGAAAAGGCTGTGCTCTATTACGCGACGGTTGTATTGTCTGAAAGATTTGCCGGCGCGCGAAAGCTGAAGCGTTTTCTCGAACGCCGTGTTGACATGCGAATCTTTGACGCGGCGCGCCCCGAAGCGGAGATGTTCCTTGCCATGGCCCTCCAGAAATCCGGACGAACGGCGTTGGCGAGAGCGAAGGAGCGCGAACTCGCCGCGCGTTTCCGGGAGGGAAGGATCAAACTCGGGACGATAGAAGCCGCCTCCCTTGCGTATTTTATGCTTAATTCCTCCAGCGACGAGGCAAGGCGGCGGATCTGGCGTGACCTGAAAGAGGCCTATCTCCCGAACGTTGGGCTCCTGGCCTCCTTGCCGGGAGAAACCGGAAGACGGGAAATACGCTTGAGGGATATGGCGGGCATGATGCTGGCCTCCGAGAGGGAGAACGGGGAACTCCTCTTCCGCGCCGTTTACAAGGGCCTCAACGAGACGGGGTTGTTCTACCGGGATCGTTTTTCCAGGGAGTTCGACACCCTCGCCGTGGTCCCGCTCAACTACGTGTCCCTCCCCAATCGAAGCCCCATCATCCCGGTTTTCTCCATACCGGAGGATATTCCCAACATCTTCCTGAGAAGGGCGCTGTTGATACCCAACGCGGGCGCTGAATCGGGCGAGAGAGCCGTCAACGGGTCAAGGGGAGAGACGTTTACGCAGGCCCTGGCAGCCTGGAGAGAGGAAGAGAAAGGCGCGGTTCCGAGCGACGAGGCATCGGGCCCCTTCCTGCCGGAACGCGTCGACCCGGTGGTTTCCCCGGGGTATCAAACGGATACCGCGTTGGTCTCGTGGGATGCCATGGGGCTGGCGGATCTCGGGCGGCGCTTCGGTAAAATAGGAGGCCTCTTCGACGAGACGGGCCGACAGTTCCTGTTCAGCGCCTCCGCCTACCTCAATTCCCTTGAAAGGGCCGGCGCCGGGTTTACGCAAGACGGAATTCTGCTTCTTCCCGCCGACCGTTTCGCCGTCAAGGGAGAAATCCGTCGAGGCGAGCGATTAGAGCCTCTCGGGGAGAGGGCTTCCTATTCCACGGACGTGCTGGCCACCTACCTGCTGGCGCAGAAACGCGTTCATGGAAAGATTCGCGCCCTCCCGTTCTACGCGGCGCTTCTCAAACGTTTCGAGTCCCTGGGGTATCTGCCGGAAAGGTTCTACATGGTGCCGGGAAACAAAGGGACGAACATCGCGGGTGTTACGGGACAAGCGGGGAAAATAACCGCTGCTAAACTATACCTGGTTTTCCGGGACGCCTTTACCCGGCGGCTTCTCGAAAAGGGAAAAACGGGCTCCCTGGCGCCTGAAGACCTCTATATTATCGCTCTTAATCCCGAGCTTGCGCCCTATTTCAAGGATGGCCTGACGGCCTTTCTCGAACACGACGCGGAACGGGACGGCCTGGGATGGGAGGCCGCGCGCGTTTTGGCCGCCGTCCTGGCAAACCGGGATCCCGAGCCGTTCCGGAAACGGATGGAGGACTATCTCCAGCGGAACATCCGTTTTCCCGTTTCGAGCGTGGAGAGGTATGAGGAAGGCTTTCTGAATAAAACGACACTGTTCGATCTTCTCCTCTATCTCACCGCGACCCGCGAAAAGGGCGATTTCCGAAGGACCGTCGATCTCCTGGACACCTTCATCGTGGACAACTGGGAACTGCGGGCCGACTCGGAAACGGGCGGCGCGTTCCTCCGGTTCCCGCCCAGCGCGATGTGGATAACCAGGGAAGGAAAGACCGGCCGCGCGGAGCCCGGGGACCTGTTGACTTTTGAAGTGACCCTTGAAAACCGTTGTCCCATGGCCCGCGCCAGGGGCATGGACCTGCCCCAGGTCATGCTGAGGGCATCCTTCGATCCCTCGCTTGAGTATGTGGGGACCCAAGGGGTTTTTGGACTGCGTTTTCTGAAAGATTTCTTTTGGAAATATATCAACCTCTACGAGGGCTCGACCGTCCGTTACAGGTACCAGGCACGCATTCCGCGAAGATTTTTGAAATCTTCTCTCACGGGCGAGATAAAGGCGGAGGGCTACGCGGGGACGTCTGAGTTTTCACCCGACCGGGCGTTTGGGGAGCGTTGCGCGAGTTCCAGCATTTTAGGCAAGCCTGTTTCCATCGTCCGTCCGAAGGAGATTCCCGTGTCGGTTTTCATGGATGAAAACGCGAACGGGAAGCGGGATCCGGGAGAAAGGGGTGTTTCCGGAATGGTTCTCAGGGATTCACGGGGCAGGATCTACGCGACGGACGAAGAGGGTGTCACGAAGATTTCCGTCGGCGCGCACCTTGTTCTTGTGTCTCTCTATCTCCAGGGCGTCGGGGCATCGTTCTACCCGACGACCCCGTTGGCCGTCGTCCTGCCTGGAAAAGGCGGCGCTATTGCCTTTGGAATCACGGAGGCGTCACGCGTTACGGGCGTGGTTTTCCGGGACGTGAACGGGAACGGGCGGCGTGATCCGGGTGAGGCGGCGGTATCGGGCGTCGTCGTCCGAGCGGGAAGGATGGAAAAGATATCCGGCGCGAAAGGCGAGTTCGCGTTCAAGTTGATTCCGCTCGCCTGGACCCGCAAGATCATCGTCGCGCCAAGTCAGCCCGTTTACGAGGGAGATGCCAGTCGTCTTGGGATAGCCTTAAGCGATTAGCGGTGATCCCCGGCTTTTTTCCCGGCCTGAATCTCTGGAGCCGATAGGCAACCTTGTGGTATGATCGCTCCATCATGCTTTAAAGGAGGCAGACAGATGGCGCGATACAGACTTTTCTACAAGGATGACGAAACCGTTGAGTTCGGGCTTCCGGACGGCTGGGAGCTTTTGAACTACGTGAACACGGAGCCGGCGGCGATCACGCGGTCCATCGACGAGATGGTGGCGGATGCCTTGGCGCGTCCCGTGGGGGTTCCCCCGCTGGAGGTATCCCTCGGACCGGGGAAGACGGTGGCCATCGCCATCGACGACTGGACCCGGCCGACACCGGTTCGGAAACTTCTGCCCGGGCTCCTGAAGGAGCTGGGCGAGGTGGGGGTGAGGAAGGGAGATATCACGCTCATCGTGGCCTTGGGATCTCACCTGCCCATGCCGGAGAAGGCCTTGCGGGAACGCCTGGGAACCGGGATTTATGACGCCTACCGGGTCGTCCAGCACGATTGCCGCGCGGCGGACCTGGTCCCCATCGGGAATCTCTCGTCCGGCGGACCCATCCGCCTGAACCGGATGTTCCACGACGCCGACTATCGCATCTCCATCGGCTCCATCATTCCCCATCCCATGAACGGTTTCGGGGGAGGACCCAAGATCGTCATGCCGGGACTTGTCGCCTACGAGACCATCCGTGAGCACCACACCGTCTACACGACCCAGGAGGGGGCCTACCCGGGAAACACGGAGACGAATCCCTTTTACCAAGAGGTGACCCGGGTGGCGGGCCTGGCGAACCTGGGCATGATCCTCGGCGCCCTCTACACCAATCAGGAGAAGGTCTTCGAT
This sequence comes from bacterium, assembly GCA_026986155.1. Lineage (GTDB taxonomy): Bacteria > Desulfobacterota > S145-22 > S145-22 > S145-22 > JAOZMY01. The sequence continues at coordinate 3,595 of JALSPC010000034.1, forward strand.
GTGGTCGCCGGGCACTACCGCGAGGCGCACCAGGAGGGGATCCGCCGCTGCATCGGGAACTTCAGGGTCAAGATGGACGAATACGCCGATGTGACGATTCTTTCCGCTTATCCCTACACGGAGGGGCCGCAGCTCATGAAACCCATCGGGCCCGCCGCCATGTGCACGAAGCGGGGCGGGGCGGTGATCCTGCTTGCCACCACGCGGGGTCCCATGCCGGAGCCCATGCTTCAGGCCTTCGACCTGGTGAGGGAAAAGGGCGGGGAGCACCCGGACCGGTTCCTCCTGGATACCTTCCGAAAACGCTCCCTCGTCCTGAACGAGGCCCCCATCGACTTCAACATGGCGCTCTTTTTCACGGAGGTTTACAAGGCGCGTTACGACCTGACCATCGTGTCGAGGGATGTGCGGCGGGAGGAAGCGGAACGGATGGGGTTCGCCTTCGCCCCGACCGTCGAGGAGGCGATGGAAAGGGTGCGGGAAAAATTCCCGAGGGCCAAGGTCAACGTCTTTCCCATCGGCGGGATGGTGCTCCCGGATATGGGCGAGCCGCCCAGGCTCTACGACTGACGGGGATAAAAGCCGGGGCGCGAAAGTGGTCCGTTACGTTTAAGATTTCGCTCACGGATGACGGCGAAGCTCCACGACGGTGGCGCCCCAGCCGCCGTCCGTCTCCGGCGCCGTTTGATACGATTTTACGAGGGGGGACGCGTCGAGCGTGGCGCGGACAATTCTTTTGAGGGTTCCCGTTCCCTTTCCGTGAATGATGCGCACCCTTTCAATTCCCCTTTTCCGGCAGGCCTCCAGATAGTCGCGCAGTAGCGGCTTGACCTCTTTCGGGCGGAAGGTGTGCAGGTCCAGCACGTCCGTGACGGGGAAGTCAACGGCGCCCGGGGCGAACTCTTCCAGGAGCCGCGCCACGACGGCCCTGTCCGCTCCGGGGAATGGAAACCCCGGCAGTTCCTTGATTTCTATCCATCGAATCTCCCGGCACTGGAGGGGACGGGGAACGCCCTCCGCGATCAGACAGGTGAAGGTATGCAGTGTGATGGAAAAGGGCGCGTATTCGTGCGA
>JALSPC010000035.1 GCA_026986155.1 bacterium
CCCAATTTCCCCAAGTCGATGACCGAAAAATGGGAAAGGATCCGTCTCCCCCGTCTCATGAGCGTGGGAGGGCCCACCTGGCGGGTAAGCGCGTCCCAGGCGAACCGGAGACAGGCCGCCACCACCACGTCCGCCAGGTTGGACATCTCCTGCATGGTATCCAGGACGGTTCCCAAGCCTCCCAACTCGCGCAGCGCGATGCGCACCGTTTGGTAGAGGCGGAAGATACGAACAACCCGTGAAAAATCGTCCCGAGAGGGGCATGAAGCCGCCCGGCGGCCGAGGTTCGTCGCCATGGCGCGGCGGGAGGAGATGTCCCGCAGGTAAGGGTCTGTCAACCTCGAAAGGAAACCGGGATGCCGGGCCAGGGTTTGGTGAATGAAGGGGGAGAGGCCGAGGGCGCAAAAAAGGGACTTCAAAAGAGTGGAGGAACCGGAGAGGCGTCTCCTGGTTGTTGAATCGAGGTGTTCCCACAGCTCGGAGAATCGTTGCCGGGAGATATCTGGGTCCGGAATTCCTTCCAGGCCCTCTCGAGCGACGGCGTCAAAGATAATGTCAACTTGTGATGATGTCACCGTGCTTCCGTTTCTGGATTGTCCTCCCACACGCCTCCTGGATGAAGGTCCTCACAGGGTGGCGATCATCCGCTTGACCAGTTCTTCCACCAGGTAGGTCAGGCTTTCCAGGTCCAGCCGATAGATGCCCGTGTTGAACAGAAAGGTGGCCACGGCGGGGAGATTGTCTTCCTCCGTGCCGTCCCAGAAGAGAAGCCGCACCGTGATTTTCGGGACCACGAAGAAGGAGATTTTCACGTCCGCCGGGCTGATGGCGGGGTCGTCGAGAATGTTGCCCCCCAGGGATCTGGCCGCCGCGACGAGCTGTTCGGGCCGCGTGGCGAACTGGGCCGACACGAGTCCTTCCACGTTGTTGACGAAGTAGGAAGAGAGAAAGACCGCCCCGGGAAGCTCCTTGAACGAGACCCATTGATTTTCGGGATGGATCTTCTCAACAGTCGCCAAATAGTTGTAGACGGCGGTTTGGAAGCCCGGCGGGAGCGGGTCGCCCGCGGCGTCCACGGTCTTTTCCTTCGTGACGGTGAGTTTTGTGTTGAGGAAGGGGAGGGTGATGCTGTTGTCGTTCGCGTGATAGACGCTACCCTCGTTCATTACCGCGGAGAGGTAGCTGAAATTGAGGGGCTGGACCCGCTTGATGGCCGTTTCCAGGGGATGGAACATGACCTGCCCGTAGCTTTCCAGCTTCCTGGGCGATCCGGCGCGGACCAGGTCGTTGATCTTCCGGCGGTCGGCAGGGCTCAGGTGCGGGCAGAGATCCGGTTTCTTTCCGCGGAAAACCAGGTCGTTCACGAAGGAGAGGCAAGTGGGGTGTCTGCAGTCCCCGCAATTGGAGCCGGGGAGTATCTTGTAGATTTCGAGTGAGGCGACAGCCATGATTCTCCTCCTTTACAATTTCGGAAGGTAGTCGGTTCTGACGTTTGAAAGGGCGTGAAACAGGGTTCCCTTGATCCTTCGGTTGTGGGGATAGAGGGATTCCAGCCAGTCGCGGATGAGGGCGCGTTTCGAGTTGCCCCCCGTGGGGCACCCGTCCGCGAAGGCCGGGATTCCGTGCCGCCGGGCAAAACGGCGGATCACGTCCTCGTCCACCAGGTAGAAAGGCCGAATGATGAGAAACTGTCCGCCGAAAAAGGGCTGTTTCGGCACCATGGTGCTCATCTCTCCGCTGAAGGCCATGTTGAGGAAGAAGGTCTCCAGGACATCGTCCCGATTGTGTCCCATGACGATCTTATTATACCCCAACGCCTCCGCGTTTTGGAAGATGAACTTTCGGCGCATCCGGGAACAGAGGAAACAGGGGTTTTCCCGGTTGGCCTCGCTGTGGGCCAGGGGGCCAATGTCGGTTTTGACACGGGTGAAAGGGATTTCGAGAGACTGGACGTATTTTTCCAGGGCTCCGCTCTCGCCATCGGGGAACCCCAGATCGATATGCAGGACGCGCAGCGTGTAGGTAACCGGGACGAACTTCAGGCGGGTATAGAGGAGATATAAAAGGACCATGCTGTCGAACCCGCCGGAGACACAGACGAGGAGACGGTCGCCATCCTCGATGAGGTTGAACCTCGCGATGGCCTTCCCGAGGAAAGAGTGAATAATGGCATCGACGCCTTTTCTTCTCACACCGCGCTCCCGTCCAAAAAATTCCCCTCCTCATACCATATCCGTTATGGAATGACCACGGTATGAGGAGGGGCGGGGAAAGGACGCGTTAAAAAAGCTCGCATCGCGTCTGTAATCAATTATTTCATGCTATCCCCCGTAGAGGATTCCCCAGGCCACGAGGAAGATGCAGAGGATGCCGATGGACAGCCCCGTCATGCCGAGGAGGTGTCCCAGGGCCTCTTCCCAGACGCGCGGATACTTGGTTTCCATCTCCTTCAGCTTGCCCTTGGCCTTCAGGCGGGCATACTGGAGGGGCCGTTCTTCCTCCAGCATGTAGCCGGGAACCACGCCCGTGAAGATGACGGGATCCATGGGGAATTTCTCCGGCCGCAGGTGGGTATTGAAGAAGTGGACCGTGAAGATGAACCCGGAGGCGAGCAGGGCCTCGTCGGAGTGGACGATGGTGGCGATGTTGAAAAGCCAGCCGGGGAGAAATCTGGCGAAGAACTGGGGCTGCCAAAGCATGAGCCCGGACAGGCCGATGGCGAACATCCCCCAGAAGACCGCCAGGAAGTCGAACTTTTCCCAATAGGTCCAGCGGTCGAACTTGGGCTTCGGGCCCTTCATGAAGAACCACTTGAACATTGCGACGATATCCTGGACGTCTTTCCATCGCGGGAAGAGGGAATCCGGCCCGAAGAGTTTCTGGAAGAAGGACTCTCCCGTCGGTTTCAGGAAGAGGTAGTAGAAACACCAGAGGATGGTAACGCCGAAATAGGCGAAGGTGATGATGGCGCACCAACGGTGAAGGTGACCGGCTGCCATGGGGCCGCCCAGGAAGTTGATGACGCCCTTCGCCCAGGGGGCGTCTGAAAATTTCAGGGGGGACCCCGTCAACACGAGCCCGAGAAAACTGAACATCATGGCCAGGTGTATCAGTTTCTCGAGCCAACTGAACCGCTTGTAGATAACCTTGGGATTCTTTGAGGGGTAGACGTAAATACCCTGCTTGCGCAGTTCGTTACGCTCGATATAGCTCCGGATGAGCCAGAGGAGGGTATGCAGCCAGAAAAAGGAGAAGACAGAGATAAGAAGGATCGTCATGATGACGTAGGTCCAGTAGAGAACCGGGAAGTGCGTCTTGTCGTGGTAGTCCGCGTGGGGCAGAAACAGGACGAAGTTCGCGTTGACGCCCTTGTGACACTGCCCGCAGGTCTTGATGAGGCCCTTTTTCGAGATGGACGATTCGGGATTACTGGGGGGAAGCTGCTTGTGGGGTGTGTGACAGTCCGCGCACCCGGCCACGTAAGTGGGATACCCCAGGCTCTCCACCTTTCCGTGATAGCTCTTTTCGTAGGTTTCCACGGCGAGGGTGAAGACATGGTTCCGCTTCATCATGGCCTCGTCGGCGTGGCAAGCCAGGCAGGCCTTCGTGTGAAACTCCTTGGCGGCAATAGCCATCTTTGAGTGAAGGTCGTCCACGTGGAGTTCCCGGATATCGTGCAGGCCGTGGCAGTCCGTGCAAGTGGGGGCGTCCAGGTTCCCCTTCAGGACCCCCTTTCCGTGGACGCTCTTCAGGAAGTCTTCTCCCTCCTGCTCGTGGCAGCCGCTGCACATGGCCACCACCTTTTTCTTGTCCTTCTTGTGGGGCTTCAGCTCGTGGATATTGGTGTGGCAGTCGATACACCCCACGTCATTGTCGCTGTGGATCGACAGGTTGTAGGCCTTGAACTCGTCCCGGTGACAGTATTCGCACTTGACCTTCCCCATGGGGATCTCCCCCTCGGCGTGGGATTCCAGGTCGTAGATGTCCCGGTGGCAGCTCGTGCAGGCGTTTTTCCCATGCACGGAGGCGGCGAAGGCCGCCTTGTCGATCTCATCGTGGCACTCGAGGCACTGGTCCACGGAATAGCATTCCGGGCATGGTTTCTTTCTCACCACCTTCTTGGGCGCCTTGAGAGCCCAGAGCGGCGCGGCGAGAAACAGCGAGAGGATAAAAAAGATCAAGGTTTCTTTAAAGATACAGCCGACCCCACACGAAGTTCTTCCGTTGATTCCCATTGTTTTTGTCCCCCATTTCATTAGTGTTGACTGGAATCTTAAAGTACAACTTTCCCGATTTAGTATGGCCTCTAATCGTATTCCCAATAAGCGATTCGCAAAACAAGAGAACTTCTTCACAAGTCCTCTTGCCCCGTATAACACAAAAATTGATGTTGTCAAGAAAAAAACAAAAACATTTTTTGTTGCAATTTCCGCCGAAATGACATAGTAAGTGAGTATAAAAAGCGAAAGGCAACATATCGCTATCGGGTAATAAGATATTGGCAGACAAGATTCATCTTTATATGCGCGCATTTCCCAGGAGAGCGGTCGCGCTAATCTTCTTGGCGGGGGTCTCCTTGCTGTTTGCGGCCCGGGGGTGGACGGCACAGCCCAAGCAGGATGTCGAGGTCATCTATACCGTCGATATCCGCGGCACCCTTTTCCCCTGCGCCTGACCCAAGGAGCCGCTTGGCGGTCTTGCCAGGCTCGGGGGATTCATCGACAGCCTGAGGAAAAAGAAAGAACCCATCATTCTGTTGGGCGCGAGCAATCATCTTTTTAAGATTGTCAGGATTCCCAAGAAACACCGTGAGATCTACAAGGCGAAGGCGGACATCATCCTCGAGGTGCTCGCCAGGCTGAAATACCAGGCCATCAACGTGGGGGAATACGATCTTGGATTCGGCATCAATTACCTGTTAAAGAAACAGAAGGCGTTGCGCCTGCCGTTTATCTCCGCCAACCTCGTGGATGAGCGGGGGACGCGTTTCTTTGAACCCTCCAAGCTTATCGCAATGAGTGGTCTGAAGATAGGGGTTGTTGGCATCATGAAATCCCACCTGAAGAAGGGGAGAATCCCCGGGGGGAAACGCCTGAACGTTTTAAACCCCGTCAAGATCGTCAAGAGAGAGGCAACAAAACTGAGAAAAAAGGGGGCCGATGTGATCATCGTCCTGACCGATATGTGCGAGATGAAGAGCCGAATTCTTACGAAGCGGGAACTTCCCATAGACGTAATCATCAGCAGCTGCCGACGAAATCGGATCTCCCTTCCCGCGATTCAGAACGAAAAGGTTATCCTCCATTTGAAACGTTACGGCGAGAACGTTGGGTGTCTTAGAATCAGGAAGCTCGCAAAAAACGCGGCTGAGAAGAAGGTCGTGACGGGCGGAGCCACGGCTGTCATCAACGGATTTTTCTACAGAAACACGGTGATTCCCCTGGGCCATCTCATAAAGGATAACAAGGATATCGCGAAGTTGGTGGACGCCTTCGCGAAGAAGTATCCTTACGCCCGTTAGCGGAGGATAGGTAAAAAGATGAACAAAAAGATTCTCCATCTCCCGATGAAGGAACCCTGGCGCCTCATCCTGCCTTTCCTCTTGATTTTACCTTTTATCCTGAAACCCCTTCGACCGCAGCCCTGCAGGGCGGGCGAACCCACCTTGTCTCCCTGCTTCACCATTCTCTACACAGGCGATGAGCGGGGGACCATTCAACCCTGCGGGTGACACAAACATCCCCTTGGCGGTCTTGCCAGGAAGGCGTCGTATCTCATGAAAACTCGGAATGGCTCGAAACCTACCCTCATCCTCAGCATAGGGAGCAGCCTTTTCAAAAAGACGCGATTCCGCGAAGGGGAAAGGGATTACCGTCGACTCGTCGCCGACCTTATGCTGAAAACCTACCGTGACATCGGTTACGACGCGATCAATATCGGGGAATACGACCTGACGATGGGAATCAACTACCTAAAAGAATGGCAAAGGAGGCTTTCCCTGCCCTTCATCTCCTCTAACTTGATGGAAAAAGATGGAAAGTTGGTATTTGCTCCCTACAAAATCGTTACCCACGGCAAATACAAGATCGGGATCATCGGCGTGATGAAGAGAAGAGTTCACCTGTCGAGGGTTCCCGACGGGGCGGGGTATCGCGTCGCGGCCCCTGAGGCATCCGTAAGGAAACAGGTGGCGGCCCTGGAAAAGATGGGGGTAGACTACATTATTCTCTTGACGGACATGACCGAGATGGGATGCGAAAAGATCGCGCACCTGAAACTTCCCATCAATATCGTCATCGGAAGCAGCCGCCGAAACAGCCTCTCCCTTCCGAAGGTCTCTTTCCATCGCCTTATTCTTCACCTCGACCGGTACGGGAAACACGTGGGGAAATTGAGTCTGTTTTGTCTGGGAAACGGCGCGAAGGCCAAGGTCCTTGAAAGCGTGATCTTTGGGAACATGACATTCAGGAACCGTTTCATTGCCCTCAAGAGGAAAATGCCGCGGGAGCCCCTCATCGCGGCGAGAATGGATGAATATCTCCACAGAATCCGCCTCTTGAAGACCCAGATGGCGCTGGCGCATGACAAATCGGAACGGGAAGCGGCCGCAAGCGGGGTGATGAAACCTAAGAGATTTGTCGGGGTAAGGACCTGCAAAAAATGCCATGAAAGCGAGTATCGTCAGTGGAAAGAGACCGCCCACAGCCACGCGTATCAATCGCTCGTGAAGAAGGGGAATCAATACGACGCGGACTGTATCGGCTGCCATGCCATCGGCTTCCGAAAGAAGGGCGGTTTCAAGCGAGTCTCCAAAGAGATGATGCCCTATGTGGACGTCCAGTGCGAGGCGTGCCACGGGCCGGGAGAAAAGCACGTAAAGTATGGGGGAGATCCAGAGTGGATTCACCTGGAAGTCCCAAGGAGAATATGCATTGGGTGTCACACCCAGGAGCAGAGCCCCGATTTTATTTATCAGGTGTATATAGGAAGGCTTTCCTGCGGGAGGGGAAAATTCATTAAGCCCAGCGCGAGACGTGAAAACCGCTCTCTTCCCGGCGGAAAGCAAGATTAAAAAGGTGTTGACATAACTCCCCCCATCATGTATAGGGGGCATGTTTGTAATTTCTGAAAAAAGAAAAGAAATAAAATTAAGAAATGAAAGGGGCAGAGATTCGATGATTAAGCGCATGTGGGCATTGGTGATCAATTTCCTGAGGGATTTTTTTGGGGAGGCGATTCGCGGGACGAAACAGCATTGGAAGGGGATTGTTATCTTCAATATTATCCTGTTCGTCGTCATTATCGTGGGAATGCTAACGCTGCTTGAGGCGACCAAGTCTCCCAAGTTCTGCGGATTGTGTCACAACATGAATACGTATATCGATTCCTGGAAGCACTCGAGCCACAAGGATGTCAACTGCATCGAGTGTCACTTCCAGCCGGGTTTCAAGAACGAATTGATCGGCAAGTGGAAGGCCCAGGCCCACGTGGTCCTGATGATTACAGGAAAGGTTCCGCCCAGGTATCACACGGAGATTGCCGACGCGAGCTGTATGCGAGAGGGATGCCACACAAAGCAGGAAATCAGCCGCCACGATATCGTCTATGAAGGGGTTCATTTCGATCACGGCAAACACGTTTCCGAACTTCGAAGGGGCAAAAAGCTCCGCTGCGTTTCTTGTCACTCCCAGATCGTCCAGGGCAAGCACATGACGGTCACGGACAGCACCTGTTTTCAATGCCATTTCTACAAGACCGGGGATTATCCCGAGATGAGAAAGTGTAAGCTTTGCCATTTCAAGAAACGGGAGAAGGTTTTCATCGATGCCAATTACAACATGCCCTACGACCACGAAAAATACGTTAAGCGCGGGGTTCCGTGCGAATCCTGCCACTTGAACGTTATCAAGGGCGACGGCCATATCAAGGACAACGCGTGCATCCAATGCCACGCCGAGCCCGAGATTCTCACCGGTCATTTCAAGTCGGAAGAGATACACAAGATGCACGTGACGGACCACAAGGTGGAATGTTATTACTGTCACACGAAGATCCAGCATGTCATCGAGCGCGTGAAGAGCGCCGAGGAAGTGGGCAAACAGAACAACGTCATCGTGGCGATGAAAAAGCTCCACCTGGATGCCAACTGTTTCAAGTGTCACAATATTGGCGAACACGAGATGGTCCGAAAAATGTATATGGGAACGGGCGGAAAGGGTGTGAAAAATCTTCCGGATCCCATGTTCAAGGCGCATCTCGATTGCAACATCTGCCATACGCGGCTGAAGTTGGACAAAAAGACGGGGGTGGCTGTCGGGTTTGTCTTAAGAAAGAACGTGAGCGAGATCTCCAAGTCCTGCGAGGAGTGTCACGGTCCTCTCTACGGGCCCCTCCTGAAGCACTGGAACGACCTGCTCGTCAAGGAGGTCAAGAAGACGGAAAATATCGTCAACAAGGCAGACAGCGCTATCGCTCAGGTAAAGGAAACCTCCGCCAACAACGATATCATGAACAAGGCGGCGGAATTGATGCAGGTCGCCAAGTTCGATCTCGGGTTCGTGAAGACCGCCAAGGGGGTTCACAACATCGTTTACGCCATGAAACTCCTGGACGTGAGCCAGAAAAAGGCCCAGGAGGCGGCGAAACTGGTCAATACCGCTTACAAGTCCGCAAAGCTCGCGCCGCCTTTGGGGTGCACGCAACTTTGCCATTCCTGCGTTGAGTGTATCGACGAAAAGGCCGTGCCGTTCGGCAGCGTGTCCTTCCCCCATCAGATTCACGTGGAGGATCAGGACATGGAATGCACGCAATGCCACACGCCTTACGAGAAACACGGGCAGACCTTGATTCAGGGGTGCAGCGAGTGCCATCACGGGGAAGGCGAGGGTGCCGTCAAGTGCGAAGACTGCCATTCCCAGACCGCTACCCTCTACAAGGGATTGAAGAGTCTCGATGGCAAGAAACACGCGGACATTATGTCGAAGGAGGTGGCATGCGCCGAATGCCACGTGGCCGTTAAGAAGGGAGACGACAGCTCATTGGCGAGTATCAAGAAGGCGTGTATCGAGTGCCACGAGGAAAAGAAATACGGTGCCATGGTCGACACCTGGGTCAAGCAGTCCAAGGAATTGACAAAAGGGCTGAAGAAAAGGATCGACAGTTCCCAGAAACGGATCCTGGCGGCTCTCAAGAAGGGACAGTACACGTACGATATCCAGGATTGGCTCAATACCGCGAGAGAGGAATACGAGATTCTTTCCAAGGGAAATCCCGTCCACAACCTGAAATACGCCAAGATCCTTGTGGAAGACATCAAGAAGAAGCTCGACAAGAGCGAAAAGAGATTGACGCGCCTCGAGGAAGAAAGCAAGAAGGTTATCACCATCAAGCGGGTGTTGCGACACACCTATTAGGAAACGAGAAAAATTTCAAAAAAAGAGGGGCGAAAAACGTCCCTCTTTTTTTATTTCCAGCGGCAGGCTTCAGGAAATTTTCTGAATATCTTCAAGGCGGGATGTCACGGCTTCCGCCAGGGCCTCCATGGTGAATGGCTTGTTGATGGTCTTGAGCCCGTCCATGTCTCGTGTTTTCTTTTTGAAGATGGGCAGCAATTCCTCCGGAAGGGCGAAAACGGCTTTCCGCAAGAGATTTTCTTCTTTCAGGGTGGAAAGGAAGTGGAACAGTTCGCTTTCGCGCGTGACGTTCAAGACGATACAATCCGGACTCACCCCATGACGAAATGTGTCGAAGAGGGATTCCGCATTCTCAAAGATCTTTGGATTCCCCCCAGCCTTGGAAATAAACTTCTCCATGGCTTCCGTGTTAAAATCCCTTTGCCCCAGGATCCAAATTTCGACATCGGCAAGGAAGGCATCCGCTTTTTTTCTTTTTGGGTTTCTTTTGTCCCCGCTTCGCCTTGGTTGGGGGGCGGTTTCTCTCTCCCCCCCGGTCGGTGGAGCAGAGGGTAGGGTTGTTAATCTAAGAATAAATTTTGTCCCCACGCCTTTTACGGAACGCGCTTCGAGTTCCCCCCCCATGCTCCGGGTAATGAGCCGGCACAGGTAAATCTCATCTGAATCCCCGACATCGGCGCCGGCGCCATTGTCTTTGACTGTGAGCTCAAGGGTTTCGCCGTGCATGCGTGTTTGAACCTCTATCAGGGGTAGATATTCTCCTGGGGCGAAGCCGAGTTTTGCCGCGACACTTTCCAGGGATTTCGTGAAGATCGTTTGAAGCACCTCGCCTAATTTTTCACCGTCTCCGTAAATGGGGCGTATATGCCGGGTGAAACGGGTTTTAACCTTAACGCCATGTGTCAGAAACGCGTTCTGAAACGCCCGGATGGTTTTTCTGAGTTGGTGATTCAAGTCAATTTCACCCAATCCTTCGGGTTCTTTTTTCCCGTAACGATTCAATTCCTTCAGAGTTCTCAAAAGATGGGCGGATTCTTGTCGGACCTGGCGTTGACGCTCCTCGACCTCCCTTGCCGTTTTCGGCTTGACGGAAAGGGTCTTTAACCTTTTCAAGCCGGGGCTGAGCCTCATGTAAAGATCCCGGAAGAGCTTGTCGACTTCCGCCTGGATCTCAATTTGGCTTCGAATATTCCGGCGGGCGACCTCAAGGGTTCGATCGAAAAACAGAAAGAGGCGCTTTCCCTCAGGTGGCATCGATCCATTTTCAAAGGTCTGACAAGAGACCTCGAAAAAGGCAGGCGCCGGCTGGTCGATTTCAAAATCGAGGCGGGTAATGGATACGCCGCCGCCCGGCTTGGCTTGCAGAAAGATAAAATCGAGCAATGCCTTGGGAAAGGGCGGGGAATGGCGGGAGACAATCAACCGAAAATCTTTCCCGTTAACGGGAGCTTTCACGAAAGGGAAAATCTTAAAAAATCCCTGGGAGATGTATTCGATCTGGAACCTTTCGTCAACCAACACAATCCCATTCGGGAGGCAGTCCAGGATTGTTCGAAAACGATTGCGCGCGCGAATAATCTCACTCACGTCGTGATGCAGGACAAGAAACCCGGAGGCGTTGGCCAAGGGGTGGATTTCCAGCGTATAGGCGCTGTCGCCCGCGGAGACGATATTCATGGCGGAAACATCCTTCTCAGCCCCCAAAAGGGGGCACTCTTCACAGGGAGCATCCTTTTCGAACAGGCGGGCGTGGCACGTTCCTTTCAATCCCTTTCCCGTTCGTTTTGCCAGATTTGAGGCGGCCCGGTTTGCCCAGAGGATATCGAGTTGGGGGGAGACAGCGACGGCCGGGGCTTGTAAAAGGTCCCAAAACCGCTGGTTGTTTTTGACATCCGCCAGGATCAGGTTGTTCGTGGTGGTCTTCGGCACGCGCTTGTTCCTCCCGCCCATGTCTGATTCGACTGAATCATACAGATTTTTGGGAATTTATGAAAGAGAAAAAAAGCGGGAGGCACTTTGAAATGCCCCCCGCTTATGACCGAGGTTATTTGTTTTAGAACAACCCTGTCACCTTTCCCGTCTTGGTGTCCACGTCGATCCTCCGGAAGGCCGGATCGGAAGCGGTGCCAGGCATCAGACTGATGGTCCCCGCGACGGGGCAGAGGAACTTGGCGCCGGCGTAGACCAGCACGTCGCGAATAGGCAGGATCCATCCCTTGGGCGCGCCCTTCAGATTGGGGTCGTGGCTGAGGCTCAGATGGGTCTTGACCATCATGGTGGCGAAATCTCTGAAGGCGGGGTCAGACTCGAACTTCTTGGCCTTGGCCTCGGCCTCGGGGGTCCAGGAGACACCATCCGCGCCATAGACATTTTTCGCGATGACGTCGACGCGTTCGCGCAGCGGCATCTCGAGGGGGTAGAGAAATTTGAAATCGACCTCTTCGTTGGCGGCGTCGGTTACGGCGTCCGCCAGTTCGAGGGCGCCTTCACCGCCCTTGAGCCAATGCTGGGAAACGGCGCAACGAGCGCCGGCCTGTTCCGCGTAGCGCTTGACCAGATCGATCTCTTCCTGGGTGTCAGTGTGGAAGCTATTGATGCACACCACGGGTTTAACGCCCGATTGCTTCACGATATTGATGTGATGGAGAAGGTTGACGATACCCTTTTCGAGGAGCTCGAGGTTTTGCTCCGTGTAGGCGGGGTCGAGGGGACGCCCCGGAACGACCTTGGGTCCGCCGCCGTGCATCTTGAGGGCGCGAATCGTCGCCGTCAGGACGGAGACGTTCGGTTTCAGGCCGCTGAAACGGCACTTCACGTTCCAGAACTTCTCGAAGCCGATGTCGCATCCGAAGCCGCTCTCCGTGACATGGTAGTCAAACAGTTTCAGGCCGATACGGTCGCCGATGATGGAGGACTGCCCGACGGCGATGTTGGCGAAGGGGCCGGCATGCACCATGACAGGCTGGCCTTCCACCGTCTGGAGCAGGGTGGGATTGATGGTATTGCGCATCCAGGCGCACATAGCGCCGTCGACTTCCAGATCCGCCGTGGTGACGGGGTTCCCCTTCTTGTCATAGGCGACGATGATCTTGCCAAGGCGCTCTCGCAGGTCGGGAAGGTCGCGCACGATGGACAAAATGGCCATGAGCTCCGAGCTGACCGCGATGGCGAAATGGGATTCCATCATGAAGCCGTCCATCTTGCCGCCGATACCGATGATGATGTTTCTCAGGGCCTGGGCGCAAAAATCGATAACCCAGCGGAATTCCACGTTGCGGGGGTCGATGTCGAGCCGTTTCAGGTTCTTGGAGGCGAGGATATCGTCGCTGTAATTGAATTCGTGCTGCATCCTGGCCGTCAGGGCGACCATGGCGAGGTTGTGCGCGTTCATGATATCGTTGATATCGCCGGTCAGGCCCATGGAGAACTCGGTGAGGGGAATGGCCTGGGCGTTTCCGCCACCCGCGGCGCTTCCCTTGATATTCATGGTCGGGCCCCCGGAAGGCTGTCGGATACATCCGCCCACGTTCTTCCCGCGTTTCCCAAGCCCTTCGATCAGGCCCATGCTCGTGGTGGTTTTGCCTTCGCCAAGAGGAGTCGGAGTGATGGCGGTCACCTCGATGTATTTACCGTCGGGACGATCCTTGAAACGATCGATAATTTTCAAGAAATCCAGTTTCCCAATTCTCCCGTAGGGCATGATCTCGTCTTTTTCAAGACCAAGTTCTTCCTGCAACTGCCAAATCGATTTCATGTGTTTTTCAGCAGCCTCAGAAATTTCCCAGTCCGCCATTTTTGTCGCATCGTATGCCATTCTTTCCTCCTTTTTCGTTGTTGTATTTGCTCACTTCCACTTTACACTTTTATTCTATGAAATTTCTGTCCTCCTTTCATGTCTTATTAAATTTTAGGATCTGATGGTGTTACAAGAAAATTTAAACTTTCTCATCCCTAGCTCATTTTGCGAGTTTCTGCTCTACCCTGCGTTTCCCTTCAATCTTCTCGTGAAAAAACTTACAAAGGCAATTAACACAGATTCACAATACTGTCAAGGCGATGTTCCCATCGAGCCATCGCGCGTTCAGCTCCCCTATAGGGCTGTCTAAAAACATTCACTGAAAAAACCCCCTTCAGTTGTATATTATGTATCTTATTTAATATTACTATGTTAGATAAATAACGTGGCTGAGGATTTTAACTTGACAAACCTTCCGGATGGTATATATTAGTATATACAAAGCTGTCAAACAGGACGTTCCATGAAGGCGTTAGATATTAATATCGAACGGGGAGAGGTGGCCTACCGACAAATCGAGGAGGCGTTTGTTCGAGCCATCCGGAGCGGAATTTTAAAGGAGGGGGACAGACTTCCGTCGGAAACCATCCTTGCCGGGAAACTCGGACTCTCAAGAATGACGGTTAACAAGGCCTTTACTCTCCTCGCGCAGCGGGGGCTCATTACACGGATCAGGGGGAAGGGGAGTTTCGTTACCCCGAGGAAGCTGAACCAGGGGTTTTTCCTCGTTACCAGTTTTAACCGTTCCATCTCGGAGATGGGGATGACGCCTTCCACCAGAGTCCTTGAGATCGATGTCGTCCCGGCGGACAGGGCGGTGGCGGAGGCCTTGTCCCTTGAAAAAGGTTCCCCCGTCATCCTGGTCAAGCGCCTTCGCATGGCAGATGGCGTGCCCCTGATGCTGGAGACGCGCTACCTGAACGAAACGCACTGCCGTCCCATCCTGAAAGAAGATCTGGGGACCGGTTCCATTCACGATATCCTCATCAAGAAGCTGAACCTGCCCCTCACGCGGGTTAAACAAACCTTAGAGATTAAGCGGGCATCCAAAAACGAGGCCGAGTTGCTGGGGGTCAAGGAAGGGGACTGTTGTTTTTACATGGTGCGAACCACCTTTACTGGTGAAATACCCATGACGTGGGTGCATTACGTTTACCGTTCCGACCGCTACCGGTTCGAGGCCGATTTCAATCCCATGGAGGAATCCGTTGGCAGATAGGCGGAATCTCAGGAAGGGATACGCCCTCGTGGTGGCCGGCGCCGTGTGTCTGGGGATGCTCGGCGTCGTGGGCCGAATCCTGTACGCGGAAATCGACACGCCCGTGACCCTCGTCCAGTACCGGGCCTTTTTCGGAACCGCCGTCCTGTTTGGCGCGATGCTCCTGTTCTCGCGGCACGCTCTTTTCATCGCAAAGAGGGATATTCCCTTCTTTGCCGTTTACGGCCTTTTGAGCATTGGGCTGAATTCCTTCTGCTACTTCAGCGCTATCCAGAAGATAGGCATCAGCCTGGCGGTGGTGCTCCTCTATACCTATCCCGTCTTCCTGATGATTCTTTCCATCTTTTTCCTCAAGGAACCGCTCACCGGCATCAAGATCTTCGCTCTCCTGGCGAGCCTGGCGGGCGTGATCCTCCTCGTGGCGCACGGGGGGGTGTGGGTGAGCCGGGTGAGCCGGATGGGGGTCTTCTACGGCCTGGGGGCCGGGTTTTTCTCCGCCCTCTACAGCCTCTTCGGGAAAAAAGCCCTCGCACGGTATCAACCCGCCACGGTGCTATTCTACGCGCTTTTCTTCGGGAGCCTCTTCTTCCTCTTGTGGGGGGGCGCCACGGGGGAACTGAAGACCCGTTTCAGCCCGAAGACTTGGTTCTGGCTCTTCGTCCTCGGGGTAGGTCCGAGCATGTTGGGATATTTTTTCTACACCATGGGATTGAAATTCGTGGAGGCGTCCCGCGCGGGGATCGTGGCCAACGTGGAGGTTTTGGCCGCCGTGCTGGGGGCCTTCGTCTTTTTCGGAGAACATTTGAGCGCGCGCCAGGCGCTGGGCGGGACCTTGGTCCTTTCCGGCGCCATGGGCGTGCAGTGGGAGGAGATGAGACAACGCGGGAAGAAAGGAGGTGAGGCGCCGCAAGAAATGTGAATGGAGGTTTTTAAGTCGCAAACAAATTTTCAACAGGAGGGTTGGTTATGAAAAAGTGGGTTTTGGGAAGTTTGATTGGCTTACTGGTAGTTTGTTTTGGCGTGGGGACCCTTTTCGCGGCCCCGATAAAGGTGGGATTTTTCGCGCCCTTGACGGGCTTCGCCGCGGCGGACGGTGCCTCCGCCAAAAACGCCGTCATGCTGGCGGTGGAGAAGATCAACAAGTCGGGCGGTATCAACGGCAACAAGGTTGAGCTCGTTGTTTACGATGACAGGGTCAATCCCAAGGAGTCGGTTGCCATCGCCAATAAGCTCATCGAGAAGGACAAGGTAGTGGCCGTGGTGAGCGGTTCCTACAGCACCCCGACCCGGGTGACCGCCCCCATCTTCAACAAGGCGGGAATTCCCATGGTGGCCGGATACGCCGTCGATCCGAGTATCACGAAGGCGGGTCCCTACATCTTCAGGACCGGGTTCCTGGGTGAGATTGAGGGGAAGGCCGCTGGTGAGGTCGCCGTGAACCTGCTGAAGGCGAAAAAACTTGCCATTTTTACCATTGACAACGATTTCGGCCGCGCCCTGTCCAAGGGATTTCACGCCCGCGTGAAGAAGTTTGGCGGCAAGGTGGTCTACGAGCATGCCTTCGCCATCGGGACGAAAGATTTCTCCGCCATGCTGACCAAGGTAAAAGAGCTTTCCCCGGATCTTCTCTTCATCAGCGGCTACTATGAAGAGGCGGCGCTGGCGGTCAAGCAGGCCAGGGAATTGGGCCTTACCTGCAAGATTCTCGGTGAAGAGGGTTTCGACTCTCCCAAGTTTCTGGAGCTGGCCGGTGGGGCAGCCGAGGGTGTGGTGATTACCACCAACCTCAACCGCGATGATCCTCGTCCCTTCGTTCAGGATTTCATCAAGGCCTACAAGGCCAAGTACGGGATGGAGCCGGACATGGTCGGCGCTTCAAGCTATGACGCCTTTATGGTGGTGGTGAACGCGATCCGGAAGGCCGGTCCCAATTCCAAGGCCATTCGGGATGCCATCGCAGCGACGAAGGACTTCGAGGGCCTGACCGGCCGCATCGCCCAGTTCAACAAGTTGGGCGAGGCCATGAAACCGGTTCAGGTTCAAATCGTGAAGAAAGGGGCGTTCCATTACTTCGCCCAGATTTCCGACCCGGAGATCATCACGCCCCCGGACAAGTAGCAACCCCGTAAACGATTCCCCGGGGAGGGAGTTGTTTCTCCCCGGGGAAGGATGGTGAGCATGCTGGCGCAACAGATCGTGAATGGAATTACCATCGGGAGCATCTACGCCCTGATCGCCCTCGGCCTGACGATGGTCTACGGTGTCCTGAAGATCCTGCACATCGCCCACGCGGGGGTCTACGCCATGGGGGCCTACTTGGGGCTTTGGGTCTACCGGATGATTCCGAGTCTCTTCGTGGCCATGATCGCCGCCATGGTGTTGAGCGGCGTGGCGGGAATTGTGATCGAGCGTTTCTTATATAAGTCCATGCTGGACAAATCGCGCATTGTTCCGTTGATCGCCAGCATCGGCCTTTTCATCGCCATGGAGGAGGCCTTCCGAATCATCTCGGGTCCCTACGTCAAGGCCTTTCCCGTCCATTTCAAGGTCAAGCCCTGGATCCTGGGTTCCGTTCGCATCAGCGCGCCCCAAATGTTGGTTATCGGCGTGACCCTTGTCATACTGTTCCTGTTATGGTGGGTTATCACGAAAACGCGGATGGGTAAGGCCTTGCAAGCCGTTTCCATGGACCGGGAGATGGCGGAGGCCCTCGGCGTGGCGACGGATCGTATTATCTCCTTGAGCTTTTTCATAAGTTCCGCCCTCGCGGGGGCTGCGGGAGTCCTGGTGGGGGTCTTTTACAACTCGGTTTATCCCACCATGGGGGATATCCCCGCCTACAAGGCCCTTGCCATCATTGTCCTCGGCGGCATGGGAAGCATCCC
>JALSPC010000036.1 GCA_026986155.1 bacterium
GAACTCTACATCCAGGCGATTCAGGCCGTGTTGGAACGGGGAAAGTCAGCGCTCGTGCTGGTGCCGGAAATCGTCCTGACGCCCCAACTCGTTTCCCGTATCCGGGCGAGGTGCGGCGCCCCCATCGCCTTGTGGCACAGCCACCTCACGGAAAAAGAGCGATGGCGCCAGTGGCTTCGGATTTTCGGTTCCGGTCCCATCATCGTTATCGGCGCCCGTTCTGCCGTGTTCACGCCGGTCAGAAAGTTGGGTCTCATAGTGGTGGACGAGGAGCACGATCCCTCCTTCAAGCAGGAGGAAGGCCTTCTCTACAACGCCCGCGACGCGGCGGTGGTTCGGGGACGCGAGGAGGCCTGCCCGATTATCCTCGGTTCGGCGACACCATCCGTCGAGTCGTATCATAATGTCAAACGTGGGAAGTTCCGTTACGGTGTCTTCACCCGCCGCCCCACGGGCCAGCCGTTGCCGGCGGCGGAGATTGTTGATCTCAGGGAGGAGGGATTTGCCAAATCGGGGGAAACGCGGGGCCTGATGATTTCACGACCCCTGCGCGCGGCCCTCATGGAGGCCTACCGGGAGGGGCAGCAGTCCCTCCTTTTTCTCAATCGAAGGGGCTACGCCCGTTTCGTGACCTGCGCCCGGTGCGGAGAAACGCTAAAATGTCCCCACTGCAGCGTCAGCCTGATTCTCCACCGGCCGGCCGATGTCCTGCGCTGCCACTACTGTGGCTACAGCCGGAAACTCCCGGAGATCTGCGAGGCCTGTGGGGGCCCTCTTCTCCAGATGGGAACCGGTACCCAGCGGTTGGAAGAAGAGATCCGAGGCGTTCTGCCGGAGGCGCGGATAGCCCGCCTCGACCGGGATACCATGCAGAAACGATCCGCGTATGAAACCCTCCTCCAACGCCTTCGCCGCCAGGAGATCGACGTCCTTGTCGGCACCCAGATGATCGTGAAAGGCCATGACTATCCCGGCATTGTCCTGATGGGAATTCTCATGGCGGACCATTCCCTCAAGTTTCCCGATTTCCGGGCCTCCGAGCGGACCTTCCAGCTCCTTACGCAGGCCTCCGGAAGATGCGGGCGCGGCTCCCTGCCGGGGCGCGTTATTATCCAGACCTTTTCCCCCGAACATTACAGCATTCAGCACGCTGCGCGCCACGATTTCATCGGTTTTTATGAAGAGGAGGTTAAATTCCGTCGGGAACTGGGCTACCCTCCTTTCACCCGTCTTGCGATTGTTCGCATTTCGGGGCCCGACACGGGGGCTGTGAAACAAAAGTCCCTCCAAATAGCCCGGGAAGGCCGGCGGGCGGTCGCGCGAGGCATCCAGGTGCTGGGACCGGCGCCCGCTCTCCTCTCCCGCTTGAAAGACCGGTATCGCTGGCAGGTTATCCTAAAAGGGACGCAGAGCGGGGTTTTGCACCAGGTCGTGGAGAGAATCCTTGCCTCGAAGGCGGCGCGGTCTGAAAAGGGAGTGACGGTGCGGGTGGAGTTTGACCCGGTTCAGCTCGTCTGAGACAGGGCGGCGGAGGGGCAAAGGTCGTTCAGGACACACCGGTCGCAGGCGGGTTTTCTCGCCTTGCAGACTTGGCGGCCATGGTGGATGAGCTGGTGAGAGAAGAGGGTCCAGCGGTTTTTAGGGATGAGACGCATGAGAGCCCGTTCGATCTTGTCCGGATCGTTGTGGCTTGTCAGTCCCAGCCGCTTGGCGAGGCGCCGGACATGGGTGTCCACCACGATCCCGGGAACGTGAAAAACCTCGCCCAGAACCACATTGGCGGTTTTGCGCCCCACGCCGGGGAGCTTTACCAGCTCCTCCAGTCTCGCGGGAACCTCTCCTCCGAAATCGTCCACAAGCATCCGGCAACACGCCTTGATAGCCTTGGCCTTGTTCTTGAAAAAACCCGTCGGCCGGATTTCCTCCTGGAGGGTTTCCAGGTCGGCCTCGGCGAAGTCGCCGGCCGTTTTGTACTTCTGAAACAGCGCTTCGGTTACCTTGTTGACCCGTTCGTCGGTGCACTGGGCGGACAGGATGGTGGCGACGAGGAGTTGGAGTGGCGTCCGATAATCCAATGCGCAAGACGCCTTCGGGTAGGCATCATCCAAACGTTGCAGGAGGCTTCTGATCTCGGCTTTGTCCATTGATGTCTATTCCACGTAAGTGAGCCAGTGTGAAAAGCGTGGATCCTCATCTCGGCAGATGGTCTCGAAGGCCGCTGTGAGTCGCCGGGAAACGGGACCCGGGGCATCGGGAAGCGCCTGGCCGTCGATCTGGCCGACGGGCTGGACCCGGCCGCCGGTGGAGGAAAGGAAAATTTCGTCCGCGCTAAGCAGGAAATCCGGAGGGATCCGTCTTTCGGCGGTTTTGATGCCCAGGAGGGGGGCTAATTCCAGGACCGATTTTCTTGAGATGCTTTTCAAGACGGTTCCCTCCGCGGGGGTGTAGAGAATTCCATCCTTGACCATGAAGACGGATTCCGTGCTCCCCTCCGCCACGAATCCTTGGGTGTCAAGCATGATCCCCGCGTCGGCGCCCGCCCTGCCGGCCTCGATGCGGGACAGCATCCCGTTGAGGTAGTTGGCGGCCGCCTTGGCCTCGATGGGGATGGACTCGGGGTGGAGTTTCCGTGTTTTGCAGAGGACCACGCTCAAGGACTTGTCACCCGGAACCGCCTCCCCCGCCATGTCTCTCTCGGGATCGACCACGGCGACACAAACATCCATCGCCTCCTGGTTGGGCATCACCTTCACGGCCACGTCGCCGTAGTAACAGATGAGCTTCACGTATCCGTTTTCCACCTCGTTAGCCCGGATGGTCTTAAAAAGGATGTCGGTGAATCCCCCGCGGTCTGTTGGAAGCGTCATGCCGAGGAGGGACGCGGTGCGTTCCAGCCGGGTCAGGTGGGCGTCCATCCTGAAGACGGCGCGCCCCTTGCCGGTCCCGTGCAGCCGCATCACCTCGAAGATGGCCGATCCCCGGCAGAAACTGTGTGACATGAGATGAACAGTGGCTTCTTTCCAGGGAATCAGCCGTCCCTTGACATACATGGTGCGTTCCTCGAACATGCGCGCCTCCTTCAGGGAAAATGGTGTTTCATCCGCCTCGATTATAAGAGGTTGTTGCAACGGATTCAAGCATTTGGTAGAAGAAAAAAGGGAGAGTGAAATGATGATGAAGATTCTTGGGTGGTTCATCTTTCTCGTGTGGGCGCTCGTGATCCTACCGAAACCGCTGTGCGCCGCCGGTCAGCCGTCTTCCCCCGCGAAAAATAAAACTCCGGCGACCGTGGCGTCCCCGGGAACCGCGGGGAAGGTTTCCGGCACCGGAGAGAGGGAGCAGCAAAAAAAGACCCAGCGGAAGCCTATACGCAAAAAATTGCCGTCCGAAGCGGAAAAGATGCTGGAAGACCTCGATGCCCTGAAAACCGGCAACAAGATCCAGGTTTCCCTTTCGGGGGATGTCTTGTTCGAATTCAACAAGTGGGAAATCCGGGGAAAGGCGGAGAAAGTCTTGAAGAAACTGGCCAAGGCCATCAAAAAACTCGACGTGAGGGAAATCCTCATCGAAGGCTACACCGACGCCAAGGGATCGGCGGCGTATAACCTCGAACTTTCCAAGCGACGGGCGGAGGCCGTCAAGTCCTGGCTGATGGAAAAGGGCGGGTTGAAAGGGATCACGATCGTTACCAAGGGACGGGGAGAGGCCAATCCCGTGGCGCCTAATACCAACCCGGACGGATCGGATAACCCCCGCGGACGCGCCAAGAACCGACGGGTCGAGATCTTCGTGACGCTGCTGGGGAATTAATCTTTTTGGAATACCTTTTAAGGTAACCCCTGAATCACGAAAGCGCGGCGAACCCCCGCTCACAGTCGGCGATGAGATCCTCGATGTTTTCGATTCCCGCCGCGATGCGAACGAGGCTTTCTGAAATGCCCGCCTTCTTACGGTCTTCCGGCGTGTAGCTCCGGTGGCTCGTGGTTACCGGCTGGGTAATCAGGGTTTCGACGGCGCCCAGGCTCGGCGCCATGGCCATCATCTCCACTGATTCCACGAATTTCGCCGCGTCCTGCCCCGTCCCTTCTATTTCGAAGCTCAAAACACCGCCAAAACCCCGCATCTGTTTTTTGGCTAAATCGTGGTGAGGATGAGAAGGAAGGCCAGGGTAGTAGACCCGACGGACGCGAGGATGCCTTTCCAGGTAGGCGGCTAATTCCAAGGCATTTTTGTTTTGTTTTTCGACACGCACGGAAAGGGTCTTGATTCCCCGGAGCATGAGCCAGGCGGCAAAGGGATCCAGCGTTGGGCCAAGGATCCTCAGGGTTTTACGAAGGGTGTTGATGATCTCTTCGGGGCCCGTGACGGCCCCCGCGATGATATCGCTGTGTCCCCCCAGGTACTTGGTGGCGCTGTGCAGAATGACCTGGAAGCCGAAATCGGCCGGCGTCTGGTTGACGGGTGTGGCGAAGGTGTTGTCGATGACCGTGATGCATTCGTGTTTTCTGCCCAGCTCCGCCACCTCCTCCAAGGGAAGGATGTTAAGCAGAGGATTCGTGGGAGATTCGATGTAAATCATCTTTGTTTCGGGCGT
>JALSPC010000037.1 GCA_026986155.1 bacterium
GCTGATGCTCAGGTCCCGCAGGCCGCCCTTCACGAAGGAGACCAGCTCGTTGTAGCGCGTCTCGGGCCGGACAAAGGCGGGGGTCTCTTCCAGGTATTTCAGGAGGGGTTCCTGGTACCTGGACATCTTGAAGAAGTAGCTTTCCTCCTGGAGCTTGTGCACCTCGCGGCCGCAGTCAGGGCACTTGCCGTCTATGAGCTGCTGCTCGGTCCAGAAAGACTCGCAGGGGGTGCAGTACCAGTCCTCGTACATGCCGAGGTAGATGTCGCCGTTTTTCTGAACGGTCTCGAAGAAGTGCGTGGCCGCCTTGATATGCCGTTCCTGCGTGGTCCGGATGAAGTCGTCGTTGCTGATGTTCAAGGTCACCCAGAGGTTCTTGAAGCGTTCCACGACCCGGTCCGCCAGCTGGATGGGGGTCTCACCCCCCGCCTGCGCGGCCTTTTCCACCTTCTGACCGTGCTCGTCAGTGCCGGTGAGGAAGAAGACGTCCCGCCCGGCGTAGCGGTAGTAGCGCGCCAGGACGTCCGCGGCCACGGTGGTATAGGCGTGCCCGATGTGGGGCAGGTCATTCACGTAGTAGATGGGGGTGGTGACATAGAATGTTTCGGCCATGATCTATCCTTTCATCCAGTTTTCCGGCGTCATTTCCACGGTTTCTCCGCTTCGGAGGTGGACCCAGAAGCGGTTTTTCAGGATGTCGAGCCGCACGACGCGTCCCTCGCCCTGGGTGGTCTTGATGCGCTTGCCCATTTTGGGGAGCTTCTTTCCCATCTCCTTGTAGAGGGGAAACTCGAAGGCGAGGCAGCACATGAGACGGCCGCAGCGCCCGGATATCTCATCGGGGTTTAGGAGCAGCCCCTGGGCCTTGGCCATCTTGATGGAGACCAGCTCGAAGGAGGGCATGAACTTGGCGCAGCAAAGCTCGCGTCCGCAGGCCCCGATACCCCCGACCAGTTTGGCCTCGTCCCGCGCCCCGATCTGCCGCATCTCGATGCGGGTTCGGAACTCGGAGGCCAGGAGGCGGACCAGCTTCCGGAAATCGACCCGCTTGTCCGCCGTGAAATAGAAGACGGCCTTGGAGCCGTCGAAGAAGTATTCCACGTTGACCACCTTCATGGCCAGGCCCAGCTCCTTCGCCTTTTCGCTGCAAAAATACTTGGCCCTTAGCTCCTTCTTGCGAATCTCCTCCGCCTGCCGGATGTCCTCTTCCGTCGCCTTCCTCAGGACCTTCTTGAGGCCCTTGTGGATCCGGGCCTCGTCCTTCTCGTGGGGGGGCACCACCACCTTGCCCAGGCTGATGCCGTGCTCCGTCTCGACGATAACCGAATCCCCCTTCTTCAAATCCAGGTGATTGGCATCGAAATCGTATATCTTCAGGGTGCGCTTGAAACGCACGCCGACCACGTTAACCAACGATTGCCTCCATTCGCATCCGCAGCGTGTCGAAAATCAGTTCCGGGGCCGCGTTACGCTTCAGATCCTCCATGGCCTGGAAGAGGGCGTCCGCGAGGTCCAGGAGGGACGCCCGCGCGGCCCGAACGCCCGCGCCGGTCACGCCGCGGATCCATTTTTTGTTGACGATCTCCCGGCCCGTATCCCCTTCCAGGCTCACCGCCCAGTCGCGCGTGAGCCAGAGGAGTCGTTCCAGGAAGATCTCCATGCTTCCCCTCTGTTTAGCCCATTTGGGGGTTTCAATCAAGTCCGGGGCGCGCTTGCCCGTCAGGATCCCAGCGATGAAGGCGTCCATCTCCGCGTAGATTTCCCCCGTTTCGGCCGCCAAGAGGGCCGCCAGTCGGGTGGCGCTTCCCTGGCAGAGTTCCAGGGCGGGCTCTTCATGAGACAGGTCGAAGCCGAGGTTCCGGGCGATGGTCACCAGGGCGTCCCGAGAAAGGGGGGAAAAACGGATGACCTGGCATCGGGACCGAATGGTGGGAAGCAGGACGTAGGGGGCGGCGGTGGCGAGGATGAGGAGGGTGTGAGTCGGGGGCGTCTCCAGGGTCACAAGCAGGGCGTTGGCCGCCTCCAGTCCGAGCCGTTCGGCGGGCGCCAGGGTGACGACCCGCCGCTTCCCCTCGTAGGGGGCGAAGGCGAGGGCCGCCTGGAGTTCGCGCACCTGGTCGATGGCGAGGGTCTGCTTTCCCTCCCTGGGCGCGAGGGTCCAGACGTCCGGGTGATTGCCGGAGAGGATCTTCGCGCAGGCGGCGCAGCGGCCGCAGGGGGGAAAGGTGGCCGCCTCGCAGTTGACGGCCATGGCGAGATACCGGGCCGCCGTCTTCTTTCCCACCCCGGGGGGGCCGGAAAAGAGGTAACTGCCCCCGACGCGACCGGTTTCGACCATCTTCCGGATCATCCGGGAGGCGTGCGGCTGGCCGATGGGAGTGAAGACGTCGGTCGTATCCATGACGCTACCTGCCCCCGAGCATCCCGCGGGCGTTCAGGATTTCCATCATCTCGTCGAAGACCGATTCCGCCGAACGGGTCGCGTCGATGACGGCGAACCGGCCGGGTTCCGCCTCGGCCAGGGAGAGGTATCCCGCCCGGACCCGGCGGTGAAAATCGAGTTCCTGGGACTCCATCCGGTCGGGGGCGCCCCGAATCCGCCTCAGTCCCACCTCCGGGGGACAGTCGAAGAGGAAGGTGAGGCTTGGCGTTAGCCCCCGGGTGACGAAGACGTTCAGGTCCCGGATCCGCGCGGGGTCGATCCCCCGCCCGTATCCCTGGTAGGCGAGGGTGGCGTCGGCGTAGCGGTCGCACAAGACGACCTTCCCGGCCTCGAGGCCCGGCGCCAGCACCCGCGTGACGTGCTGGGCGCGGTCGGCCAGGTAGAGCATCAGTTCCGCCAGCGGGTCTATGGGCTCTCCGTGGTGGGCGAGGAGGGTCTCCCGGATGCGCCGACCGATGGGGCCCTCGCCCGGTTCCAGGGTGGTAAGAAAGGGAATTCCTCGGTTCGCCAGGGCCCCGGCGAGACGCCGCAACTGGGTGGTCTTGCCGCACCCCTCGATTCCCTCGAAGGTGATGAAGGTTCCCTCAGTAATCATCGGTCAGCTCCCGGAGTTCTTTCAGGGTGAAGACGGGCCCATCTTTGCAGACGAACCTGGGGCCCAGGTTGCACCGCCCGCACATCCCCACGCCACACTTCATCTTCCTCTCCATGGAGATGAGGATGTTTTCCTCCCCGACCCCGAGCGTTTCGAGAACGGGGAGGGTGAAGCGGATCATGGCCGGCGGGCCGCAGACGACCGCCACGGCGTTTTCCGTTGCCGGGGCCGTATCCCTGACCAGGTCGGGGACGAGCTTGACGGGGCCCTTCCACGTTTCGTCCGCCGCGTCCACCGTCAGGTGGAGGGAGAGCTCCTTTGCGGTCCTCCAGCGGTCGAGTTCCCCCTTGTAGAGGAAGAGCCCGGGATGCCTCACGCCGTAGAAGAGAGTGATGCGCCCCGCCCTTTTCCGGTGTTTATCCGTCAGGAGGGTGGCGATGAGGGACCTGAGGGTGGTGAAGGCGTATCCGCCCCCCACCACGATGAGATCCCTCCCCTCGAACCGGTCCAGGGGAAAGGGATTGCCCAGGGGCCCGCGCATTCCCACCACGGCCCCCGGGCCCAGGCGGTGAAGCTCCCGCGTGAGCGCCCCCATCCGCTTGACGGTGAACCGGACAGTGCCCGTTTCGTGGGGGGACGAGGCGTAGCCGAAGGGGGCCTCTCCCGCGCCGAAGACGGAGAGCTCGGCGAACTGCCCCGGCAGGTAGGGGGCAATACCGCCCCCCAGGGGCGCAAGCTCGAAGGTGAAGATGTCGTGGGTGGCCACCTCGTCGGTTACCTTCACGATCTCCATGCGCTGGGGGACGAAGAGGGACCGGTTCATGACGCCGCCTCCGGCTGGAAGCGGGAAACGATCTCACGGATGTCGATGCCCGCGGGGCAGTGGATCACGCAGCGGCCGCAGCCCACGCAGCCGGGCGGCTCGCCGTTTTCGATACTGTAATAGAACTTGTGGAAGAAACGCTGCTTGACCCGGGCCGGTTCGTCCCCACGGGGGTTGTGGCCCGACGCCTCCTTGGTGAAGGCGGGAAACATGCAGGCGTCCCAGTAACGGACGCGCCGACCGCCCCGACGGTTTCCCGTGTCGGTGATGGAAAAGCAGCTGCAGACGGGGCAGAGAAAGGTGCAGATGCCGCACCCCAGGCAGGCCGCGGCCAGGGTTTCCCAGTAGGGGTCGTCCCGGTGTTGCTTCACGGCGTCTTTCAGGGCGGTGAAATCGACGGACGGTTCCGCCCCTTCCAAACCCGCCTTGGTCGCCGCGACTTTCTTGAGGGTATCGCCGTCCGCCGCCTCGAAACGGTCCCGGAAGGGGGCCAGGCACGCCTCGCCCCGTTTCGTGAGGAGATGAAAGACGTAAATGTCATCGAGGGGGACGATCTGGACATCCATCCCCGACGCGTCGAAGGGCCCGCTACCCATCCGGTGGCAGAAGCAGGTGGCCGCGGGGGACACGCAGGCCAGCCCGACGAGGCAGAGCCTCTCCCGCCGCTCCAGGTAGGCGGGATCGGGAATCGACCGCCCAAGGAAAACGGCGTCCAGAGCGGCGACGGCCCGGGCGTCACAGGCGCGGGCGCCGAAGACGATCAGGGAGCGCCCGTCGGGTTCGGGGGGCGTAAGCGCTACGTCGTTCCCGTTGCGGCGGTAGGTGAACAGGGTTTCCGGGTTGGGGAAGAGGACGGCCTTGACGGAATGGGCCGGCGGGGTCTGGGCCAGGTCGAGGGGCCGATCCTCCCCGTGGGGTAGAAACCGCGTTCCCCCGCCCACCGGCCGGGGTGTCCAGAGCTCGCACGTTGCCGCCAGCGCCGCCAGGAGATCCGGCAGCGCCCCGGCGGGGAGTGTCCAGGATCTATCCGATGTGTTCGTCCGGGTCATCTTCGCTGAAATGGCTCATGGGTTGGGGAGTGGTTTCGTCCAGACCCGCCTCGAAGGCGAACAGTTCCGCCACGTCCGCCGTGATCTTCCCAAAGAGGAGGTGGAGGGGGATCTGTTCGGGGCAGGCCCACGCGCAGCTTCCGCAGGCCACGCAGCGGCCGGACATGTGCATCATCCGGTTGAAGTGGTAGAAGAAGATGTCGTTCGGCTCGGGGGCGGGTGTCATCCAGGCGGGCTGAAGAGTGTCGGTGAAACAGGTCTCGCAGTAGCAGAAGGGGCAGACGTTCCGGCAGGCGTAGCAGAGGATGCAGCGGGACAGTTCCTCCGCGAAGAGGGCGGCGCGTTCCCGGCGCTCCATGCCATCGATGCCGCCGGTCAGCTCCCCGAGGGATGTATCCGCCTCGGGGGCGGCGAAGGGGGGCGCGTCGAGCATCAGATCCACGTCGGTAGGGACCCGGTGACGGCAGGCCCGGCAGGCGGGCAGGAGGTAGTCGGCGCGCGCCAGAGATACGGGCCCATCGGCCGCGGCGACGGTCAGCGTGTCGCCTTCCTCCGCCACGCCACCCGTTTCGAGCCCCGGAAACTCCGTCAGGAGCCGGGCCCGGTTGAGCATCCCCGGGCAGGGGACGCCGATTAGGAAGAGGTCCTCCCGTGCCACCTGCCTTTCCTGGATGAGGACGGTCACGGCCCGCCGGTCGCAACCCTTGACGAGAATGCCCATCCGCCGGTCCGGGTGGCGGCGGAGGTAGGTAGCCAGGTTCTGGACGCAGAAGCCGTCGAAGACGGCGGCGTCGAAATCCCCCGGCGCCGTGAAGACGGCGGGGCGGGGCCTCAGGGGGGTGGTCCCGGCGGCGTAGCCGATGAGGCCGTCCAGCTTTTCGTCCTTGAAAACCTTTCTCAGTGTTTCGGCCAGGGCGGCGCTACCGGTCATAAACATCCTCCCCCGTTTCCCGCAGGAAACCTTGAAAGGGACCCACCGCCCGGACCTCCTCGGTTATCTCACGGATGAGCCCGGCGAACGCCTCCCCCTCGCTGGCCGATATCCAGGAAAATTTGACCCGCGCCGCTTCGACGCCCATGTAGGCGAGGAGGCGCTTGAGGAGGATGAACCTTCGCCGCGCCAGGAGGTTCCCCGTCAGGTAGTGGCAGTCACCCGGGTGGCATCCGGAGACGAGCACCCCGTCCGCCCCCTCCATCAGGGCCTTGAGGATGTGGTAGGGATTGACGCGGCTGGAACAGGGAACGAGGATGACCCGCGTGGTCGGGGGGTAGGAGAGCCGGGAGACCCCCGCCAGGTCGGCCCCAGCGTAGCTGCACCACCGGCAGAGGAACGCCACGATCCGGGGTTCCCACGGGGTTTGTTCGGTCTTGCGCGCCGGTTCCATCGCCGTTTTCCTATCCCAGGGCCTTGAGCATGTCCACCACCTGCGCGTCGTCCGTGTTGGGAAGGTGCAACGCCCCGTTCCGGCAGCTCGACACGCAGGCCCCGCACCCCTTGCAGAGGGCGGGATTGACCACCGAGACCTGTTTTTTAGCATCGATTTCGATGGCATGGAAGGGGCACACCATTTCGCACAACCCGCACCCCGCGCACCGGGCCTCGTCCACCTCCGCGACGGCGGCTTCCCCCTCCAGGGTCTGCTTGGACAGGAGGCCGCAGGCCCTGGCCGCGGCGGCGAAGGCCTGCTGGATCGTCTCTTCCATGTCCTTGGGTCCCTGGGCCGTTCCCGCCAGGAAGATTCCCTCGGTGGCGCAGTCCACCGGCCGCAGTTTCGCGTGGGCCTCCAGGAAAAAGCCGTCGGGATCGAGGGCGACCTTGGCCATTCGGGCCAGGGGTTGGTTTCCCTCGGGCGGCACCATGGCCGCGGCCAGGACGACCATCTGCGCGGGGATCTCGAAGGTGGTTTCCAGGATGGGATCGAACAGCCGCACGGTGATGGGACGGGTGATGTCCGAGTCGTCCGGAACTCTCACATCGGGGGGGCGTTGCGGGTCGTAGCGGACGAACAGGACGCCCTTCCCGCGGGCGGCGCGGTAGAGATCTTCCCGCAGGCCGTAGGTCCGGACGTCACGGTAGGCAATGTAGATCTGGGCGTCCGGGGCGGCCTCCCGCAGGGCGAGGGCGTTCAGGACGGCCTGGGTGCAGCAGACCCGGTTGCAGTAGGGGCGTTGTTCGTTCCGCGATCCCACGCACTGGATCATCACGACCCGCCGCAGGTTCTTGAGCCGTTCCGGCGCGCGCGCGAGGAGATCATTTAGGGCTGTTTGCGTGATGACGCGGTCGTCTCGTCCGTATCCGTAGAGTCCCTCAGGACGCCACTCGAGGGCCCCCGTGGCGAGGATGATCGCGCCGAAACGATCCCTCGTTTCCCCGTCCGTTCCCTGGAAGGTAACCTCGAAGTTGCCCTTGTAGCCGGCGATGTCCGTGACCTGCGCGCCCGTCCGGATGGTGACGCGGTCGTTGCCGCGCAGGGCGGCCTCGAGGGCGGAGAGGAAGGGGGCGACCGGGCGACCGTCCCAGAACGCGCGGTGGCGCAGGGCCATGCCGCCCAGGCGGTCCGTCTCTTCCATCAGGGTGACGCCGTGGCCCTTCCGGGCGATCCCCAGGGCGGCGGTCATCCCGGCCAGGCCGCCCCCGATGACGAGGGCCTTGTGGGTGACCTCGAGGACCTGGGGCGTGAGGGGGCGGTGGGTGCGGACCTTCGCCACTGCCATGGCCACCAGTTCCTTCGCCTTCTCCGTCGCCCGGTCGGGCGCGTCCCCGTGCACCCAGGAGCACTGGTCCCGGATGTTCGCCATCTCGAAGAGGGCGGGATTGAGCCCTTCCTGGTGAATGGTCTCCTGGAAGAGGGGGGCGTGGGTCCGGGGGCTGCACGAGGCCACGATGACCCGGTTTAAGGCGTGTTTCTTGATCGCCTTCCGGATGGCGGTCTGGCTGTCCTCGGAACAGGCGTAGAGAAGTTCCCCCGCGTAGGCCACGTTGGGAAGTTTCGCGGCGAAGTCCCGCACCTCCCTGACGGCCACTACCGAGGCGATATTCGTGCCGCAGTGGCAGACGAAGACCCCCACGCGGACCGGGGCCGCCGCGGGTTCCCGGTCGCCCCAGGTAACGGGCGGGGCGACCGGGCGCGTTTTTCTCGTCCTTGCCAGCGGGGCAACCTGGAGGGCCGCGCCGCTGGCGGAGATGACCGATTCGGGGATATCCCGGGGACAGGCGGTCGCCCCGGCGGGGAGGCAGCCCGGTTCCTTCAAGATGCGTTCGGGAGAGGGCCGGAGAAAACCGTAGGGTCCGGGTTCGGGCAGGGCGGGCTCCAGGGAGGCCGCCGTCCGGGGCACCAGCCCCACGGAAAGGACCACCAGGTCGAAGGCCGCTTCCCGCACGCCGCCCGTCTCGGGGCTGTAGGTGAGGACGAGGCGTCCATTCCTTTGATCCACGGAGACCACCCGGCTCCGGATGAACTGTACCCCCTCCTTCTCCGCCCGCATGTAGTAACGCTCGAAGCCCTTTCCCTGGGTGCGGATATCCATGTAGAAGATGCGGGTCTCGACGGGCCCGCCGCAGTGTTCCCGCGCCAGGAGGGCCTCCTTGACGGCGTAGGTGCAGCAAACGGAGGAACAGTAAGGCCGCCCGAAACGGACATCCCTCGACCCCACGCACTGGAGAAAGGCGATGCTTTCCGGCTCCCTCCCCGTGGAGGGGACGAGGAGCTTGCCGCCCGTCGGCCCGGAGCTGGAGAGCAGCCGCTCCATCTCCAGAGAGGTGATGACGTCCTCGAACCGGCGGTAACCATACCGGGTCAGGGCGTCGATGTTGCCGAGGCGGTAACCGCCCGCCCAGATGATGCCGCTCACCTTCACCCGGTAGAAGGTCTCCGCCGCGTCCAGGTCGATGGCCCCGGCGGGGCAGGCCTCCACGCACTTGCCGCAGGCAACGCAGGCCGCCGTGTCGATGGCGTAGGCGTTGGGATAGGCCTGGGGAAAGGGGCGGTCGATGGCCTTCACCTTGACCAGGCCCTCGTTGAAGGCGCTGGGCCGCTCGACGGGACAGGCCTTGGCGCAGGCCCCGCACCCGAGACATTTTCGCGGGTCCACCTTTCGGGGAGCCTCCCGAAGGAGCGCCGCGTAGCGGCCCGGTTTTCCCGTCACCTCCCGGACCTCCGCGAGGGTGAGGATGGTCAGCCTCGGATCCCGGCCGCACGCCACCATTCTGGGCGAAAGGATGCACATGCTGCAGTCGTTGGTGGGAAAGGTCTTGTCCAGTTGCGCCATGTGTCCCCCGATGGAGGGGGTCTTTTCAACCAGCACAACCTTGAGGCCCATCTCCACCATGTCGAGAGCGGCCTGCATCCCGGAGATGCCGCCGCCCACCACGAGAAAGTCCGAGGTTACCCTTTTCAGCCGCACCATGTCACAGCCTTTTGGAGCGGAGGATTCCCACGGCGACCCACACCCCGATGAAAAAGGCGAGGACGAACCCCGCGACGCCGGGGATGCTGATGCCCCGGAAGGTGGGGCCGACGCGGTAACGGATGATGAGGGAGGAGCCGAGGATGAGGGCGGCGGCGAAGATGGCCAGCGCCAGGCGGTTCACCGCACGCTCCATGGTGGAGGCGAGGGCGTCGAGCCCCTTGTGGCGGAAGCCGATCTCCAGCTTGTTCTCACGGATCTGCCGGAGGGTCTCTCCGAAGTCCCCGGGAATGCGCTTGGCGAAGAAGAGGGTCTCCTCGGCGTAGCGTCCGATACGCCCCGCCAGCTCCGTGGGCTGCAACTGGCGGTTGATCAGTCGCATCACGTAGGGTTCCAGGGTCTCCATGATGTTGTAGGGGGGATAGAGCATGAGGCCCACGCCCTCAATGGTGATGATGGCCTTGATGAGCAGCACCAGGTCCGGCGGGATCTGGATCTTGTAGAGCCGGAGGAGCTCCAGGAACTGGGCCAGCATGGTGCCCACCTCCAGGCGGTGCTTTCCCAGGCCAGCGTAGGTGTCGATGAAGAGGAGGGCGTCGTTGCGAAAGCTCCGCCGGTCGAAGGCGGCAAGGGGGGTACCGATGACGAGCAGGTAACGCACGAACCGGTCCAGGTCCCGCTTGATGATGGCGGAGAGGAGAAAGACGAGGGCCTCGCGGGTCTGGGGATCCAGCCGTCCCACGATCCCGAAGTCGAGGAATCCGATCTTGTCATGCCCGATGATGAGGACGTTGCCGGGATGGGGATCTCCGTGAAAGAGGCCCAGGTCGAGGATCTGCCGGAGGATAGCCTCGCACCCCTTTCGCGCGAGGAAGAGGCGGTCCGACCGGAGCAGGTCCGAGGGGTCTCCCAGGTTCGTGACCTTTTCCCCCGCCAGGTATTGCTCCACCAGGACGCGCTTCGCGCACAGGTCCCAGTAGGCCATGGGAATGACGATGTGGGGGTCCTCCGCGAAGGCCTCGTGGAAGCGGGTGAGATGGTTCCGCTCGTAGGTGAAATCCATCTCCCGCGTGAGGACCTTCTCGAATTCCCGAACCACCCCCACGGGATTCGCGATGCCGAAGTCGGGGAAATGGCGTTCCAGCTGGTGGGCGAGGTAGTAGAGGATATCGATGTCCGCCTCGACGACCTTTGCCACGCCCGGCCGGCGCACCTTGACGATGACCTCCGTGCCGTCTTGCAATGCCGCCCGGTGAACCTGGGAGATGGAGGCGGCCGCCAGCGGCTCAGGATCGAGGGACGCCAGCACCTCTGAGGGGTCCCGGTCCCATGCGTCCGTGAGGATTTCCCGCACCGTCTCGAAGGGAAAACCGGGCACCCGGTCCTGCAGGCGCTGGAATTCCTCGATGTATTCGGCGGGGACGAGGTCGGGACGGGTGCTTAAGACCTGCCCCAGCTTGATGAACGTGGGGCCCAATTCCTCCATGGCCATGCGGATCCGCATGGGTGTCGTGAGGGCCTCCCGCGACTCTTCCCTGGACGAGAGGTGGAGAAACTTCCTCCCCCGTTCGATGGAGCTTTCGATCTTCAGCCGGTCGAGGATATCCCCGAACCCGTACTTGATGATGACGCCGAGGATCTGCTGGAAACGGCGGATATTCTTGTAGGTCTTGTCAATCCTTGGGAGCATCCTGCTTCCTGAGTCGTTTCAGCTCGCGCTTGATCTCCCGCAGGTCTTCCTTGATCATTTCCACCTCGGAACGGCTGGGGATATCCAGACCGGACAGAATCTTTCGCATCTCCTGACCGAAACGGCTTGTCCATTCCTCGCGCCCCTTCTCGAAACGCTTGGCGATCTCCTCCGCCAGCGTTTTGGAACGCGTGCCGGAGATCTCGCCCTTCTCCACGAGGTCGTCCACGAACTTCTTGACCTTCTCCTCGGTCATGGCGAACAGGCCGATCCCGGCCTTCAGCAGCGTATCCACCAGGTCCTGGCGCTTGTCGTTCGGCATCTTGATCCCTCCATGGTGATATTTGTCAAATCCTACCACCCCGCGGGATTGCGCGCAAGCCGTAAGCTTGAAGGACTTTTTTGAAACAAACGAACCAAAGGATCAAGTGAAATAAAAGCAGGAATGGAGATACCCGGAACCCTCTAACCGTAAAATTATCATGGCCTTTTATTTCGGTTTACCTTGCTCGAGAATTAATGAATGATGAGAGGAATTTGACTATATTCGATGGAAGTGATACTTAACGAACGTTCAATAAACATCTTCAAACCTATAACCATGGAGGGACGGAATGGAAGGCAACCGGGAACTGATGGGGCCTTGCGGGCTCTATTGCAGGGTTTGCGCCATCTATATCGCGGACCGGGATGACAACCTCAAGCTCAAGGAGCGCCTGGTTACCCTTTACAAGGGGGGTATTCCCGGGAAAGGCGTCTTGCCCGGCGGAGAGCACCTGACCGTGGAAGATATCCATTGCCGGGGATGCAACTCGGACGATGTTTTTGTTTATTGCCGGCGTTGTCCCATCCGGGATTGCACCCGTGCGAAGGGATACGAAGGATGCTACCAGTGTGACGATTTTCCCTGCGGCTACGTGGAAGAGTTTCCCATGTCGGTTGGCAAGAAGGTTATCCTGAGGGCCATCCCCCACTGGAAAGAGGTGGGAACGGAGACGTTCATCCGGGACGAGGAGGCCAGGTATGTCTGTCCCGAATGCGGCAACAGGGTCTTCCGGGGCGCGATGCGGTGCAATCGTTGTAAGGCCGCGCTCGACCTGGATTAAACGACAGTCTTACCCCTTTTTCATTTCCGATTCCGCGTGATTCATCTCGCTTAGGATCTCCCCGGCCTTTCGAATCAGCAGGGCCTCGTCCACCGGTCCTTCGGGGGGATCCTTCAGCAGGCGGTCCAGGATCAGGTGCCGGAGCATCTGGGAAAAGCGGTCAATCTCCGCCATCATGGCAAGGCGCTCCGGCGGCGCGTGGCCTTCTTCGACGGAGACCTCCCGGATGACCCGCATGGCGTCGGCGAAGCGGACGTCCTGGGGACAGTTGAAGGAGCAATTGTAGCACAGGGCGCACATCCAGATGAGGTTGGAGGTGAGGACGGCGTCCTTCATCCCCCAAAGGACCATGCGTATCAGCTTGCTGGGGGCATATTCCGGGTCGATTTCACTGACGGGACAGCTTGCCGTGCAGGTGCCGCAACTGTAGCAGTGTGTCAGCCCCTCGGCACCCGGGCGGCTTGCCAGGTCGAACTTGAACCTGCCGTCCAGGGACGCGATGGAGACGACGTTTTCTTCTTTTTCCACCCCACTTCTCCTTTTTCATTCCCGCTGAAGGAAATCATCCTTCGCAGGTTCTCACCCGGCAAGTTACCATAGCCCTTAGGCGACTTCAACCGGAAAGATGTGACGCCCGCCGGGGCCGCGTGACCGGGAGTCCCACGCGGGGGAATGGTGGATTTCGCGCGACTTTTCATATATAACCCGTCATGGTATAAAAAACGAAAGGAGGCTGTATGCCAACGGTTGAACTCAAAGACAGGAAAATCCATTGCCTGACGAGCGGGGATCCCCTTCCGTCCGACAGGATGACGCTCCTCTTCGTTCACGGGGCCGGCGGGAACCTCAATCACTGGATCAACCAGTTCGACGGCCTGAAGGGGGATTTCAACGTGATCGTCGCCGAACTGCCGGGTCACGGGAATTCGTCGCCCCAGGGGGCCAATCGCGTGGAGCGCTACGCGGAGGATGTTTCCGCGGTCATCGATGCGCTGGCGCCGAACCGGCCTGTCGTGGCCGGGCACTCCATGGGGGGAGCCATCGCCCAGACGGCGTCATTGCAATACCCGGACAAGCTCTCGGGCCTGGTCCTGATCGGAACGGGATGCCGCCTGAAGGTCCTGCAATCCATCCTGGATGGGCTGCTGACCAACTTCGAGAACACGGTGGCCATGATCAACCGTTATGCCTTCTCCAAGTTCACGGACGAGGACATCATCCAGGAAGGCACCGCCGAGATGGCCAAGACGCCGCCCTCCGTGATCCACGGGGACTTCCTCGCCTGCGACCGTTTCGACATCTGTGACCGGGTATCGGAGATTTCCCACCCCACCCTGGTCCTCTGCGGGGAGGACGACCAGTTGACCCCCGTGAAGTATTCCCGGTTCCTGTCTGAGAACATCCCTTCCGCCCGCCTGCAGACCTTCCCCCGGGCCGGACACATGGTGATGATGGAGAAACCTGCGGAGGTCAACGAGGCGATTCGGGAGTTCGTCCGGTCCCTTCAAGTGGGCTGACGGGAGGTTTTCATGAAGTTGCTGATGATCTACGCAAGCCGGTTCGCGTATCATCCCGCGGTGAAGTCGGTGGAAGAGGCCCTCGAGGTCACGGAAGGGGCGGAGTTCGAAAAGGCCATCGTCGGCTTCATCCACGCGGAAGAGGAAGACGTGGCGCGGGCCTCGAAGGTTACGACGCGTCTCATCAAGAACCTGAAGTGGCTGGCCGGAAAGAACGGCACGAAGACCATCGTGCTTCACTCCTTCGCCCACCTCTCCGAGAGCAAGGCGCCGGCCGATTTCGTCGCCACGCTCCTGGACAACGCCCAGAAACGCCTGAAAGACGCCGGCTACGAGGTGTCGCAGACACCCCTCGGCTACTTCCTCGACCTGGAACTTTCAGCCCCCGGGTTTTCCCTTGCAAGGGTCTTTCAAACCTTCTGATTCCGGGGATGCCCCCCTTTTCTACCCGGACTCAAAGATCGAGATCCGCGGTTTTCTCGCCCGTCACTACGATTTGCTTCTCGACATGGCCACCTTTGGGTGGTATCGATCCTTCCTCCGCGAGGCTATCGCCTGGATGGAGATACAGCCCCATGACAAGATTGTCGACCTGGGGACGGGAACGGGGCGTAACGCCTGCCTGATGGCGCGCCACCTCTCCGGAACCGGGAAGATCGTGGGGGTTGACATTGGAAGGGAGATGGGTGAACAGTTCGAGAGACACTGCCGTCACCTAAAAAACGTCACCTTCCTCCGCCAGAGGATAGACATCCCCTTCCGACTGGAGGAGCCCTTCGACAAGGCCGTTCTCTTTTTTGTCCTGCACGGGTTTCCCCACGAGGTAAGAGAGACCATCCTGGACAACTGTTTCAGCCTGCTTCGGCCCGGCGGCCGTCTTATCCTCGTGGATTACAATCGGTTTTCCCTCGCCGACCTTCCCTGGTATCTGCGCCTTCCCTTCAAGGTGACGGAGTGTCCCTACGCCTTCGATTTCATCCAGCGGGATATCCCCGGGCTCTTCGACCGTCACGGCTTCGCCCTGGAGAAGGCGCGGCTCTGCCTCAAGGATATGATCCGGTGTATATCCGGGATCAGGATGGCTCAATGAACGTGCCTGCTTCACCCGATCCCTCCTGGGACTACTGCGAATCCATGCTTCCCCGCGTTTCGCGAACCTTCGCCCTGAACATCGCGCGGCTGACTGGCCCGCTCTACCGAGCCGTTCTCATCGGCTATCTCCTGTTCAGGATGGCGGACACCCTGGAGGACAGCCCTATTTTGACGGAGGCGGAAAAGGTGTCGGCCCTGGAAGGATTCGCCCTTCTTTTCCGCCGGGACGCCTCCGCCGAGGCCTTCGCGACGCACGCCCGGCTACTCCTCCAAAGGATGGCAGGGGATACTCCCGAGGACAACCTGCTGGCCCATGGCGCCCGTGTTTTCCGCTGTTACGCCGGTCTTCCCCGGCCCTACCGGGAGATTATCGGCAGGGCCCTGCGGGAATCGGCCCTGGGGATGGCCGCCTACCAGCGGCGAAAAGAGGCGTTTCCCGGCACGATCTTTCAGCTGGAAGACGAAAACGACCTCACGCGCTACTGTTACTACGTGGCGGGTGTAGTGGGGAAGATGCTGACGGATCTCTTCTGCCAGGAGGAGGCCCTGGCGCCCCTGCGCGCCCGCCTAACGCGGCAGCAGATTCACTTCGGCATCGCCCTGCAGATGACCAACATCGTCAAGGACTATCCCCGCGACCTGCCGAGGGGGTGGTGCTACCTTCCCAGGACCGTCACGGATCGCCTGGGGCTGACGGTGACGCGGTTGGCCACGGACCCCCTCGCCTGCCGGGACGCCGTCAGCGCGGCCATGATTCCCCGCATCATTCCGCACCTGGACGGGGCCTACCGGTACGTCGCCCTGCTTCCCCTCTCTCAGAGAAGCATCCGGATGTTCTGTATCATCCCCTTCGTCCTGGCTTATCACACCCTGGCCCACCTGAGGCGGACGGGAAACGACAAGCTCTCCCGGGAACAGGTCCGCCGTTTGCTTCAAGATTCGGAAACGTATTGTCTTTCCGACGAGGTATTGAGGGCCGACTACGAGCGCACGCTCAGAAACGCGGTCTCACCGGGATCCTGGTAAGTTGAATTTTCCTTGAATTGCTGGTAAGTTGCGCCAATGAAAAATCGGGACATCAGGCGTTTTGTCGCCAAGACCTAAAAGCGGGACCACGAACCATGATTTCTGAAGGAACCTTCATCTCCATCGTCCTTCCCGTTTTCAACGAGGAAGAGAACATCGAACCCCTCACGGAAAGGATCGCCGAGACCCTTTCGGCGCTCAGGAACCCCCGGGAGGTGGTCTTTATCGACGACGGTAGCACCGACCGGAGCGTGGCGCGCATGACGGCCATGCGCGATAAATTTCCCGAGCTTGCCATCCGAATCGTTCAGTTGGATGGGAACTACGGGCTTTCCACGGCCATGACGGCGGGATTCGAGGCTGCGAAGGGGGAAGTCGTGGTTACCCTCGACGCGGACCTTCAGAACGACCCAGCGGACATCCCCAAGTTGCTGGAAAAACTGCCCGAATACGACGCGGCGCTGGGATGGCGCGTGAACCGGAGGGATCCCTTTCTCAAGCGGATATCATCGAAAATTGCCAATTTTTTCAGGAAGAAGGCCCTTGACGATCCCATCCACGACACGGGATGTTCCCTGAAGGCCTACAAGGCGGCCTACGTCAAGCGGATCAAGATGTTCAAGGGGATGCACCGGTTTCTCGGGGTCCTGCTGGCAATGGAGGGGGCGAGGATCACGGAGGTTCCGGTGAGTCATCACCCCAGGAAATACGGAAAATCGAAATACGGATTCTGGAACCGGCTCGTTTCACCCTTCCTGGATCTCCTCGCCGTTCGCTGGATGAAAAAAAGGGCTATCAGATACCGGGCAAAGGAGTTTAAATGAATTTACAGTGGGATTTTTGGATTGTCCTCGGGTTTATCGCACAGGGTGTTTTCAGCGCGAGGTTCCTCGTGCAATGGATCGTCTCGGAGAAGAAGAAACGAAGCACCATTCCCAAGGTGTTCTGGTACCTCTCCCTTGTGGGAAGCAGCCTCCTCTTCATCTACGCCGTCCACCGGAGGGACCCGGTCTTCATCCTCGGTCAGGGAGTCGGTGTCTTCATTTACATTCGCAACCTCATGCTCTGGAAAAACGAAAAGCCCCAGGCCGCTTAGATCTAATCCTTTTGCCTGTTTAAGACGATTAGGCGCGCCGTGCCTTCCGCCACCATATCGCCCTCCGCGTCCTCGATCCGCGCGCTCCCCTCAATGAGACGCGACGTGATTTTTTCAAGCTTCCCGAAAACGAACAGTGGACGGTTCACCTTCGCAGGTTTCCTGAATGTAATGGACAGCTTGGCCGTGACCGCATCATATCCCAACTCGTACGCGAGTTTTGCCACCGCCTCGTCCAGGAGCGTGGAGAGGATTCCGCCATGGACGAT
>JALSPC010000038.1 GCA_026986155.1 bacterium
GATATGCCCAGAAATAGGTCTTGAAGGCGTAAATGAGCGCCGCGCCGATGGCGGGTCCCACCAGGGTTCCCAGCCCCCCGAAGACGGCCATGACCACCGCCTGGTCCGTAACCAGATCGCCGAGGGCGGAAGCCGGGTTGATGTAGGTAATCCAGTAGGCGTAGATACCCCCGATGATCCCCGCCGGAATCGCCGACACGATAAAGGCCATCACCTTCACCCGGGCGGGATTCAAGCCGATGGCCATGGCGCCTTCCTCGTCCTCCCGGATGGCCTTGAGCTTCAACCCGAAGGGCGCCCGTTCGAGGAGAAACCAGAGAATCAGGAAAAGCCCCCCCACGAAAATCAGCATGGTGTAGAAAAAGAAAACGGGATTCAGGTAGGTGGGCAGCCGCATGCCGTCCGGCCCGCCGGTGATGTCGAGGACGAGCGCCAACTGCTGGAAGGCGCGGCCCAGGGCCCACGTGGCAATGGCGAAATATGCCCCGTAAAGGCGCAGGGTCGGAAATCCGGCGAGCAGGGCCACAACCCCCGCCACCATCCCGCCGGCGACGGCCGACGGGATAAAGAGCCAGTGCGCCTTGGTCATGAGGATGGCCGTGGTGTAGGCGCCGATACCGAAGAAGGCACCGTGGCCGAAGTTGAGATACCCGGTGTATCCCGCCAGGACGTCCCACGTGATCGCCAGGCCGATCCACATGATGGCCTCCGTGGCGATGCGAAGGAAGAAGGTGTTTTTCGTCATAAGCGGCGTGATGCAAAAGAGCGCGAACACAACCGCGAAAATCCAGTAAAACCGACCTTGGGACTTCATCTATATCCCCCTTCCGAACAGGCCTTTAGGCGAAACAAGCAGGATGACATACAAGATGATGAACACCGCCAGCAGCGTCCATCCGGGGTTGAAGTAGATGAGAAAGATGGACTGGACGATGCCGAGCAGGAAGGCCGCCCAAGGAACCCCCGCAAGGTAGCCCATCCCCGCCAGGACGACCACGAAAAAGGCCATGATGGTATATTTGCCCCCCATCTGCGCGTTAATGGAAAAGACGGAACCGATGAGAATGCCCGTCATGGCGCTGATGCCCACGTAGATGGCATAGATAAATGAGCTGATGCGCTCGATGTTCACCCCCATCAGTCCCGCGGCCTCCCGGTTCTGCGCCACGGCCCGAGCGGCGATGCCGAAATCGGTCTTCTTCAAGATGTAAGTCAGGCCGAAGGTGATGACCAGGGCATACAACAGCCCTGCGAGCCGAACGATGGGAATCGTGAGAAACACGCTCCCCATCTCAAAGGATAGGGAGCCGGAGGTGAGAAAGGTCTTGAGGGAATGGCTGTAAAACCCGAAGAAGGTCAGCCCCAGGCCGCGAAACATCAGGCCCAGCCCGAAGGTGAAGACCAGGCCCATCAGGTGGGGGTTGCCCCGCTTTCCGCTCAGAACCTTGTAGATGACGGGTTGGAGAATGTATCCGATGAATCCGAAGAAAACAAAGACGACGGGCAAAAAAATCACCGTATCCAGGCCTAGCCACCGGTTCAGGTAGAAGCCCATGAAGGCCCCCAGCATGACCCATTCCCCGACGGCGAAATCAATGATATGCATGACGCCGAAGGCCAGGGAGAAACCGATGGCGAAGGTGATATAGATCCCCCCGATCAAAATTCCGTCGATCAACGCTTGCGGCAGTAAACTAATCATCCTTTTCCTCTTCCCGGGTGGGGCGGCACCATACGGATCACCGCCCCACCCTGTTCAAGATTCGACTAACGCTTGTTCCACGGGATCATGGGATACTTGGCTTTCGCCTGAGCCTCGTCTTTCGGCGCCACCACGACGACCTTGCCGTTTTGAATCTGGACGGTGATGGGATGCAACCCGCTGTTGGAATGGTAGAATTCACCCGACTTGGCGAACTTGATCCTCCCGTAGAAGGTCTTGATATCCAGGTTTTCCAGCGCCTTGATGAGGGCCTCGCGCTCGCCCTTGTCCAGCGGCGGTATCACGCCCGCCTTCTGAACCGCCATCTGGAAGGCAATACCCGCCGCGGTGGAGGCCGCTTGCGTGTAGTCCGCGGGGACCTTGTAGGTCTTCACCGCCTCGTCCGCGTACGCCTTCGCCGTCTTCCAGAGAAAGCCCTTCAAGGGCAGGGTCTCCGTCCACACGGATGCCCCGAAGACCTCCTCGGCGTTCTTGCCCAGGGCCTCCACAAAGGCCGGCTCTGTTACCCCGTAGTGCATGATGAGGGCCTTCGGCGTGTAGTTTATCTGCTTCAGGGCCTTGACAAGGTTGATGAGTTCCTCGTCGTGGCCGCCGAAGGCGATGATATCTGGCCGAAGGGCGCGGGCCGCCGACAGGAACGGGATCAGGTCCTGTCCGGAAGGAACAATGTTGTATTTCAAAATCTTGATCCCCAACTTCTTGGCCGCGCTCTTGAAGGCCTCCGCCGTCGATTTGGAAAAGGTATCATTGGATCCAATGATGATGGCCGTCTTGGGCGCCGGTTTCAGCTTGGAGATGGCCGTCAGTGCCGCCGCGCCGGTAAAGTTGACCGGCGGAATGGTCCCGAAGGTAAACTTGAACTTCTGGCGCCAGATGAGGGGAGACTCGGCTGAACCCGTGATCATGGGAACGGTGTATTTCTCCAGGACCGGGGCCGTGGCAATGGTCACGCCGGAGGAGTAGGGTCCCAGGACGAAATCGACCTTCTCCTGGGTCACGAGCCGCTCCGCAGCGGACGCCCCCTGGGACGGCTCGGACTGGGCGTCGGCGTAGACCAGTTTTACCTTGTATTTCTTGCCCTTCACCTCAATGCCACCCATCTCGTTGATCTTCTTGGCCCAGAGATCATAGCCGCGTTTCGTGACGTTGCCGCCCGTGGCCAGATCGCCCGACAGCGAGGTCACGACCCCAACCTTGAAATAGTTTCGATCCGCCGCCACGGCGCCGAAACTCAATGTGAAAACGAACAACATGGATAATGAAATCATCAAAAACTTCTTCATTTTTCCCTCCCTATTTGAAGTATTTCCTTGGTAAATACACCTACCTGAAATCTCGTGACTCGTTGACCCTACCACCCCCTTTTCCCAAAATTCTTTTCATCTTACGGGTAAAACCCTCGAAACCGCGTCGCGTCCGCCACGCGCTTGATGCCAAGCATCAGGGCGCCGGTGCGCATGTCCACTTTCTCCCGTTCGGAGATATCGAGCACCTCTCTGAAGCTCCGCTTGAGAATGGACGTCAGTTTCTCCGAGATTTCCTCCTCGCTCCACAAGAGGTTCTGGAGATTCTGGACCCACTCGAAATAGGAAACGGTCACGCCTCCCGCGTTCGCCAGGATGTCCGGGACGATGAACACCCCCCGGTCGTACAGGATCCTGTCCGCCTCCGGCGTGGTGGGACCGTTGGCACCCTCCACGATGATCCGCGCTTTGATACGGTCGGCGTTTTCTCCTGTTATCTGCCCCTCCAGGGCTGAGGGCACGAGGATGTCGCAATCCAGTTCCAGGAGCTCCGCGTTAGTGATTTCCTCCGCCTTGAGCTGTTCTCCGATGAGACACTTGTAGCGGCTCTTGCAGACAAAGACCTCGTCCATGTTCAGGCCTTTCTCGTTGTAGATGCCGCGTGTCGAATCGCTGATGGCAATGATCTTCGCTCCGGCGTCCTGGAAAAACTTGGCGGCGATACCCCCCACGTTCCCGGCCCCCTGGACCACGACCCGGGCCCCCTCAAGGGAAAGTCCCAAGTGCGCCGCTGCCTCGGCGCCCGTGATGAAGACGCCCTTACCCGTCGCCTCGTGGCGCCCCACGGAGCCCCCCAGTTCCAGGGGTTTCCCCGTCACCACCGCGGGGACGGTGCGGTTCTTCATGGTGCTGTAGGTGTCCATGATCCACGCCATGACCTGGGGATTGGTGTTGACGTCCGGCGCGGGAATATCGCGCTCCGGGCCTATCATGGAGGATATCTGCCAGGTGTAACGCCGGGTGAGATGCTCCAGCTCCGTAGCGGACATGGTCTTGGGATCGCAGATGACCCCGCCTTTGGCCCCGCCGAACGGGATGTTCACCACGGCGGACTTCCAGGTCATCCACATGGCCAGCGCCCGCACCTCGTTGAGAGAGACATCGGGATGGTAGCGGATTCCCCCCTTGTAGGGGCCCCGGATATCGTTGTGCTGAACGCGGTAACCGGTAAAAATCCTGATTTCATCTCCGTCCATCTTGACGGGAAACTGGACGGTGATCTCCTGTTGTCGGCTCTTCAGCTTGCCCACCATCCCCGGCGAGAGACGCAGCCGCTCGGCCGCGATATCCACCTGCTCCAGCGCCATCTCCAAAGGGTCGTTCCTGTCCATTTTCTCCATCATTTCCTCCCAGCCGTCGAATGAGTTGACTTGCCACAAAAAACCAAAAGCCTTTTCGCAAGGATGGTGCCAAGGCGGCGGTATTTCCATCCCGAGGAATGAAACGTCT
>JALSPC010000039.1 GCA_026986155.1 bacterium
GTGGCGGGCATGGCGGAATATTACGATCCGGAAACGCTTATCGGGAAACAAGTCCCCATTCTAATGAATCTGGAGCCGAAGACCTTTCGCGGGGTGGAAAGCAGAGGAATGATTCTCGCCGTGGACGTGGACGGGGCCCCCGTCCTTCTTCACCCAGCCAGGAAGGTTCCTCCGGGAAGCATCATTCGTTAGCCACATGCAGCGTCTCTTACGCGTTTCCGCTGGTTTTGAGGTTGCCGTTTTCTTCGATGACATCATGGTGCAGAAAACATCGCACGGAATGCCGGGGAGCCACCT
Organism: bacterium; assembly: GCA_026986155.1. Lineage (GTDB taxonomy): Bacteria > Desulfobacterota > S145-22 > S145-22 > S145-22 > JAOZMY01. Next base: position 298 of record JALSPC010000039.1, read on the forward strand.
CCACCAATGCGGGGGATTGTTCTGAGCATATCCCTTTCTTCGCGGGGCAACGTGGATGGAACAGGCATCCTGGAGGCAAACGGGTAGGATCCGGCATCTCCCCTTCAAGATGAAGCACGGGGCGCCTTTTTCCCGGATCGGGCACGGGGGAAGCGGCCAAAAGGGCCCGCGTATAGGGAGAAAGGGGCGCGTCATACAATGCTTCTTTTGGCGCCAGTTCAAGAATTTTACCAAGATACATAACCGCCACGCGATCGCTGATGAACTGAACAACGTGAAGGTCATGCGAGATGAAGAGATAGGTCAGCCCGAGTTCTGATTGAAGTTCGAGAAAAAGATTCAAAACCTGCGCCTGGATGGAAACATCAAGCGCCGATACGGGTTCGTCACACACGATCAAGGCGGGATTCAGGGCGAGGGCCCGTGCAAGGCCGACTCGTTGGCGCTGCCCCCCGCTGAATTCGTGGGGGTACCGGTAGGCATGTTCCGGTTGGAGGCCCACAAGGCGCAACAGTTCCTGCAACCGATTCCTTCGCTCCTCTTGTGAGCCGATCCCATGGATATCCAAAGGCTCCTTGATGATGTTTCCCACCTTCATGCGGGGATTGAGGGATGAGAACGGATCCTGAAAAACTATCTGAACCTTTCGTCGAAACTCTTTCAAGGCTTCATGTTTCAAGGAGGCGATATTGCTTCCCTCGAAAAGAACCTTTCCCCTGTAACTGCCTTCAAGCTGAACCAGGATACGGCCAAATGTTGATTTCCCGCATCCCGATTCCCCAACCAATCCGAGGGTTTCCCCTTTTTCGACGGTAAGATCGATTCCGTTCAGGGCGTGGACTACGGTGTTCTTCGATTTCAGAAAGCCATTGCCGGCCGGGTAATCCTTATAGATTCCTCGCGCGATCAACAGGGAATGTAGGGTGTCAGGCTTCACCTCGATATCCTTTTTTTTCAATGACGCGCCAACATCTCACGAGGTGTCCGTGTGTCCCGCAGGGAACCAGCGGGGGCATCGACCTTTCACAGGGTGGAAAGGCCTGGTCACAACGGTCTTTGAAGGCGCACCCGGGAGGAAGATTGATTGGATTGGGAACCATGCCCGGTATGGAGGGAAGTGGGTGTTTTCCTTTAACATGCGTATACCGCCCGGGAAGAGAGCGCAGCAGTCCACGGGTATAAGGATGCCGGGGGGATTTGAAAATATCCATGGTCATCGCGTGTTCCACCACCTTTCCGGCATACATGACATAAACCCGCCGGGTGGTCTGGGCCACGATACCCAGATCGTGGGTAATCAGGAGCACGGACATGCCTAAATTCGACTGGAGTTCCTGGATAAGATCGAGAATCTGAGCCTGAATCGTGACATCCAGGGCGGTAGTCGGCTCGTCGGCGATCATTAAACCCGGCTCACACGCAAGGGCCATAGCAATCATGACACGTTGGCGAAGCCCTCCGGAAAGCTGGTGAGGATAAGCGGCCATGCGCGTCTCCGGAGAGGGAATTTTGACCATGCGAAGGAGCTCCACGGCCCGCTGTTCCACGGCATGCCGGTCTAGACGCGGAAAATGGGTCTTTATCATTTCACAAATTTGGAATCCTATCCGGAAAACTGGATTCAGTGAAGTCATGGGGTCCTGGAAAACCATGGAAATGGCCCGCCCCCGCAGTGATCGCATCTCTTTTTCCGGAATTTTCAGGAGATCGATCCCATCAAAAAAAATCGTTCCTCCCTCAACCCGGGCGGGGGGAATCGGCAGAAGTCGCAAGATGGAAAGCGCCGTGACGCTTTTCCCGCATCCCGATTCCCCGACCAAGCCGACAATCTCCCCTTTCTCAATTTTAAGGCTGACATCATTCACGGCATGGATAATGCCTTCGGATGTATCGAAAGTAACGTTCAGATTCTCCAATTTCAAGAGAAAATTTTCTGATTGCATATCCTTCAGACGCGCTGTTTGAGTTAATTTGTGCATGGTTTATCAATCCATCTCTTCAAAGTCAATATTCTGACGCCAAAATCGAAAACGCCAGAACAAAAAAAATGGATTTATGACTTTACAAGCCCTGATATTTTAGCTTTATAAGCGTCATGTTTATCGTTTGAGGTTTGGTTTTTTGGGTTGACTTTCATGGGGGGTTTTTTTAGAGTTAGGCAAGTGAAAAAAGTAACGAGGTGTCGGGCGTCGGCGTCGAGCCGCCCTTCCGGCGCTTGATCCGAGGGGTGGAACGTGGTTGAAAATCATCTTTTTTCCCTGCTGACAGACCGGGATCCCAACCGCGTCCTCTTCGCCCTCCTGAGGGATCGTTTTCCCAGGAAGGTGAGGAAGGTGGAACGGGCGATCAAGGAAATTCGAAAGGGAAGCCGCGTTTTCATCGGGACCGGATGCGGGGAGCCCCAGTATCTCCTGAAACACCTGGTCGATTATCCCAGCGCCCGGGACATGGAACTCTACCAGATCCTTCCCTTCACCCTTGCCCATCACCTGGACGGGAAGGATTTTCTCGACCGGTTCACCGTCAAGGCCTTCTTCGTCAGCCTGAGCCTGAGAAAGGCGGCAGAAGAGGGAAAGATCAATTACGTTCCGGCCTACCTCTCCGAGATTCCGAAACTCTTCGACACCAAGAGGATCGGCCTGGACGTAGCCCTCATCCAGGTGACCCCGCCGGATGAGCATGGGTTCTGTAGCCTGGGGGTGTCGGTGGACATCACCAAGTCGGCGGTGAGAAACGCGGAACTGGTCATCGCCCAGGTCAACCCCCAGATGCCCAAGACGTGGGGCGACAGTTTCGTCCACGTGGACGATATCGATCTCCTTGTTCCCTATGAGGAAGCCCTCTACCAGACGATTCCCCCGGCCTTAAATGAGACGGCGCGCCGGATCGGCTACTTCGTCTCGCGCCTCATCGAGGACGGGGCCACCCTCCAGGTGGGGTTCGGGAAAATTCCCAACGCCGTTCTCTCCTTCCTGAAGGGAAAGAAGGACCTGGGCGTTCACACGCAGATGATCTCTGACGGTTTCATCGACCTCATCGAGGAGGGCGTCATCACCAACAAGCGAAAGAACTTTCATCCTGGAAAGATTATCACTTCCCTGGCCATGGGCACGGAACGGCTCTACCGGTTCGTTAACAACAATCCCATGGTGGAGTTCCGGCCCTCCGAATACGTAAATCACCCCAATATCATCGCCCGGAACGATAACCTGGTGTCTATCAGCACGGCCCTGGAGATCGACGTGACGGGCCAGGTCTGTTCCGATTCCCTCGGCTATACCTTTTACAGCGGGATGGGAGATCAGGTCGATTTCATCCGGGGGGCGAACCGTTCCAAAGGGGGAATTTCCATCATTGCAATGCCCTCCACGGCGAAAAACGGGAAGGTCTCACGCATCGTGAGCCACCTGAGCGAGGGGGCGGGGGTCTCCAACACCCGGGCGGACACTAAGTACGTGGTCACGGAATACGGCATTGCCCAGCTTTACGGCAAGGACATCTACCAGCGGGTGATGGAACTGGTGCAGGTGGCCCATCCCCGTTTCAGAAAAACGCTCATGGAGCGAGCCAAAAAGCACCACTACATCTTCAAAGATCAGCTTGCCCCCCCTAAAGAGGACTGGCTGGCCCTGGAGCGCTACGCCACCGATCTGACCCTCCCCGACGGGATGAGGATCCATTTCCGCCCCATCCGTCCCACCGACGAGTTCATGAGCCGAAATTTCTTCTACAAGCTGGAAGAGAAGTCCATCTATTTTCGATTCTTCCAGAACGTGCGGGAGTGGCCCCACGAGAAGGCGCAGCGCTGGACGAACATCACCTACGGAAAGGACATGGCTCTGGTGGGGATCATACAGACGGAAGGCGTGGAGGAGATCGTCGCCATCGGGCGCTACGCCCACGATCCCGAAACCCCGGGATACGCCATGCTCGCCTTCATCGTCCGGGAGGATTTTCAGGGAAAGGGCATCACCAAGTTTCTGCTCGGGCACCTGGAGAAGATCGCGAAAGAGAACAGCTACCGGGGCTTTACCGCCACGGTCATGGAGGAAAACGCCCCCATGATTCATATCCTGAAAAACCGCTACTCCAACGCCCGGATTTTCCGGGAGGGGGGCGGCATCCTGCGCATCGAGATGAACTTCGAGGCGGAGACGAAGAAAACGGGGG
>JALSPC010000040.1 GCA_026986155.1 bacterium
ATCCTCAGGGCCGACAAGATTGTTTTGAACAACGAGACGAAGGACGTGGAGGCTACCGGGCACGTGCGCTTTACGGATGGTGAGGACGAACTGACCTGCACTCATCTGCGCTTGAATCTCTTGACCCGCCTGGGAACCATCTACAACGGAACCCTTAAAACGAAAAAGGGCAACTACCGGATTACCGCCGACCGGGCGGATCGTCTCGGGCCGGAACGGTATCGGGTCTACAACGGAACCTTCACCACCTGCGACGCCAAAAAACCCGCGTGGCAGTTCAAGGCCGACAAGATGGATGTGACGGTGGAGGGATACGCCGTGGCAAGAGGCGTGAAATTCTACGCCGGAGGCGTTCCGATTCTCTATTCTCCCTACCTGATCTATCCGACCAAGCGCAAGCGGCAGTCAGGGTTTCTCTTCCCCCTCCTTGGCGGATCGAGCAAGGATGGCGTGATGATTGGAGAGTCCTACTTCTGGGCCATTTCCGAGGACAAGGACGCCACCTTCACGGAGACTTATTACGGGGACCGCGGTTTCAAGCACAGTCTGGAATTTCGTTACGCCCGAACTTCCAACAGCCAGGGACAATTGAACCTGCACTACATCGATGACAACGAGTATCATGGGAACCGCTGGGCGGTGATCTATCGTCACGATGAGGAACTGAACAACGGCTTTTATGCGAAAGCGGACATCAACAAGATAAGCGACAAGGACTACCTCATCGATTTCAGTGACGATATCCCCGGGAAATCGGCCACGGACGCACGTCGCGAGCAGCTTCTGAAATCAAAGGTCTCTTTCGGGAAGAACTGGAACAAGTACAGTTTCAGCGGCGAATTTTCCTACTATGACGACCTAACCAAGAACAACAACGATTACACGACCCAGCGCTATCCCTATTTGCGATTCAGCGCGGCGGAACAGCCTCTTTTCAACACACCCCTGAACTACAATTTTGACGGCACGTATGCCTACTACTACAAGAAAGAGGCGGAGAGGCTCCAGTACGCGGACCTCTATCCGCACATCGCCTATCCCTTCGAACTGTTCAAGGTGCTTCAAATGAAGCCGGTCGCGGGCTTCCGGGAGACGATGGTCTGGCCCTCCAACGTGGGTCCCAACGACGAGAGCGACTTCGAGTCGCGGGGGATCCCGGATTTTAGCATCAACGCCTACACGGTGGTCCAGCGAATCTTCAAGACGAGCGGCACGAAGTCTTACAAGAACACCATCAAGCCGGAAGTTACCTACGAGTATATTCCCGATATCAGCCAAAACGATCTTTACTGGTTGAGTCCCATCGAAAAAAAGAGTGTCGTCAGTTACGGGTTGACCAGCTTTCTGATTGAAAAGAAACTGAACAAAAAGGGAGAATCTTCCTACCGGGATTTCATGCGGTTCAAGATCTACCAGTCTTACGATTTCAACGCGGACGTGCACGAGTTTTCTTCCATCTCCGCCCAGTTGGACCTTTGGCCTAATCGGTATATCTATTCAAAAACGAACACAACCTTTGATCACGAAAGGGGCGAATTTTCGAGATTTTATGAGACGCTTGCCCTCTCAGATCGCCGGGGAGACCATCTTTCCTGCAACTACAATTACAGCAGGGCGGGGGACGGCGGAATCGATACGAAACAACTCGATCTCAACGCCTGGATCAATCTCACTGAGAAGATTCACCTCTTTTACACGACGAAGTATGATTTCGAGATGGACGACTTCATTGAAAGCACCTACGGACTGGTCTACACGCCCCAGTGCTGGCGGCTCGATTTTCAGGTTCACGATATCAAGCGGTCGGAGGATGGGAGCATTCCCGCCGAAACCCAGTATCGGGTCATGTTCACCTTGCAGGGGCTCGGCACGTTCGGGATGAAATAGACCATGAAGGGCGTCATTCTCGCGGGAGGGACGGGATCCCGTCTCTTCCCCTTGACGAAGATTACTAACAAACATCTCCTGCCTGTTTATGATAAGCCCATGATCTTCTATCCCCTGGAATGCCTCGTGAGGGCCGGGATCCAGGATATCCTCATCGTGACAGGGGGGCGACACGCGGGGGATTTCTTGAAGCTTCTGGGAAACGGAAGGGAGTTTGGACTGAAGCATATCAATTACACCTACCAGGAGGGGGAGGGAGGCATCGCGGAGGCCCTGTCGCTGGCGGAATATTTCGCGGCCGGCGAGAGGATTTGCGTGGTTCTTGGGGACAACCTCATCGAAAAGAGCATTGGCCGGGCGGTCAGGGATTTTGAGCAGCAGCCTTCCGGCGCCAAGATCCTTCTCAAAAAGGTTCCGGATCCCGAACGCTTCGGAGTGCCCGTGTTCGAAAGGGACCGGATCGTGAGGATAGAGGAGAAGCCGCAAGTTCCCAAATCCCCTTACGCGGTGACCGGTATCTATTTCTACGACTCGCAGGTCTTCGAGATCATCAAGACCCTGGAACCCTCGGAACGGGGGGAGCTTGAAATCACGGACGTGAACAATTGGTATATTGCACGCGGCGAGATGACCTGGCACGAACTGGAGGGGTGGTGGACCGACGCCGGCACCTTCAACTCCCTCCTCAAGGCGTCGAACCTCGTGGCGAAAACGGGGGCCAACAACCCTTGAGGAACATTCGGCAATGATCGACGGTGTTGAAACGAAGAGGCTCAAGGTCATTCCCGATGAGCGGGGGCGCCTGATGGAGATCCTCCGGCGCGATGATCCCATCTTTTCTAAGTTCGGTCAGGTCTACATGACCACGACCTATCCCCACGTGGTGAAGGCGTGGCATGCGCACCAGTTCCAGGACGACCACGTGGCGGCCGTTTCCGGCATGATAAAACTGGTCCTTTACGACGCCCGGGAAGATTCCCCTACGCGGGGGGAGATCGACGAGTTCTTCATCGGTCAGCACAACCCCCTTCTCGTGAAGATCCCCCGCAGGGTCATGCACGGCTGGAAGTGTATCAGCGAAACAGAGGCTCTGATTATCAACGTGGTGACGGAACCCTACGATTACGTGCATCCAGACGAGATTCGAATCGATCCCCACGATAACGAGATTCCCTACCGCTGGGAACGAAAAGACGGTTAGGCCCCTTCTGGAGGTGTCGGGCGTGAAGATTCTTGTGACGGGGGGATGCGGGTTTATCGGAAGCAATTTCATCCGGTTTTTCCTTGCCGCCTATCCCGAGCACCGGCTCGTCAACCTGGACAAGCTGACCTACGCGGGGAACCTTCAGAATCTACGAGATATCCCTGAGGGGGAGCGCTATCGTTTCGTCCGGGGAGACATCGCGGATCCCGATGCGCTGAGACCCATTTTCGAAGCGGGGATCGACGGCGTCATCCACTTCGCCGCGGAGTCCCACGTGGACCGGAGCATCGAAGACGCGGCGGTCTTTGTCCAGACGAACGTGATGGGAACCTACCGGCTCCTGGAATTCGCCAGGCAGTACGGGGTGGAACGGTTTCTCCATGTTTCCACGGACGAGGTCTATGGCGAACTGGGCACTGAAGGGGCCTTTACCGAGGAAATGCCCCTGAAACCCAACAGCCCCTACGCGGCCAGCAAGGCCGCCTCGGACCTGATGACGGAGGCCTACTTCAGAACCCACCGCCTGCCCGTCGTGATTACCCGCTGTTCCAACAACTACGGACCTTACCAGTTTCCGGAGAAACTGATTCCCCTGATGATCACGAACGCCCTTCGGGACCTTCCCCTGCCGGTTTACGGGGATGGTCGGAACGTGCGGGACTGGATCTACGTCTTGGACCACTGCAAGGCCCTGGCTAGGATCTTCTTCGAAGGGGTGGAAGGGGAGGTTTATAACATCGGGGGCGACGGGGAGCGCGCCAACCTCCAGGTGGTGGAAAAGATCCTCGATTACCTCGATAAACCCAGATCACTCCTCACCTTCGTGAAGGATCGTCCCGGCCACGACTTCCGTTACGCCATGGATTTTTCGAAACTCCGCGACTCCCTCGGATGGGAGCCGGAGGTTTCGTTCGAGGAAGGGCTCCGAAGGACCATAGACTGGTACCTCCATCACCGAGACTGGTGGGAGGCCATCCTCGATGGTTCTTACCGGGCTGACTGATCACGGGAGCGCTGTCATCCATGTGGCTGATTTTCGGCGGGACGGGATTTTTAGGGACAGCTCTGCGCGGGCTCCTCGCGGCGCGGGGAATCCCCTTTGTTGCCCCCGACTCCGAACAATGTGACATTCGGGACGCGGCCGCTATGGGACGCTGGATGGATGAAACTTCCCCCGAGGTGGTGATAAACTGTGTGGCCCTGACGGGCGTGGATTATTGCGAAGACCACCCTGAAGAAGCGAGGCGGGTGAACGCGACAGCCCCCGAGGAGATGGCCTTGTTGTGCCGGGCAAGAGGGGCCTTCCTCGTCCATTTCAGCACGGACT
>JALSPC010000041.1 GCA_026986155.1 bacterium
AACTCCCAAACTGGAACGTGCGTATCAAAACAGCAGGGACCAACGGGGGGGCAATGGGGCAGGCATTTGTGCACCGTGATCTGATGCCAGCTTCCCGTGATTTCTCCGGATACCACGGCATATTTCGGAAAATTTCCTTGCTTCTCTTTTGCGAACAACGCCACGATACTGGGCGAGCAGGTCGTCATCTCCACCGTTCCCGGTCCCGTGAATATGCCGCCGGCGCCCGTGGGGGTTCCGCAGTGGGGTGTTCCGAGCGTGACAAGCCGGGAGAAACTCCCGCCCAGGGCAATGTAGGACCTGGACACCAATCCTCCCATGGAATGGGCCACGATGACGGGGATCCTTTCCAAAAGCCCGTTTTCCTTCATCAGGTCATAGAACTCCTGGCCAATGACCTCGAAAGGTTGCCGCGTATCATAGCCGAACCGCCAGATCTCGTAATGCTCGAAATAACCCTCGGATTTCATACGGTTGACGATGGGATCCCATGCGCTGGGATGGGAGAGCAGGCCGTGGACGAAGATGAGAAGCCGGCCGCTTCCGCCGTCTTTTTTCAGGCTGGCGAGCTCTCCAGGCACGGAGGGATGGATTTGCGCGCCGACCTTCGAGGCAGGATTCATGAGACGTAAACCGACGGCCGTGAAGACGAAAACGCCCGATTGCCCCGCGGATGATGTCCAGTCGGCAATGATACAATCTCTACCCAGGTCCCCGGAGGCGCTGGCGAGGTTGCCGGAAAGATCAATCCGTTCGCCGTCCAGGTTGGTGGAAAGGTGAAACACGTCCCCGTCCGTGTAGCCCGTAAGGGGAGCATTTGAATGGTTCGTCCCCCACTGCCGCGTGAAAGTGCCGGAAACCAACCCGTTGACGTGGGATGATATGTCGAGATAAGCGTAGTAAAAGGGGGTTTCATCCGTCTTTCCATCAAAATCCCCATCGGGCAAAACGGCCTCCCAGGAACCCGCCAGGCTCCTGGACGGGGGGCTCCAGGAATTCCCCCCGTTGCATCCCCACCCGGCCAGGGCGAATAACAAGAATATGAGCGCAATAAACTTTTTCATACCATCTCCTTTCCAGGACACAGCCCGGTCTCTGGCGGCCGAGACTTTCCAACCACCGGGTTTCAGATCCCTTTCACGCACCCGTCGGGTGCCTGCACGTTATCCCGAGGAGACGGCTTACAAAAAAGGTATTTTCCCTCTTCGGGAAGAGAACAGGACTGAGATAGCCAAAATAATTCAATTCCATGCAAAAACCGCTCGTTTGGGCAAGAGGTTACAGGCAAATAAATTCTTAATTACTATATAAAAAATTATTGATATTTGTCAATCGATTCACCCGGGCAGGGTTGGTTTTTGGGTAGAAACGACCCAAAAAAACCAGCAGTCTCTCGTTCGAAAATTGTTTTTCGGCTCCATAAATGACAAAAAGCTTTCGAGAAAATGCGGGGAATCTTTCAGGTTGGCGTATCCCTTTGGCAGCCCAAGAGCAAAAAGGCCCGATTTTTTCTCTGTTCCATTCTCAAGCACTTAACAACTCCTCATAAAAGTTTTACAATAAAAATGTTTGAAGGTTATAGTCCGGGAGCAACAAAACAAAAGGAGAAGATTATGAAATCGCCTCAAAGACGAAAAAACCTGATTACCACCTTTGTGTTGTATTCTCTTCTATTGGCCCTTCCCTTCACGGCATACGGTGCAGATAAAATCTCCGTCAAAACCTGGACCTTCGAAGCCGTGCCAGCGGGCCAAATCCCCAGGGGCTGGAAGGTAGAGGCCACGGGTGTGCAAACTCCATTGGCCACCTGGCAGGTGGTAAAAGACCCCACGGCGCCGTCGGGGGAGAAGGCGCTGGCGCTGACGAAGATCAACCACCATTCCGGGAGGACCTTCAACCTCTGCTGGACCGACCGGGTGTCGTTCCTCAACGGGACCCTTGAAGTGGCCTTCAAGGCTGTAAGCGGCCGGATCGACCAGGGAGGCGGCATCCTTTGGCGGGCCCGCGACAGAGACAACTACTACGTGGCGCGGTTCAACCCCCTGGAGGATAACTTCCGCATCTACTACGTGAAAAACGCTGTCCGTCGCATGATGGCTACCGCCCGGGTGAAGCTCGCCGCGGGGAAATGGCATACCATGAAGATCGTCCAGCATGGGAACCATTACGCCTGCTTCCTGGACGACCGAAAGTATCTGGACGGGGAAGACGCCCATTTCACCAAGCCCGGCGGGGTGGGGCTCTGGACGAAATCGGACGCGGCCACGTCCTTCGACGATTTCAAGGTCACCCCGGATAAGTAGGATGGCTCCCGTCAAGACTCTCCAAGGCCGGGCCGCCGCGGCCCTGTTGGGGTTGCTCCTCCTTTTTTCCGCATGCGGAATTGTCTCCTGTGATTCCGCCAAGAAGACAGCCGGGAACGGCACCGTGGTGGTCTACGTGTCGGAGGATCAGGTCTTTTCCGAGCCCATTTTGAAGGAGTTCGAAAAGGCGACGGATATCACGGTCAAAGCGGTTTACGACACGGAGGAGGCCAAGAGCACCGGCGTGATGAACCGGCTCATCGCGGAGAAGAAAAACCCCCAGGCGGACGTTTATTGGGCCAACGAGCCCATCCGGGCGGAGGTCCTCAAGCAGCGGGGCATCTCCGCGCCTTACATCTCGAAAAACGCGGAGGGAATCCCCGCCATGTTCAGGGACCCGGAGGGTTACTGGACTGGCTTCTCCGCCCGGGCCCGGGTCCTTGTCGTGAACAGGCAGGCAGCGAAAACGCCCCGCTCTATCCTCGCCTACGCCGATCCCCGATGGAAGGGAAAGGGTGTCATCGCCAACCCCCTCTTCGGCACGACGACCACCCAAGTCGCGGCCCTCTTCACCCTCTGGGGGGAAAAACGGGCGAAGGCCTTCATGGCGGCGATGAAGGCCAACGGGGTAAAGCTCGCCACCAGCAACGGGGAAAGCGCCGACCTGGTGGCCTCGGGTGAGTTTGTCTTCAGCCTGGTGGACAGCGACGACGCGGTGAACCGCATCCGCCAGGGCAACCCTGTCACGATGATCTACCCGGACCAGGGTAAGGCCGGCATCGGATGCCTCATCGTGCCCAACGCCGCGGTTCTCATCCAGGGAGCGCCGCACCCGGAACCCGCGAAAAGACTTATCGATTTTCTCCTCTCGAAGGAAACGGAACGGAAACTCGCCGAGGCCGACTGCGCGCAGATTCCCCTCCATCCGGGGGTGAAAACGCCGCCGGAAGTTCGGGATATCGGACGAATCAAAACGATGAAGATCGATTACGCGAAGGTTGCCCGCAAGCTCCAGGAGATCCGGTCCTACCTGAAGCGGTGGGCCGGGTATTGATGGCAAAACGCGTCACCCTGCTCGCCGCCGTCACGTTCCTCGTCGCCGCGGGCCTGCTTCCCCTCGCGGCCATGCTGGTAAAAAGCGCGTGGGTTCAGGGACACTTCAGCCTCGCCGCCTACAGGGGACTGCTGACGTCCCGGCGGGAATGGACGCTCATGGCCAACAGTTTAACCCTCGCCATGGCGACGACCTGCCTGGCCACTCTCGTCGGCGTTCCCCTCGGAATCCTCCTGGGAAAGACGAACCTGCCTTTCCGGCGGTTTTTCACGGTCCTTTTCACTGTCCCCTTGCTTATTCCCCCCTACATGACCGCCATCGCCTGGTTCTTCGTCATGGGGAGGCGGGGACTCCTTTCAAGACTCTTTGGTTCCGCGGCTGGGGGAATCGCCTCCGCCTGGCTTTTCAGCCTGCCCGGATGCGCTTGGATCCTCTTCACCACCTTTCTCCCCGTCGTCCTCCTTCTGACCCTGATTTATATCCGGACGGTCGAACCCCGGCTCGAAGAGGCGGGGCGGCTTGCCGCCGGATGGCCCCGCGTGCTTGCAAAAATTACCCTTCCCCTCATCCTTCCGGGAATCCTCCTTGCCTCCATGCTGGTCTTTCTGCTCACCCTGGGGGAATACGGCGTTCCCTCCTTCCTGCGCGTCCGCGTCTTCCCCGTGGAGAGCCTAACTCAATTCGCGGCCTTCTACAACTTCGGGGCCGCCACCGCCGCCGCCCTGCCCCTGCTGGCCATCACCGCCGCCGCCCTCGCCTCGGAGAGGTTCTTCCTGAGAAAAAAAACAATCCTCTCCCGTCCCGTTCCCGGGACGCTGTTTGTCCACGAGATTGACCTCGGGAACGCCCGACCCTGGATCACCCTTTGCGTGGGAATCTCCTGCCTCGTCATCGTCGTCCTTCCCCTTATCGTTCTCATTTTCCAATCCCTTCCCGGTGATGCCTACCGGGAGGCTATCACCCGGGCGGGCGGCAGCATCCGCCGCAGCGTGGCCTATGCGGCAGTGGGGGCGACGCTTCTGACCGTGCTGGGCTTTCTCCTCGGCACCCTCGTTCAT
>JALSPC010000042.1 GCA_026986155.1 bacterium
GATGAAATCGGTCCCCATCAGGGTCTGCATGGCGATATTCGCTCCGACGCTCAGGGATCCCCGGGCGATCTCCTCGATAAACAGGGCGTAGGTGACCATGTCGGCACCCATGCCGCCCACCGACTCAGGATAGCGGATGCCGAGATAGCCCAGCCGGCCCATCTCCCGGATGATATCCGTCGTTATCTCGTCCTTTTCGTCGATCTCCTCCGCTCTCGGCTTGATCTTCTTGTCGACGAGTTTGGCCACGTTGTCCTTGAAAAACTGCTGCTCTTCCGTCAGGCGAAAATCCATTCAGCTCCCCCTTTAATCATTTTAACAATCGGCAGTTAGATTATGTCAGCACCTGTTAAATGTCAAGAATTTTCAAACGGCATTCTTTTTCTAGATGCTCTGACCTGCTGATTAATCAAAAAAATTTCTTATGCTTTCCCCTTCCCTTATTTCATTTATGTTTTAAGGCGATAGTCCGATAAATGAAAATAAAAAGGGGGAAATAGTATGAAAATTACAAAGTTCCTGATATGGCCTCTTATCTCATTTTCAATGATATTGTTCCTTTATGGCTGTTCCATTCAACCTCCCAGTGTCTTGACAACAGCCGAGGAAATCCCCGGCGTCTATGAAGGTCAGGTCAATCCAAGTGACTATATAACTATTCGGGTTACGGGGAAAGGTATCGCGCCGGACGGTGTAACCAATCCAGCCCAGGCAAAAATTTTATCGGAGCGCGCCGCCGAGGCCGATGGCTACCGGCTTTTGGCTGAAAAACTGCGCGGAATTCTGGTGACCACCTTCCAGACGACACGTCATGCACAAATAACGGAAGATGTCATTCATACCCAAACCGAGGCCATTCTACGCGCCACGCAAATCGTGGATATCCGTCATTACCCCGATGGGCTTTCGGAAGTCGACATGGTTATTCGAATCAATAAAACTTATGAATATTTTTGATGCAGCTTGGAAAAACAATTTTCCCGTTCATACTCATCTTTTTAGAGACCTGCTCCCTCGTGGCAGCGGGCGGGGATCCTTCTTACCTCGTCATCAAAACCTTTACATCCCGAAACGCCATCTATGATACTGGAAAAACGGAGATTTATAAATTTGTGGACATTAAGTCAGGTTTTCTGGCATCGCGTCCCGTCGTTCTCCGAGGTTCCGCCCCTTTTACGCTTCCTTCCGAACGTGATTCCGCCAGACAAGAGGCAATCTACAACGCTCTCAGTTCCTATCCCCCCACTTTGAAAACAATCCATGTATCTTCCGCGACAATTGCAAACACTGGCCGAAATGCCCTTGGAACCGTCACCCAAATCACATCGAAAACCTTGTTCATTCACCCCCAAATACTATACAGCTATGCTCAGGATTATAAAATTCACGTTGTCTTGAAGGCTTCTATCGCTCTCGGCAAATTCCTCCCAAGTAAAGAGCCGGAGAAAATACAACTTCCTATTCTAACCCCCTTGGCAGAAATAGGCTCAGACATGAAAAACCGCTTCATCAATTTGCTCCCATTCTAACCACCATCACCGCCACGCCTAGGGCAACAAAGAATGAAAGTCCGAGACAGCCATTTTTTTCGAGGGAGTTTCACATAGATAGTTGGCTCTTGATTGTCGGCTCAACACTATAACGCTAAACTAAAGACTAAATTGTCCTGCCACGTCCTTTTCAATAAATCCTCCTCATTCCCATCAGCCCTTAAGACTCAAATACAAATTATAAATCGGTCAGAGGCTCCAGTCCTTTTTTGACCGCGAAGCCACTCTCGGGATTATAGATGACGTAGGTTTCCGCCTTCTTCACGTCGCCGCAGTTGACATATTGGCGTTTCTTGTCCCCCACATGGTAGGTAATCACCCCCGCCCGGTGGGTATGACCCATGATGACGGCGTCGAAACCGGCGGCAAATTTCCTCTTTACGAAGGTGGTGTATCGCCGTGCGTCGTAGGCCTCCGGCGTATGATAGACACGGTGGCTCATGGCTCCCAATTTCCAGGCCATCTTCAATGTCCGCTTAGGGCCGAGCGCCCGAATCAAGGCGTAGGTCACAGGGTTGCGGATCAACCGGCGGTAGGTCCCGTAGCGCAACCCCTCCGCCGCGACCAGGTCGCCGTGGGTCAGGAACCAACGTTTCCCGTCCACGTTAAACGCGTGGGCGTCGGGAAAGACCTGAGCACCGAGTTCCTTCGTGAAAACCGGGCCCATGGAAAAATCGTGGTTCCCCTCGAAATAGACAATACGAACACCTGCCGAGGCAATGGCCCGGAAGGCCTGCAGAACCGGTCCGTATTCCTCCTCGTAGGAATATCCCGTAAACCCGAACCAGAACTCGAAGAGATCCCCCATGACAAAGAGGTGATCGAATCTCTCCGGGAGCGAAACGAGAAACGCGGCGAGCCGTTTTTGGAATTCCCTGTCGTCCGGGGTGATGTGGGCGTCGCCCAGAAAGAGGCAATGCCTCAACGGCCAACTCCCTCGTAGGCGAAGCCCGCCTGTTCCATCTTGCGGGGGTCATAGACATTGCGGGTGTCGACGAAGACGGGGGTCTTCATGCGCCCTTTCAACTCTTGGAGATCCAAGCTTCGGAACTGGTTCCATTCCGTCATCAGGACGATGGCGTCTGCCCCTTGAGCCACCTCGTAGGCATTCGCCGCGTAGGTGATGGCATCGCCGAAGACCTTACGGGCCTCGCCGAGGGCGGCGGGATCGAAGGCCTGCACCTTCGCGCCCGCGTCCAGAAGGCGCTGGATGACAAAAATCGCCGGGGATTCCCGGATGTCATCCGTGTTCGGCTTGAAGGAAACACCCAAAACCCCGATGACCTTACCGGAAAGGTCGCCTCCCACCCTCCGCTTCACCTTCTCCACCATCCGTGTCTTTTGGTTTTCATTGACGCGGATAACGGAACCTATCAACGCGGGATCGTATCCTTTTTCCCTGGCCAGGTGATAGAGGGCCCGGGTATCCTTCGGAAAGCAGGATCCCCCGAACCCGGGCCCCGGATGCAGGAACTTCCGGCTGATGCGCCCGTCCAGTCCCATGGCCCGGGCCACCACGTGGACGTCCGCCCCCACCAGCTCGCAGATGTTGGCCACCTCATTGATGTAGGAAATCTTGGCCGCGAGGAAGGTGTTGGCGGCATACTTGATCATCTCGGCCGTTTCGTTGTTGGTAATCACGAACGGGGTCTCAATCAGGTAGAGGGGACTGTAGATGTCCTTCATGATGGCGATGGCTTGCTCGCTCTCCGTCCCGATGACCACCCGGTCGGGATGGAGAAAGTCTTCTACCGCCGATCCCTCCCTCAAGAACTCGGGGTTGGAGACCACGTCGAAGGCGGCCCCCTCAACCCGCCCGGCAATCCGCCGGGAGACGCGCTTCGCCGTGCCAACGGGAACGGTGCTCTTGATGGCGATGACCTTGTAGCCGTTCAGGTTCCGCGCGATCTCGTCCACCGCGTCGAAAAGATACCGAAGGTCCGCCCCGCCGCCGTCGTCGGAAGGGGTTCCCACGGCGAGAAAGACAACGAGGTTGTTCCGGATGGCCTCCGGGATATCGGTTGAAAAACTGAGACGCCCTTCTTTCACATTCTTTTCCACCAGGTCCTTCAAACCGGGCTCGTAGATGGGGATCTCCCCCCGCTTGAGCATCGCTATCTTCTCCGTCACCTTGTCCACGCAGGTGACCTTCATTCCGAATTCCGCCAGACCGCACCCGGTGACCAGCCCCACGTATCCCGTGCCTATCATGCAGATTCTCATCACAACTCCTTGCGTTTCTTTATCATTTCCTCGACACAGTCCTTGGCCGCCTCCCGCCAGGGACGCATTGCGATTTCCGCTTTTTCTTTTAGTTTGTCCACGGCAAGGACACTGTAAGCGGGGCGCCTCGCCGGGCGGTCATCCCGATCCGTGACTGAGATCTCGACACTTTCCCCGCCGGGGTATCGTTCAAGAAAGAACTCCGCCAGTGTCCGCCAGTCCGCGCTCTCCCCATTGACCACGTGAAAGAGCCCCTGCCGCCTCTTTTCTACCAGTTTCAGGGTGGTTTCCGCAAGGTCCCCGAGGTAGGTGGGGGAGCCCGTCTGGGCGGGAAGGATCAGGCGGGTCTGGGATTTCTCGATGGCGCCCGCGAGAAAGGTGAAAAATCCCTTCGCGCCGCTCCAAAAGAGCCAGGCGGTCCGGATGATCAGGCACCCGTCGGGATAGCGGGCCTGCAGGGCCTCCTCGCCCAGCCGTTTCGTCCAGCCGTAGATATTAATGGGATCGGTCAGGTCCGACTCCACGTAGGGTGCCCGCTTGCTGCCCGAAAAGACGTAATCCGTGCTGAAATGGACGAGGAAA
>JALSPC010000043.1 GCA_026986155.1 bacterium
AAAATTCTTGACGCTCGGCTTTTTTTCATTTTCCTGTCCTCTTGTTTTATTTTGCGTTCAACTCGTTTATGCCGATTGCTATCAATATAAACCTTGTCCAAAATTTTCAAAAGAGAATCGTGGAAGACAGGCCGCACCAGGCACGCGGAAATGATCGATTCGCCATCATGCCGGCACGAGTGACATTTTTCTTTATCCTTGACCATACAAATGAGCCGGACACCATGATCTCCTGTCCCTCTTTGTTTTTTATAGGAAGCAATTAAGTCTATCAACCTTGTGCTAATAAATCCGTCATCGGTAATCACCGCGACGGCCTTCCTGTCATTGGAGAGAGAATACAAACGGCTTTGCAGGTTTTCCAGCGAACGGACGGTCTCGACCGAGAAGGCGTAACGTTTCAGAGTATCCTTGGCTATGCGACAAGACCATTCGTGACTGCAAGCAACCAGCGCCTTGATTTCTTTCCCCCGCTGAATGATGCCAAGAGTTTCCGCAGGCTCCTGTTCACGACTTTCAGGGTCGATTTCAAAAGGGATATGAAAAGTAAAGGTCGTTCCTTTGCCCGGCTCGCTTGAGACCGTTATCTTTCCCCCCATTCCTTCAACAAATTGCTTCGTGAGGGCAAGCCCCAACCCGGTGCCCCCGTATTGTCTCGTCACCGATTCATCGGCTTGGGTAAAGTGGTCAAAGACATATGACAGCCGATCCCTTGGAATTCCCACTCCCGTGTCAATGACCCTGAAACGGACATCCACTCTTCCATTTTCCCGTGAAAGGGTTTCGGCGCTCAGGGCCACATAACCTCTTTCCGTGAACTTCAACGCGTTACCGACAAGATTCCGAAATATCTGACCTATCTTGAGCTGGTCTCCAATCAAATGAATCGGAACGTCGGGGGCAACGTGGCAGAACAGGTCTAAATTCCTTTCAGCGGCCGCATGGGTGAAGATCTGAATCGTCTCCTCCATAATTTCCCTCAAGTCAAAGGAGGTATTTTCATACGTCATCCTCCCGGCTTCGATCTTCGCGATATCCAGGATATCGTTGATCAGGGCCAGGAGGGTTTTCCCGGCCTTGTAAACCCCTTCCGCGTAACGTTCCTGCTCCGGCTCAAGGTTCGTTTCGGCGAGAAGTTGCGTCATTCCGATAATGGCATTCAGGGGGGTCCGGATTTCGTGGCTCATGTTGGCGAGAAAGGTGCTCTTTGCCTCGCTCGCCTCTTTCAGGCGTTTCTCAATCTCGAGCCGTTCCGTCAGATCGTGTCCGATACAGAGCATCTCCTGTAACTTTCCCTGCGGATCCAGGATGGGAGTGTTGGACCATGAAATCCACACGCGCCGCCCATCGGCGCAAATATTTTCATTTTCATGGTAAGAATACGCCTCTGGATTTCGGAGCAGGTCCTTGGCAAATTGCGTAAGATCCCTTCCCGTGCTCTCCTCTTCGGGGATGAAGATGCTGAAAAAATCCCGTCCGATGACATCTTCCGGGCTGTAACCGAAGAAATCCAGCCCGAATTTATTTATGAAAAGGAGCTTGCCATCCGGCGCGATGCGAACAATGATACTCTTCGCGTTTGCGATGATAATCGTGGACTTGAGCTCCTCAATATTCCGCTCTTCCATGTAGCGTTGGCGTTTTATCGCCGAGGCGATCACGTTGGCCGCCACTTTAAAGGTGCTGATTTCGAGCTCCGTCCATCTCTTTGATTCTTCACAGTCTTCAAAAGAAAGAACATAGCGCAAATTCGCGCCGACCTCCATGGGAATCAGGCATATCGCCTTCGACCCCCTTTGAAGAAGCGCGTCTTGCTGATCGGGGGTTCCTTCCGAAAGGCTGGCAATGACCGGCGAACCTTTTTGGAGCATTTCAAACCATTCTCTATGGGGCCCTTTACTGCCCGGATAAACCGTTTTTTCTGGAAGATTCTCAAACCTGGAAGGGGCGGTCCAGGTTGCCGGCCTTTCCACTACGATATTCCCTCCCTCCATC
Source organism: bacterium (assembly GCA_026986155.1). Classification (GTDB taxonomy): domain Bacteria; phylum Desulfobacterota; class S145-22; order S145-22; family S145-22; genus JAOZMY01. The sequence continues at coordinate 1,996 of JALSPC010000043.1, forward strand.
CTGGGGCGGCTTATGGTAACACGACTCACATGCGCGGCCTCCCCGAGAATCCGAAGAAACTCAGCGGCGCTGTCTTCCCATCGCTCCGACACAAGCAGGAGACTGGAAATCCGGCTTATCGCCTCGAGAACGGCGTCCTTCCGGGTAATGGCCAATTCCCACTGATGCTTCAACGTAACGTCTTCCACCATCCAGACATATCCCCGCTGGGGGTCGCTTGAATCGAGGGCCCGACCCGTCATCTTTCCGTATCTGATGGATCCATCCTTGACTTTGAGGGGAAGCTCAATCTGAATGGTTTCCCCTTTGTTAAGCTTTTCATACATTTTCCTGCCTAAGGATTCATAATCTTCCTTGGATGGATAAATAAAAGAGGTGTCCCGTCCCACCAATCTCTCAGGCGCCTCGCCGTATAAATCTCCCATGGCTTTGTTTAAACGTATAATTTTTCGGTCTTTTATGTAGGCGATCCCGATGGGGGCGTTATCCACGATGAGATTCAACTCCTGAAGCGTTCGCTCGAGGCGTTGCTCCAGTTCGATTTTGTCCGTGATATCCTCTTTGACGGCGATAAAATGGGTAATCTCACCCCTTTCGTTCTTCAGGGGCGTAATGCTTGCCTTCTCCCAGAACAGACTCCCATCCTTTCTTTTGTTGAGGAAATTTCCCTTCCATACCTTTCCCTGTTTTATGGTTCCCCAAAGATTTTTGTAAAATTCAGGGGGATGAATGCCTGATTTCAGAACTCTCGGGTTTTGCCCGATGGCCTCTTCACGCGTGTAGCCCGTTTCAGTGGAAAAATACGGGTTTACATATGTGATTGTTCCATCCTTTTCCGTGATGACGATGGTGCTGGCCACCTGCTCGATCGCTTTGGAAAGCTTGCGGATCTCTTCTCTGGTCTTTACGATCTCCGTCAGATCGGTGATAAACGCGAAACGGAGATCTTCTCCCCCATGACCCCTCACCAGGTTGGAGCTTATGTGGACAAATCGCTTCTTTCCTCCTTTTGTTTTCAATTCGACCTGGAACGAACAATGCGGGTTGTCCTTGTGGGCCGCCTGCTTTTTCATGATATCCAGGTTCTCTTCGTCCACGAAGTCAAACGGCAACTTCCCGATAATCTCTTCACGCGGGTATTCCAGCATGGCACATAGCGCGTCGTTCACCTCGAGGATCCTGAAATCATTTGGATCCACCACCCAGAATCCCTCCGAGGCGGCCGCGATAATCGCCTTATACCGAGACAAGAGGCGGGAAAATTCTTCACGTTCATTCTTTAACGCCTCGTTCACCCCAATCAATTTCACATTATCTTGCAGTTTCGCGCGATAGAGAAAGGCAATGCCCAGAACAGTAAAAAATATGACGACGAGGATTATATAGATGGGCGTCATCACATTCCTAAACAAGGACGTCATCATCCTTTTAGAAATTCCGTGAAAAAGGTAAACCTCCTCGGCTTCCAAGGGCGCCACGAACAGATAATAGTCGCGGCCGTCCCGGAGGTTTTTTATTTTTATTTTTCTTTTTTTGAAGAGATTCTTCCAGATTCCCTGGGGAAATCCCATGCTTTGAATGGCTTCAGGGGGAAATTGCCGGGATTTTTTAAGTTTTTCCCCAACGGGCGCGGACAGTCTGCCCAGCGAATAAAGCTTGCCATCGGAGCCGATGATGATCCCGTCACGCGTGGCTATTCCGTTGAAAAATGATTTTTCCAGTTCATCCACACCGGATCCGGATCCCACGTGAAAAATCCCCTCGGAAAAGGCCTTCCAGGAAAGCTTCAAGACCACCACCCCGAGGGGGGTTCCAGACTTCGCGATTCTCGAAGAAAAATAGAAGCCGAGGGCTCTTGACGTGACTCCGACGGCCGGATAGAATCCGATTCCTTTTTTCATGGCATCCTTGAAATATGGGCGAAAACCGTAATTGTGTCCCACGAACGAGGGTTTGCTCGAAAGGATGCAGGTGCCCTGACGATCCATCAGATAGGCGGCGAGAATCTTTGGGGAAGCCGCCACGGAACACAACTGAGCGCGCGCTGTTGCTTTTTCAGAAGGATTCACCTTCTCACCTTGTTCCAACACATGCTTTATCTCTGGAGAAACGGAAAGCACGTCTGTGTAGGCCTTAAGAATCCTAAACTTCGTATTGATATTTCTCGCCTCTCCGTTAATGAACTGGTTGTAATATATTTGATTTTGTTTCCTGACCATCGACAGGGCCCACCATCCGATTATGACCTCAAAGATGACGAAACATGCCATCACCACAAACATCCAGACAATCCTTCGTTTCATACAGACGCTCTCCAAGGTTTCATAAGTGTTACGCGTGAGGCTATCCTCATAGTGTCTTTCTCTCTATGCATATCCAGATGATGGAAGATCTTCCCTTAAAAATATTCAATAATCGTTTGCAAAAGAACTTCCAGCATCCCTGATTTTTTATGCGTTTTTATTTCTCGCCACTCTAACTAAATCCCCATCGGGCGGTCCATGGAACGATACTGGATCGCCTCGGCCACGTGGTGGGCGCAAATCGTCCTTGACGCGTCCAGGTCCGCGATGGTCCGCGCCACCTTCAAAATCCGGTGATACGCGCGGGCGCTGAACCCAAGCTGGGCGATGGCCGTCTCGAGCAGCGACTCCCCCTCTTTCTCCAATTCACAGAACTTCTTGATGTCGCGCGTCCGCATCTGGGCGTTGGTGAAGACCTTCCGGTGGCGGGAAAACCGCTCCGTCTGTGCGGCGCGCGCCCGCTCAACCCTTTCCCGGATAGCCGCGGAGGACTCCCCGGCGCCCCGTCCCTTCAGGGCCTCGTAGGGAACCGCCGGCACCTCGATCTGTATATCAATACGGTCGAGCAAGGGCCCCGAGACCTTCCCGCGGTACCGCCGAATTTGAAGGGGCGTGCAGGTGCAGGCGTGGGTGGGACTGGTGAAATAACCGCACGGACAGGGATTCATGGCCGCCACCAACATGAAACGCGCCGGATAGGTGAGGGAAATAGCCGCTCGAGAGATGGTTACCTTGCCGTCCTCCAGGGGCTGGCGCAACACCTCCAGGACATTCTTCTTGAACTCCGGCAATTCGTCCAGGAAGAGAACCCCGTTGTGCGCCAGGCTTACCTCGCCCGGCTTGGGGATGGTCCCGCCCCCGATGAGACCGGCGTCCGAGATGGTATGGTGCGGCGCGCGAAAGGGCCTAACGCGGATCAAGGGCACCTCTTCGCCCGTCAGTCCCGCCACACTGTGAATCTTGGTGGTCTCGATACTCTCCTCGAAGGTCATCAGAGGAAGGATGGTGGGAATCCGCCTTGCCAGCATGGTCTTCCCCGATCCCGGCGGCCCCACCATGAGGACGTTGTGGCCCCCGGCCGTGGCTACCTCGATGGCCCGTTTCGCGTGTTCCTGGCCCCGCACGTCCGAGAAGTCGACCTCCTCTCCGCTTGTCGGGGCGGCGAGGAGTTCCGGGGAGGATTCATAAGGGGTCAGGGGCTTTTCCCCGTTGAGGAAGGCCACAACCTCGTGAAGATACCTCACCCCGTAGATGGCAAGCCCCTTGACGACCGCCGCCTCCCTCGCGTTTTCCAAGGGAAGGATCAATCCCTCCAAGCCCTTTCCCTTCGCGGCTGTGGCAATGGGAAGCGCCCCCCGGATACGCCGGATTCCCCCATCCAGGGAAAGCTCCCCCGCGATCATGAACCGAGAGCACCGCTCATCGTCGACGATCCCGGTTGCCGACAGGATTCCGACGGCGATGGGAAGATCGAACAGGGTGCCTTCCTTTTTGACATCCGCGGGCGAGAGATTGACCGTAATCCGCCTCGGCGGGACCTCGTAGCCTGAATTTTTTATGGCGCTTCGAACGCGGTCCTTGCTCTCCTTCACGGCACCGTCCGGAAGGCCCACGATGGCGACGCTGGGCAATCCCAGGGCAACATCGACTTCAACGTCTATGGGTATCGCGTCGATTCCCATGACCGCGCCGGTTTGTGCTTTCGCTAACACGTCATTCCTTCCTTGAAATTCGTTACCGCTTATGAGATTATACGTTATGATATGGAAAATCAAGGAATTGAAAGGGTCATCCGTTGGAATTTCGCCAACTTGAAACCTTCCTAAAGGTCGCGGAACTCAAGAGTTTCAGCAAGGCGGCGCAGGAAATCTTCCTGACGCAACCGACGGTCAGCGAGCATATCCGCCAGCTCGAGAACAAACTCAACACCAAGCTATTCCTTCGGACGAAGCGGGAAACGATTCTCACCCCGGCCGGACAGCTTTTTGCGAAGCACGCGAGAAAATTATTGGAATTACGGAGGCAGGTCCTCTTGGAGATGGGCCGGTTCTCCGATACCGTGGAAGGGGAACTCGTCATCGGCGCCAGCACGATCCCGGGGGAATACATCCTGCCGAAGATCATTGGGAGCTTTCGCGAACGTTTTCCCAAGATAAAGATAGAGCTTGTCATCTCCGATTCCAAAAAAGCGATGGAGTGGGTCCTGGACCGGCGGTGCGAGATCGCCTTTATCGGCTTCGATCCCAACCACCGGTTACTCACGGCCACGCCCGTTTCTTCCGACACAATCGCCCCGGTTATCAACGCCGCCCATCCCCTGTCTGGAAAGGACCCCGTGAGTCTCAAGGAGCTCCAGGGAATTCCCCTGATCCTGAGAGAGGCGGGATCGGGAACCCGCCGTGCCGTGGAGCGGGTCTTGAACGAAAAAGGGCTTTCCTGGAAATCCTTCAACGTGGCGGTCATCGTCGGCAGCGCCACGGCCGCTATCAACGCTGTTCTCTCGGGTCCCTTTTTTTCCTTTCTCTCGTTGAAATCCGTGGAAGGAGCCCCTTATCACGACCGTTTGAAACCGCTTCGAGTCCCCGCGTTCCAAAACATCCGGCGGCGGTTTTTCATGATCCGGGGCAAGAAGAACCTTTTGTCTCCCCTGGCCCAGCACTTCATGAAACATATCGAAACCACAATTCTTGAACCTGACCCCTCGTGATTAAAGAAAAACTATCCGAAAAATTCCACGAAATCATGCGCAAGGAACTGACCACCTGGCTGCTCCTCTCCCTGGCAATCCACATCGCGACGCTCACGGCCATCGACCTTATCAACCGCAGGCACTTCATTCGCATCTCTTCCCCCGGGCCCATCCAGGTTTCCCTCATCGAACCCACCCCCCGGAAAAAACCGGCCGTTCACAGGGCGCAAAAGCACCATGTCAAGATCTACAAACAACGCATCGTCAAGACGATCCCCCGATCGAAAGTGGTTGTTCACAAACAACGGATTATCCGTCGCATCAAGAAAGGGGCCATCCCTACCAAGAACCCCCGGGAAGAACAGCTCAAAAAGGCACTGGAGCGCATCAAGAAGAAGGTTCAGCAACGGGAGACCTCGTCCGAAAAATCCACGCCCGCGCCGGGAGGCGGCGGCACGCTGGGGGAAAAGAATCTCTACTTCTCCGTGGTCCGGAACAAGGTCATGCAAGGGTGGGTCATCCCGGAAAACCTCATCGAGGACGTCTACAGCCTGGAGGCCATCGTCACCTTCACCATCTACAAGGACGGCCACATCTCCGACGTTCAGCTGGAGGAGAGCTCTGGAAACAAATATTTCGACGAATCGGTTCTGCGAGCCGTGCGTAAGGCCGCGCCCTTCCCGCCGCTGCCCGCCAATATCAGGCAGAAATCGATTGAAATCGGCATCCGCTTTCGGCCGGAAGAAAAGAATATCGAGGGATAACCCGTGATTAATCGCCCTTTGAGCGCCGCTTTTTCGGCTCTACCGGCGGCAGGGGCTTCTTGCACTTCCGACAGACCCCGGCATCCGAGGGATTCAGCGACATGCAGTGGGGACAGTAGCGGAAACTTTCCCGCTTCTTGTCGATACCCTTGGTGATGAGCGCCAGGCCGAGAATGGCCACGGCGATTCCTACCGCGTAGAGGGGTTTGAACCAGGTCGACTGCCGCCACCACCAAACGTCCAGCCGGACAATGCCCACACCTAAAAAGGCAATCCCCGCACCGATGAACCAAAATTTCTTGTTTCCCCTGATATAGTCCGTATCCGTCATGCCCGCTCGATTAGTGGAGCAGCCCGTAGGAGATATAACAGGAGCAGATAATGGCGGTGGTAATTACCCCCGCCACGGACGGCCCGATACAATGGGGAAGGATCATGGCCTCCGGTTCCACCTCCATGGCGCACTTCTGCGCCACCTTCGCGGTGGTCGGAATACAGGAGACCGCGGCGATACCCACCAGGGGATTGACCTGCCTCTTGCTGAAATAGGTCACCAAAAGCCCCCCGGCCAGCCCCCCCACCGCGGAGAGGATCAGGGCGATCATGCCCAGCAGCATGACGAAAAAGACCGATTTGGAAAAGATGGTGTCCACGCTGAGGAGGGCACCCAGGGTAAAGCCGAGGAAGACCGTGGAGCCGCTCAACACCACGTCGTTCAGGAACTCCTGGAAACGCTTCAGGGCCGCCGTCTCCTTCACGCCCACGCCGAAAAAGAAGCTGGCGATAAGCGGCGCCGCCACCGGAAACAAAAGGCAGAGCACGACTCCCGCGACCACCGCGAAGGCGAACTTCTGGGCGGGAGAGATGACGGGCAGTTCCTGCTCCTCCATGGTGATCCCCCGCAGAGGCTTGGGAATCATCATCTTAATGATGTAGGGATAGATGGCGTAGGCCACGCTGAGATAGACGTAGGCCACCACGGTGATAGGAACGAAGAGCCGCTTGGCCAGCATGAGGGAGGTGTACAGAACGATGGGCCCGTCCGCGCCTCCCACCGAGGCGATGGCCGCCGCCTCCTTGAAGGGGAACCCGAAGGCCACGGCGATGGGAAGGGTCAGAATGGTTCCCATCTCCGCCATGACGGCGAGGAAGAAACTCAGCATGGGCCGGGCGATGAGGAAATCGACGTCGGTGATGACCCCGATCCCCATGAAGACGAGGCAGGCGATAAGCCCGTTGGTAAAGGTGAAGGTATAGATGGGCTGGAGGAAATAGACCTGCAGGGCGTCCATCAACGCCTTTACGTGGCTCGTCAGGGGGCTCAAAAAGAGGGTCCCTACCCCGCCCGCGCCGGGCAGAACCAGCATCCCCGCGTTGACCATGCACATGGCGAATCCCATGGGCACCATCAAGAGGGGATCGAGAATTTCTTTGTATCCGAGATAGAGGAGAAATCCTCCGAGGAGGATCAGGAAGATCCGCCCGAAGGCCATGACACCCGGAACCAGGAAGAAGGTATGGATGCCGGGAAAGAGTCCTACCAATTGATCCAACATCGACCGCTCCCGTTACATGCTGATGACTTTTCGAATGCCTATGACCACCACGCCGACGAACATGGCCACCACGAAGGTCACGCCGTAGATTCCGAGGGCGATCTTCAGGGCCTCAACCCAGCTCATGGCTACTCCACCACGGCGAGAAGGGAGTTTCGATCCACCGTGTCTCCGGGCTTGACCTCCACCGACTTCACCACGCCGTCGATCGGTGTCCGAACGGGAATCTTCATCTTCATCGACTCGAGAACCAGCAAGACGTCCTTGGCCTTGACCGCGTCTCCCGGTTTTACCTTGACTTCCAGTATCTTCGACAACATCTTCGCCTTGATTTCTTTTGCCATCGTCACACTCCTTTTCTACAGTGGGATATTCCCGTGTTTCTTTTCCGGTCTTGATTCCTGCTTTTCCAGGATTGAATCCAACGCCCTGAAGAGCTCGCGACGCGTCTCCGCCGGCGCGATGACTTGGTCCACCAGGCCGTAAGATGCCGAGAGGTAGGGTCCCCCGAACTTCTCCAGGTATTGCCGCTTCAATTCCTCCAGGCGTTTCTCCGGATCCTGCGCCGCCGCGATTTCCTTCCTGAAGATGATCGCCACAGCGCCCTCGGCCCCCATCACCGCGATATCCGCCGTGGGGTAGGCCAGGACGCGGTCGTAGGCCATGTCGCGACTGCAAAGGGCGATGTAGGCCCCGCCGTAGGCCTTCCGCATGATGAGGACGATCTTGGGAACGGTCGCCTCGGAGTAGGCGTAGAGAATCTTCGCCCCATGGCGGATGATCCCGTCGAACTCCTGGGTGGAACCCGGAAGGTAGCCCGGGGTGTCGATGAGGTTGACGAGGGGGATGTTGAAACAATCGCAGAAGCGGACGAACCTGGCGATCTTGTCCGAGGCGTTGATATCCAGGACCCCCGCCATGAATTCCGGCTGGTTGGCCACGATGCCCACCACGTGCCCGTTGAGCCGCGCGAGACCCACCACCACGTTCATGGCGTATTCCTCGTGGATCTCCATGAAGCTCCCCGCGTCGAAGACCGCCTCTATGACCTCGTGCACATCGTAGGATTCCTCGGGATCCAGGGGGATGACCTTGTCAAGGGCCTCGTCCGAAGCCAAGCCCCTGTCCGGCTCACGGTAGGGCGGCACCTCGTAGGCATTCTGGGGGAGATAGGAAAGCAGTCGGCGCACCGCCTTGAAACATTCATCCTCGGTCTCGTGCGCGAAATGGGCCACCCCGCTCACCTGGGCGTGCACATCCGCCCCGCCCAGCTCTTCGTGCCCGATCTCCTCGCCCGCAACGCGCTTAATGACGTCCGGGCCGGTGATATACATCCGGGAAATCCCACGCACCATAAAGACGAAATCGGAAAGCCCGGAGGCATAGACGGCCCCGCCCGCCGAAGGTCCCAGGATCAAGGAAAGCTGGGGAATCACCCCCGACGCGAGGGAATTCCTCTTGAAGATGGCGCCGTACCCATTCAGGGAAAGGATACCCTCCTGGATTCTGGCACCGCCTGAATCGTTCATCTGGATGAGAGGGCACCCGTTGGCCATGGCGAGATCCTGAATCCTGGCGATCTTCTGGGCGTGCATCTCTCCCAGGGACCCGCCCAGCGTGGTGAAGTCCTGGGAAAAGAGATAGACCTTCCTCCCGTTTATCCGGCCGTAACCCGTGATGACCGCGTCACCGGGCATCCGTTTCTTGTCCATCCCGAAATCGGTTACCCGGGTGGTTACGAAGGGATTGATCTCCGAAAAAGAATCCCTGTCCAGCAGTCGTTCGATCCGCTCCCAGGCCGTCAACTTTCCCTTCTTGTGCTGGGAAGAAACACGCTTCTCACCGTCGCGTTCACGGATCGCCCGTTTCCGCGCCTCCAAGTCTTTAACAAGCTCTTCCATTTTTTTTCCTCCGCAGCGTTTATATGAGGAAACACCCGTATTGTCAAGATAAAGCGGAACCGGAATCTGATTCGGCTTGAACCGCAAAGGTTAAACATGGTATATGTTTTTGGGGGAATTATGAGACATCAGAAAAACGGCGATCTGGCCAGGGCCATCGAGATTCTGGGCTTGTCTTCTCCCTTTTCGCTCCTTGACATCAAAAGGGCATACAAGGAACGGGCGATGGAATTTCATCCTGATCGGGGAATCCCTGGAAGCGAGGGAGAGGAGGGGATGAAAGAGATTAACTGGGCCTACCGTACCCTCCTTGAGCGGTTCGAGCATCTCAAGATTTCCCTTGACCTCCTCATCTCTTCTTCCAGGTCGGACGAGGAGAAAATCCGCAATCGCTTCTATTACGACTGGATGCCCCCAGACGACAAAGAGGTGGAAACGGCATGAAAGAAGCCATGTTGTGGGAAAAGCTGTCCGACGGAAAGATCCGGTGCCGTCTCTGCGCCCACGCCTGCCTCATTCCCCCCGGCAAAAAAGGGATCTGCCGCGTGAGGGAAAACGTGGCGGGACGGCTTGTCACCCACACCTATGGAAAACTCGTCGCGGCCCACGCGGATCCCATCGAAAAGAAACCCCTTTTTCATTTTCTCCCCGGGTCTATTTCCTATTCCATCGCCACCCCCGGCTGTAATTTCACCTGCCGCCACTGCCAGAACGCCGCCATCTCTCAGGCGCCGAGAGAAACGGACCGCGTGACGGCCGAGTTTGTCCCCCCGGAAATCGTCGTGGAAAACGCCCTCGCTCATCGGTCCCGCAGCATCAGTTACACCTACACAGAACCCACCATCTTCTTCGAATACGCCTACGATACCGCTGTGATTGCCCATGAACGGGGACTCAAGAACGTCTTCGTGACCAACGGGTTCATGTCCATGGAGGCCATCGACAAACTCGAGGATGTTTTGGATGGGGCCAACATCGATCTGAAGGCCTTTTCCGATGATTTTTACAAAACGATCTGTGGAGGGCGGCTGGATCCGGTCAAGGAAGCCATCGTCGCCATGCACGAGAAGGGAATCTGGGTGGAGGTCACCACCCTCGTTATTCCCGGTTACAACGACGATCCTCGGCAGATAGAGGCCATCGCGGCCTTCATCGCCTCCATCGACCCTGGCATCCCCTGGCATATCTCCGCCTTTTACCCCACCTATCGGCTCACGGACGCCCCACCCACCCCCGCTCCCACGCTGGAAGAGGCCCGGCGGGTTGGACTGACCAATGGACTTAAATTCGTCTACACGGGAAACATTCCGGGGAACGAGGGGGAAAGCACCTACTGCCCCGGCTGCGGCAGGCGGTTGATTTACCGTATAGGGTTTGGAATCCTGGAAAACCTCCTCGATAACGGCGCGTGCCCTTTCTGTCACGTAAAAATAGAAGGGCGATGGATATAATGGGAAAGAAAGACAAAAAAACCTCCGAGGCTTTTCAGGTTCTCCCAGTCTCCGGGGAAGAGATCCGACGTCAGCGCGAGGCGTCAGGTATCAGTCTTGATGAGATCAAAGAAAGGACAAAGATCGGGAAATTTACCCTCAAGCTCATCGAGGACGACAGGTATTCTTCCCTCCCCGCCCCCGTCTACCTGAAGAGTTTCATCCGCCAAATCGCGCGAATGATCGGGATGGACCCTGAAAAGACCGCCGCCGGCTACCTGAAGAGGATGGAAGAACACCGAAAGGAAAAATAGACTTTTATGGTAAAGAAACAGACATTGGCCGTCATTCTGGCGGGGGGACTCGGTTCGCGTCTCTATCCCCTCACGAAAGACCGGGCGAAACCGGCCGTCCCCTTTGGTGGGAAATACCGGATTATCGACTTCACCCTGAGCAACTGCATCAATTCCGGCCTACGCAAGATCATCGTCCTCACCCAGTACAAGTCATCTTCACTCATTCGGCATCTGCGTGACGGCTGGACCATCCTCAACCCGGAGCTGGGGGAATACATCCTCAATATCCCCCCTCAGATGCGTATCAGCAAGGACTGGTATCTGGGCACGGCGGATGCCCTCTTCCAGAATCTCTATTTCATCGACACAGCCAACCCCAAGTATACCCTTATCCTTTCCGGTGATCACGTCTATAAGATGGACTATTCGAAACTCATCTGGTACCACCGACGGAAGGGGGCCGAGCTGACCATCGCCGCCAAGATCGTCCCCCTCGGGGACGCCCACCATTTCGGGGTCATCCACGCTGACGAGACTATGCGGATCGTCGGGTTCCAGGAAAAGCCGGAGGCCCCGGAGCCACTTCCCACCAACCCCGAGTTCGCCCTTATATCCATGGGCATCTACGTCTTCAACACGGATTTCATGGTGGACGTCCTGAAGAAAGATGCCCAGGACCCTCGTTCCTCCCACGATTTCGGCAAGGACATCATCCCCGCCCTCATCAAAAAACACAAGGTCTTCATCTACCCCTTTGGCGGCACGAGGAAAAAACCCCGCTTCCCCGACGACACCTACTGGCGCGACGTGGGAACTCTGGATGCCTACTGGGAGGCCAATATGGACCTGGCCTCCGTGACGCCCAAGTTCGATCTCTACGACCCCGACTGGCCTTTCCGCACTTACCAGGGACAGTTTCCCCCCGCGAAATCTGTCTACGACAACGTGTCCGGTGGACGCGTTGGGGCGGCCCTCGACTCCCTTGTCTGCGGGGGCGTGGTTATCAGCGGGGGACGGGTCATCCGTTCCATCCTCTCCCCCGGCGTCCGCATCCACAGCTACGCGGAGGTGATAGAATCGGTTATCTTGGATCGTGTCGACGTGGGAAGGCGGGCCCGTATCCGGAAGGCCATCATCGACAAGGACGTGAAGATTCCAAAGGGCATGGAGATCGGGTACGACCTGGAAGAGGACGCGAAGCGCTTCACTATAACGGAAAAAGGTATCGTGGTTGTCCCAAGAGGTATCGTTCTTTAATGATGTCCGTGTGGACATTTCCCACCTGAATTGTCCCCGCGGCATCCACGTCTCCAATCGGGATGTTATACACGTTCACCCCTTCTCCAAACGGTGGTTGTGCCACGCTCATCGGCATCTTTCAGGACTTGCCCAGCCTTTCAAAAGCTGCCCATGGAAGGAATAACCGTCCTTTTGGCTATCCCTTCTAAGATATATGCGTCTATGGGAACGCGCCCTTCTCACAGGGGGTATATGATACGTTTATTGAAACATTCAGGAATATGCGGTATAAAATACGGGATTTAAGATAAGAAATAGCTGGTTTCGGTTACGGAGGTTTAGAGAAAAGTGATTTCCAGAGGGAAAATCCTGGGCATTTTTATTTTGACGGGACTATTTATAGGCGTTTCATGCCTTCAAGGCATTTGCGGTGTTGTGCTAAAAAAACAGACCTACACCGTCATCCCGGGGAAAGGAAGCACCCCCCCCACGCAAGTCTGGATCGAATACGCCCAGAATAATAAGGTGGCGGTTTACCAGAGAGACGCCGTCTTTATCACCGATATTGGAACGAACACCCTGATTAACATCGTTCCTTCCAGAAAGATCTACGCGATTAACGATATTGACGCGTTCATCAGGAAGATTCGGAAAATCGTGGCCCAGATAAAGGCGCAGCAACCGCCAGAGAGAAAAAAATCTCAAGGCTCCCCCTTGAAGGTAACCGTCAAGAAGACGGGGAAGACGAAAAGCTTCCTCGGATACCCCTCTAAGCAGGTGATTCTCTACGCGAACAATAAGAAGGCGAAGGAATTATGGATTACGGACAAAATCCCCTTAAAAAAGGAGATCGATATCGATAAGGCCTTCAAAAAACGTTTCCAGATCGAGGACATCTTCGTGGACTTGTCCGGCACGAAGGATATAGAGGCGACCGACGAATACAAAAACCTCTTTAGGGGGGGCTGGGTCTCCATGATGACGATCACCTACAACGCGGGAACGGAAGACATCGAGCGCGTCACGCAGGTTCAAATAACAAAAATCGCCGAGAAGATCTTCGAAGTTCCGAAAGGGTTCAAAAAGGTGTCCATTGAAGAATTCATGCGTCACTAAACCGGTATCTTCTGAGATTCCCGAGACGCTTGACAAGGAAATCTCATGATGTTTGCTGGCTATATCTTCGACTGCGATGGAGTCCTCTTCGATTCCATCCAAGCGAACATCGAATTCTATAATTATCTCCTCAAGGCCTTTGGAAAACCGCCCATGACGCCGGAACAGGTTGCTTACATCCACATGGCGACCGCCGAGGAGTCTGTCGACTACCTCTTCCGGGGTGATTCCCGCCTGGGAGAGGCGCAAAGGCTTCGCCTCAACACCGATTATCATCGTTTCATTCCCTTCATGAAACTCGCCCCCGGGGCGAAAGAGACTCTGCATTCCCTGAAAAACCAGGGACGGAAGCTCGCCATTTGCACCAACCGCAGCACGAGTATGGAGGCCATCCTGGAGCGGTTCGATCTCACGCGTTTTTTCGATTGCGTGGTTACCGCCCTGGACGTGAAAACCCCCAAGCCGGACCCGGAAGGACTCCTCCTCGTTCTCAAGGCCCTCAAGATCTCCCCTGAAGAGTCCCTTTACGTCGGGGATTCTCCCATCGACGAGGAGGCGGCGCGGCTGGCGGGGATTCCCTTCGCCGCCTATCGGCGTCCTGACCTGGGAGCCGATTACCACGTTGATACCTTCGAAAAGATTCTTGTCCTGAAACCCGTAATAAACGGAGTCCGTCATGCCCATTGCGACCGGCATTGAGGTTCTCGCTAAGGCCCACGAGGGAAACTACGCCG
>JALSPC010000044.1 GCA_026986155.1 bacterium
TTCGTCTTCCGGAACCCACTGCATCAGCTCTAATTCGATGGGATATTCCCTTTCGTCTATATCACATCTTTTCTCATTGTTCCGAAAATACGATTTTTTCAGGCCTTCCAGGATGGTTTCTCCCTCCGCATCGAGAACGCCAAGGGAGACCAATGCCGTGGGAAACCCAAAGATCGATAGGAAACGGCAGACATGGTAGGCAGGCCCACCGACCTCTTCGATTTCTTTCTCGCCCGCCCGCACATTCATTCGGACACTTTTTATCGGGAATTCTCCCGGCACGTTGAGCCTGTTTAACGAGACAAGACCGAAGGCGAGCACGGGATCTTTTGTAATGTCAATGAGCTTTTTTTCCCTTTCAGTTAATAAAATCCTAAACGTCTCATTGGGATTTAATCTAGCTTTTTCGAGCAAGCTATAAATGGCATTGGCCAGGCAAAATTCTCTCATACAAGCATTGGGATTTTTAGGCAGCCGGTAAACAACGGGGCATATTCCAAAAAGATTGAGTCGGTTTATCAAAAAAGGATTTTTCATTTCGCTTTTCGATATCAAAGAGAAAATTCTACCTTGGAATCTATGCAATTTATACAGCGCCAAAGAAACAGTTAAGTCTTCCATCAAATGGCTATAACCTATAAAAAGGAGGGCTGAATTATCGCCATCTAAATTCTTTTCAATGAGCTTTATCAAATCATCGCTTTCCATTTTTCTTAAGTAATCATTAATAGTAAACACAATACCCTCATCTGGATTTCCATGAAAATAAAAAATACTTTTTTTGCCAAAAGTCTTATCCAGCAAATCGTCAAAATTCGTGGTTAAGATTTTTGAAGGATTTAATTCTTTGATGGCTAAATGAACCAAATTTTCTTCTTTTTTTCCCCAAGAACGAATTTCCGACAAAAAACACGGCATAGAGTCTTTTTGGAATTTAAGATATGAAACTTCGGTCAAATTTGTACATCTAACATCTCTCCACTTCAAACCCAACTCGGCTTCATTCAAAATTTTCTTTAAAGACGGATCATTAAAAACAAGTTCATGCCAACTGCGAATTCCAGACAATCGGCTTACTCCGTTTCCAACAAAAAGAACTAAGTTTTTTTCTTTTATAGCACGGATAAGGGTAGCAACTTTGTCCTTATCTAAATCATAAATCGCTGTTTGGGCGGAACCGTTTCTTAGCCAATCAGGGATAAATAAATCCTTATTATTTTCGTTCTGCTTTGTTTCCATATTGTTTCTCCTTTCTATATGCTTTGCTGATTAAGGATCCTTATACTCATGAAATCGAATTCAGTATATCTTTCCTGGCCTGATTCCAGTCTACAAATCTTTCCTCGCCCTTGCTTATCACCTTTCTCTCCACCTAAGGATATTCCCATGCCAAGCAGGTGAAGGGAAATCCGGGGCGCTCCGGCAGATAGCATCCCATAGCGTCTCCATTGCCTTGAGTTTTTCCTCGATGATCATGTCCTTATCATAGACGGCCCTCTCTGTTAATTTTCAAGCAATCTCGTATTTATTTCCCCAAGCCTTCAATCGCGACAGGCCTATCTGAACGGCATCCCCACCCTCTATAAGTAATTTCTTTTCCCCGCCTCCTTTCCTGTTTGGGAGGGCAGGAGTAACAACGCATTCAAGCCCCATCGGGGCGCGCCGTCACCGATTCAGGCGCTTGAGGAGGGCGCGGGCGTTATAGTATTCGGTAAAGTTCGTCACGTTCGTGGCGAGGCATTTTTCGAAAAGGGCCTTCGCCCCCGCCTTGTCCCCCCGCTGGAGGCGGACCTCGCCGATGTAGTAGCAGGCCTCGCACCGCCGTTGGCGGACCTCTTTCGGGGTCTTGCCCCCGGCCGCCTCCCGCAAAAGCCCCGCCTCGTCCAGTTCCCCGAGATAGAAACGGGAGATGGGCCGGGGCCATTTCGTCTTGGCGGGGGCCTTCTTCACGCACGCCGCAAGGCGCGACAGGGCCTTCTCCCGCGCGGTGGGAGAGACCCGCGCCGCGGCGTCGATGAGCCAATAGTAGGCGTATTCATCCTTCGGATCCAGGCGGATCACCGTATTGTAGTCGGCGATGGCCTTGGCGACCTCTCCCATGCGGTAATAGGTGTTCCCCCGGTTGTTGTAGGCCAAAGCAAATAAAGGGGAGAGGCGAATCGCCACGGTGTAGTCGGCGATGGCCTTGTCCCAATCCCCCTTGCCGGCATAGGCGTTCCCCCGGTTGTTGTAAGCACAAGCTGACTTTGGATCCAGATGAATTATCTTGGTGTGGTCAGCGATGGCCTTGTCATAGTCCCCCTTGCCGGCATAGGCGTTCCCCCGATGGTTGTAGGCCCATGTATTCTTCGGGTCCAGGCGAATCGCCTCGGTCCAATCGGCGATGGTCTTGTCAATTTCTCCCTTGTACTCATAGGCGATCCCACGATTGATGTAGGCTTGAGTATACTTAGGATTGAGGCGGATCGCCTCGGTTAAATCGGCAATGGCTTGGTCATAATTCCCCTTTTTGCCATAGGCAATTGCTCGGTTGAAGTAGGCATGTGCATCCTTCGGATTGAGACGGATCGCCTCGTTGTAATCGGCGATGGCCTGGTCGTATTTACCCTTGCGTAAATAGGTATTCCCCTGTTTTAAGTGGTCTACGCCGGCGCAGCCGAACAGGATGCCCGCCATCAACGCCAATGCCAGCAACAGGGTTGTCCTTCGTTTTCCTTCCATGTCTTCTTCCTCCTTTCCGTTGTCTTTTTTCGTTATCCCGACCGTCTTTGCCCTTTGTTCACAAACAGAGTTATAAACAAACCCTTTCCATCGTGTCAAGGAAAAGTTTTAAGTGTTAAGTGTTATTAGGTTTTAAGGGGAAGTGACGAGTGAATAGTGACAAGATCTGCATTCAACTCATAAGTGCAACACTGCTTGGATTAGGAGGCAAGCTGTGATAGGCGTCATGGCAACCCTTCAACCCCCAAGTAAAAGGAGCACGCATGAGGACCTATCATCAGCTTACCCAGGATCAAGACAAGTCTTGAAATACCCCCCTAAATGTATATGATGTCGAAAAAGACAGAGAAGCGATTCGCGTTTTCGGGAGGGATGTATGAAGATCGATATGAACTGTGACATGGGAGAAAGCTTCGGGGCCTATACCATCGGGAGGGACGCGGAGGTCATGCCCCATATCACCTCGGCCAATGTCGCCTGCGGCTTTCACGCGGGAGACCCCATGGTGATGGAAAAAACGGTAGCCCTTGCCAAACAACACGGGGTTGCCATCGGGGCCCACCCCGGCTATCCCGACCTGATGGGCTATGGACGCCGCAACCTGAGTTGCAGCCCCGAGGAGATTACCGCCTACGTCACCTACCAGGTCGGGGCGCTTACGGCCTTCGCCGCCGCGAACGGCCTGAAACTTCAGCACGTAAAACCTCACGGCGCCCTCTACAACATGGCCCAGCCGGACGAGAAAATGATGGCGGCCATCTGCAAGGCGGTGGCGTCCATCGACCCGTCCCTCATCCTGGTCGCCCTGGCGGGGAAGTGGGCGGAGAGAAACCGCGAGATCGCCGAGCGGCACGGCCTCCGTATCGCCTTCGAGGCCTTCCCCGACCGCGCCTACACGCCGGAAGGCACCCTCCAATCGAGGAAGGAACCGGGCGCCGTCGTCCGGGAGGCCGACACCGTGGCCCGCCGCGCCCTGAAGATGGCGAAGGAGGGCAAGGTCATCGCCGTTGACGGCACGGAGCTCGCCATCGCGCCGGACACCCTCTGCGTCCACGGGGATACCCCGGGAGCCGTGTCGCTCGTCCGGCAGATCCGCCAAACCCTCACGGAAAACGGTATCGAGGTCATCGCCATGGGGACCTTCCTGTAGGAATCCATGACTTCCCTGGAAAATCTGTCCCTTCCAGCTTTTCCCCTTTTTCAGCCCCTCGGCGACCGGGGCCTCCTCGTCACCCTTGGCGAGACCATCGACGAAGCGGGGTTCCATGCCGTCCGTAAGGCGCAGTTCGCCGACACCCATCCGCCCCTCGAAGGGGTCACGGAGACCATCCCGGGTTACACGACCCTCCTTCTGCTCTACGATCCCAAAGCCGTCTCCTACACGGATCTCGCCGCCGCCGCGAAAGAACGGCTTTCCATCGCGGGAAATCTCCAACTCCCGCCGCCGAAAACCGTGACCATCCCCGTCGCCTACGGCGGCGATTTCGGGCCGGATATCGATTTCGTGGCACGGCACAATGGCCTCACCCCGGACGAGGTCGTCCGGCTTCACGCCGCGGGGCGCTACCCCGTTTACATGCTGGGATTTACCCCGGGCTTTCCCTACCTGGGCGGGCTCACGAAAAGACTCTGGACGCCGCGCCTCAAAACGCCCCGCACCCGCGTCCCCGCGGGATCCGTCGGCATCGCCAACAACCAGACAGGAATCTATTCCGTGGACAGCCCGGGGGGATGGCAGCTCATCGGCCGCACCCCCTTGAAGATTTTCGATCCAGACCGGAAAGATCCTTTTCTCATCCACCCGGGAAACATGGTCGCTTTTAATGCCATCACTCCGGAGGAATACCGGCGCATCGAGAAGGGGGGACTCCCGTGAGCGACGCGGTAAAAGTCCTCTTCCCGGGCGCCTTCACCACCCTCCAGGACCCCGGCCGATACGGTTACCAGGCCTTCGGCGTCCCCATCAGCGGATGCCTCGACCTTTACGCCCATGTCGCCGCGAACGCCCTCGTGGGAAACCCCGAAAATGCCGCCACCCTGGAGATGACCGTCCTGGGGCCGAAGCTTGAATTTCTCCGCGACTGCCGCACCGCCATGGCCGGCGGAGACCTCCGGGCCTTTCTGAACGGCGCGCCCCTCTCTCCCTGGCGAAGCGTGGCGGTGGGGAAAGGGGACCTCCTCTCCTTCAAGGGGGTAAAGACCGGCTGCCGCGCCTATCTCGCCGTTAACGGCGGGTTCGACGTGCCGCCGGTTATGGGAAGCCGGAGCACCTACACCCGCGGCGGCATCGGGGGACTCGACGGGCGTCCTCTCAAGGCAGGAGACATCCTTCGAAAAGGGGAAGGAACGGCGGTCCGGGACCTGGCGCTTCCCGAGTCCTTCATTCCCGCCTACCCACGGGAAATCACATGCCGCGTCGTCGCCGGGCCCCAGGCATCCTTTTTCGAAAACCTCGAGACATTCTACTCGGCCGCCTACGAGGTTACCGCCAAGGCGGATCGGATGGGGTACCGCCTGAAGGGGCCCGCGCTCGCGTTCAAACCCTCCGCGCCGCAGAGCATCGTCTCCGAGGCCGTGGTTCCCGGCGCAATCCAGGTCCCCGCCGACGGACAACCCATCATCCTCATGGGGGAACAGACCGTGGGCGGCTACGCCAAGATCGGCGGGGTCATCACGCCCGACCTGTGGCGTATCGCCCAGCTCCGCCCTGGAGACAAGATTCACTTTACACCCATCAACGTGGAAACGGCGCAAGCCGCCTACCGGGAGGCGATGAAGCGTCTTTACGACCTTCAGCGGGCGCTCGCCTGATTCTATCTCCATCGCATTACCGAACCTATTGATTTTGTCCCTTCCCTCTCCTACAATGCGCCCATGGGCGACAGGCGCGTGAAACCCTCCCTTCCCGAGGGACGATATTTCTTTTCCGGCAACGAGGCGGTGGCGGAGGGGGCCTTGTCCGCGGGATGCCGTTTCTACGGGGGCTACCCCATCACCCCCTCCAGCGAGATCATGGAGCGCATGGCCGCCCGCCTGCCCGAGTTCGACGGCGTCTTCATCCAGATGGAGGACGAGATCGCGTCCATCGCCTCGGTCATCGGGGCGTCCTGGGCGGGGGCAAAGGCCATGACCGCCACCTCCGGCCCCGGTTTCAGCCTGATGCAGGAGGGCATCGGCTACGCCGCCTTTACGGAGGCCCCCTGCGTGGTGGTGGATATCCAGCGCGCCGGTCCCTCCACGGGCCAGGCCACCAAGGTGGGAAGCGGCGACCTCATGCAGGCCAAGTGGGGCTCCCACGGGGATTACCTGCCCATCGCCCTGTCCCCCTGGTCGGTCCAGGAGATGTTCGATCTCACCATCCGGGCCTTCAACCTGGCGGAACGCTTCCGAACCCCCGTCTTCCTCATGGGGGAGGAGGCCACGGCCCACCTGAGGGAGAGCATCCGCGTCCCGGGTGAAATCGCGGTCTCGGAACGGAACCGCGGGGAAGGCCCCCCCTTCGGTACGGACGAACCGGACGGGGTTCCCCCCATGCCCGTCTTCGGGGACGGCCGGAAGCTCCTCGTCACCGGCTCCACCCACGACCAGGAAGGATTCCGGAAGACGGACGACCCCGAAACCCACCGCCGCCTCGTGGAGCGGCTTCACAAAAAGATTCTCAACCACCAGGATGAAATCATCCAAACGGAGGCCTACCACCTGAAGGGCGCCGAGGTCGGCATCATCGCCTACGGGTTCACGGCCCGCAGCGCCCTGTTCGCCGTTCAAAGGCTCCGGAAGGCTGGTGTCGCCGCGGGGCTGCTGCGGCTTCAGACCCTCTGGCCCTTCCCCTACGACGTGGTAGAATCCCTGACGCGTTCGCTGAAACACTGCCTCACCTTCGAGATGAACATGGGGCAGATCTCCGGGGAGATTCAAAAGGTCTGCCGGTGCCCCCTGCACGTCACCACCCAGGTGAACGGCACGATTATCTCTCCGGCCACCATGGAGACAAAAGTCCGGGAGGTCCTGTCATGACCCGCGCCCTGAGGGGATACATTCGCCCTGAAATCGAACACACCCCGTTCTGCCCCGGCTGCGGGCACGGCAGCTTGATGGGGACCATCCTCCGGGCCATCGACGACCTGAATTGGGACATGGACGAGATGCTCTTCGTCTCGGGCATCGGCTGCGCGGGATGGATCCCCAGCCCCCATTTCAACGCCGACACGCTGCACACGCTGCACGGCCGCGCCATCGCCTTCGCCACGGGGGCCAAGCTCTTCAACCCCGCCCTCAAGGTCATGGTGATCGGAGGGGACGGCGACCTCACCTCCATCGGGGGCAACCACCTCATCCACGCGGCGCGCCGCGACATCGACCTCACCGTCGTCTGCGCCAACAACATGATCTACGGCATGACGGGGGGCCAGGCCGCGTCCACCACGCCGCTGGGGTGCACCAGCGCCACCACCCCCGCCGGCAACCCCTACCGGCCCTTCGACCTGTGCAAGCTCCTCGAGGGAGCCGGGGCCCGCTACGTGGCGCGGTTCGCCGTCACCCAGCCGGTGGAGCTCCGGGAATCCATCAAGAAGGCGCTGACCATCGAAGGCTTCACCTTCGTGGAGGCTGTCTCCCCCTGCCCCACCCAGTTCGGTCGCCGCAACAAGATAGACCAGGCGGCCGACATGATCCGCACCCTGCAGGCGCACTGCGTTCCCAGGGAGCGGGCAACGGGGAAGGAAGGTCCGGACATGATCATCACGGGGGAGTTCGTCGGTGCGTGAAATCACCCAAATCCGGCTGGCGGGCTTCGGCGGGCAGGGCATCGTCCTGGCGGGGATGCTCCTCGGCTTCGCCGGGGTCAGGGAAGGCCTGGAGGTGGCCAATGCCAACTCCTATGGCGCCCAGGCGCGGGGGTCCGCCTGCAAGGCGGAAGTCATCCTGGGACGGAAATCCATCGTCTTTCCCCACGTGCTCACCTCCGACATCCTCATCGTCCTCTCTCAAGAGGCCTATAAGCTCTTCCTGCCGGACATGGCAGACGGCGGGACCATCCTGTTCGACCCCTACCACGTTACGCCGGGGAAAACACCCCACACCTTTCACGGAATCCCCGCCACGCAAACGGCCCTCAAAACCTTCCGGACCCCCCAGCCGGCCAACATCGTCATGCTGGGGGCCTTCACGGAATTGACCGGCATCATCTCCGAGGCCAACATGACGGCCGCCATCCGGGAAAACGCCCCGCCTCGGTTCGTGGACGCCAACCTTAAGGCCCTCGCGCTGGGGATCGACCTGGCGAAAAAGACGAAAGGAGCCTCCTGATGGCCGTTATCGGAAGGACATTTCGGCCGGCGATCGACACGAAGCGGTGCAACACGTGCAGCATCTGCGCGCAACAGTGCCCCGCCTACGCGGACGAGGGATTCCGGCAGGCGGACAAAAGCGTCCGGGGGAAGGTTTTCCGGTCCTTCGATTCCCAGCCTCCCCCGCGCGTCACCCCCATTGAGGCCGTCACACCACCCTGCCAGGCCGGCTGTCCCATCGGTCAGGATGTCCGCGGCTACCTGAAGGCGGTGGCGGAGAAAAGGCACGCCGACGCCGTGGCCCTGATCCGTCAGACCAATCCCCTGCCCCTCGTCTGCGGCACCATCTGCCCCCATCCCTGTGAGTCTGGCTGCCTCCGTGGCGCCATCGAGGAACCCGTGGCTATCCGCGCCGTCAAGCGTTTCGCCGCCCTCTTTGAGAAGCGGAACCAGCTAATTCCCCGGGTACCGGACCCCATCCCGGGCAAACGGGTCGCCATCATCGGGGCGGGCCCCGCGGGAATCGCGGCGGCCTATACCCTCGCCCGCCGGGGCGTCACGCCTGTTATCTTCGAAAAGACCCCACGTCCCGGCGGCATGCTCGCCTGGGCCATCCCGGACTTCCGCCTCCCCCGGCACATCCTCGACTACGAGATGGAGGTCCTCGCCTCCCTCGGCATTACGTTCCGGCTCAGCCGGGCCCTGGGAACAGACTTCACCATTCAAACCCTCGAAGATGAGGGATTCGACGCCGTGGTCCTGGCCATCGGCACCACCCAGGGACAGAAGATCCCCCTCGATGGCGGGAAGGCTTTCGAAAACCACCTCGACTGCCTGGCGTATCTCTTCACCCTCCATAAAGGACAGGCCCCCGACCTGGGCGACGCCGTGGCCGTCGTCGGCGGGGGAAACGCCGCCATCGACACGGCCCGGGTCCTCAAACGCCTCGGGGTCCCCGAGGTGACGGTCGTCTACCGCCGCCCGCGGGCGCAGATGCCAGCGGACCGGGAGGAGGTCCAGGCGGCGGAACGCGAGGGGGTTCGGTTCTTCTTCTCCGCCCTGCCGACCCGGCTCTCCAGGGGAAACGGGCGCTGGCACCTGGGGGGCTTCCAGACCCGCTCCGCGGAGAGGGGCGCGCCCGTGGAGGTCCTCAAGAACACCCCCTTCGATCTTCCCGTCACGGGGGTGATCTCCGCTATCCGTCAGGTGCCGGAAACACATTGGGCGGATACCGAGGACATCACTGTAAATCCCGACGGGACCCTGCGCGTCGACGACGCCCAGCGGACCTCCCGGGAGGGGGTTTACGCCGCCGGGGACGCCGTCACGGGCCCCACGACCGTGGTGGAGGCCATGGCCAGCGGCGCCGCCGCGGCCCGGGCCATCCTCGATGACATCCTGGGGGAACAAACGACATGAAGGGGTATCCCGTCTGCGACATTGTAGCCGCGGAACGAAAACTGAACGCGGCGGACTTTGAAAGGGACGACTGGGCTGCCCTCGAGGCGGCCGCCGTCGCGGAGGCCCGCCGCTGCCTGGGGTCCTATTTCTGCGACGCCTGCGACCTCTGCCTCCTCCTCTGCCCGGACCTGTGCATCACGAGGGACGAAGAGGGAATCATCGTCATCGATTACGACTACTGCAAGGGATGCGGGGTCTGCTCGGCCATCTGCCCCAAGGGCGCCATCGAGATGATTACAGAAAAAAGAGAATAGGATGAAACCGAAGATTCTCCTCACGCGCGCCCTCATGCCTGAAGCGGTCGCACTTTTCCAGGCCGACTTCGACCTGGAAATCGGAAACACGGAACGGATGCTCTCCCGCCAGGAATTGCTGGACAAGATAAGGGGGAAGGATGTCATCGTCTCCATGCTCGCCGACCGGATGGACCGGGAAGCCCTTGACGCGGCGCCGGGCTTGAAGCTCATCGCCAACTACGCGGTGGGCTACAACAACATCGACGTCCCCGCCACCATAGAAAAGAACATCCCCGTGGTCCACACCCCGGACGTCCTGACAGACGCCACCGCCGACACGGCCTTCGCCCTCCTTTTGTCCGTGGCCCGCAGGATCCCCGAGGCGCACGCCTACGTGGCGGCAGGCCGGTTCACCGCCTGGAAACCCGATCTCCTCCTGGGACTGGAACTGGCCGGAAAGACGGTCGGCATCGTCGGCATGGGACGTATCGGGCAGGCCTTCGCCCACCGCTGCCTGGGATTCGGATTGGAAATTCTCTACTATTCCCGGACGAGGCTGCCGGTTGAAAGGGAACGGGAGCTCCACGCCGCCTACGCGCCCCTGGATGACCTGCTTCGCCGGTCCGACTTCATCTCTCTCCACGTGCCCCTTACGGATAAGACCCATCACCTCATCGACGCGGAGAAACTCCGGCTCCTCAAGTCCGAGGCCATCCTCGTCAACACGGCAAGGGGGCCCGTGGTGGACGAGGCCGCACTCATCGCCTGCCTGAAGGAAAAACGCATCTGGGGAGCGGGACTGGACGTCTACGAAAACGAACCCCACGTGCCGGAGACGCTGCGGGAACTGGACAACTGCGTTCTGCTGCCCCACATCGGCTCCGCCACGCGGGAGGCGCGCCTCGAAATGGCCCGGATCCTCCACGACGCCATCGTGGACTTCTTCGCCGGCAAGACACCTCCGACCCTCGTTCCGGAATGGAAACGGCACCTTTCCGAACAAAATCCCTGAACTCTCCCGCCTCGGCGTAGGAAACGATGCCCAAGGCTCGAAAATACCTCCTGCCGGCGGGTATCCTCGCGTCTCTCGCGGTCATCCTTATGGCCTATGGCTCCGTCAGGGCAAGGCTGAAATTCGACCGCGTCAAATCCCTCCAGGTCCTCTCAGCGCCGGGAATCTCCCGGCTCCAGGTGAAGATTCTCTCCTCGTATGCCCACGATAGGCGCGCCTTCACGGAGGGTCTCGCGTGGCACGGGAATTTCCTCTACGAAAGCACGGGCATCCGGGGGAAATCCGCGATGCGGAATGTCCATCTTCCCACGGGAAAGGCCATCAAAACCTTCAGGATACCCAAACACCTCTTTGCCGAGGGAATCACCCTATTTCAGGGAAAAATCTACCAGCTCACCTGGAAATCCCACAAATGCCTCGTTTACGACATGGCCACCCTGCGGAAGACGGGGGAACTCCCCTACACGGGCGAGGGCTGGGGCCTGACCCACGACGGGGAGACCCTTATCATGAGTGATGGAACCAGCCGGCTTCGCTTTGTCGACCCGGCAACCTTCAAGACCGCGCGCGTCCTATCCGTGTCGTTGAACGGCGCCCCTCTCGGTGGTCTCAACGAACTCGAATATGTCAACGGAATGATCTATGCCAACATCTATTTCACCAACACGATCGTCCGCATCGACGTCGCAAGCGGGCGTGTCACGGGGCTTGTCGACCTGAGACCGCTCTACAAAAAGATGTCTCCCGGCGCCTTTCACGGGATCGGCGTTCCAAACGGCATCGCCTACGATCCCGTAAAAAGGCACTTTTACCTGACTGGAAAATTCTGGCCCAGGCTGTTCGAAGTCGTATTCGCTCCCCAAAACAAATAGGAAGGGGGGCGCTCCTTCACGCCCCCCTTCTCCAGTTCAACGAATTTTCACCTGCCGTCACATGGTCAGGCCCGGAATCTTGATTCCCTTCTCCTTCGCCGTGCGGATGGCGATCTCGTAGCCCGCGTCGGCATGGCGCACGACGCCGCTGCCCGGGTCGTTGGTAAGCACCCGCTCGATCCGGCGCGCCGCCTCGTCCGTGCCGTCCGCCACGATGACCTGGCCCGCGTGGATGGAGTAGCCGATGCCGACCCCGCCGCCGTGGTGTATGGACACCCACGTGGCCCCGCTGGCCGTGTTGAGCATGGCGTTGAGCAGCGGCCAGTCGGCGATGGCGTCCGATCCGTCCTTCATGGCCTCGGTCTCCCGGTTGGGGGAGGCCACGGCGCCGGTGTCGTGGTGGTCACGCCCGATGACGATGGGGGCTTTTAGCTCCCCTTTCTTCACCATCTCGTTGATGAGGAGGGCGAACTTCGCCCGTTCCCCGTAACCCAGCCAGCAGATACGCGCGGGAAGGCCCTGAAACTGAACCTTCTCCCGGGCCTTGTGAATCCAGTTGACCAGGAGGGTATCGTCGGCGAATTCCCTGAGTACGACCTCGTCGGTCTTGTAGATATCTTCCGGGTCTCCAGAAAGGGCCACCCACCGGAAGGGACCCTTCCCCTCGCAGAAGAGGGGCCGGATATACTTGGGGACATACCCCTCGATGTCGAAGGCGTTCTCCAAGCCGTTGGCGAAGGCCTGTCCCCGAATGTTGTTGCCGTAGTCGAAGACCTGGGCGCCCATCTCCTGGAGCTCGAGCATGGCCTTGACGTGAACGACCATGGCGTCCAGGGCCAGTTTCTTGTAGCGCTCCGGGTCTTCCCCCCGCAACCGCAGCGCCTCCTCGTAGGGTACCTGGTTGGGAACATACCCGTTCAGCTCGTCGTGAGCGGAGGTCTGGTCCGTCACCACGTCGGGAACGATTCCCCGCTTGACAAACTCGGGGTAGACATCCGCCGCGTTCCCCAGCAGGCCGATGGACAGGGCCTTTCCCGATTTCTTGGCCTCCTCGGCCAGTTTCAGGGCCTCGTCCAGGGAGTCGGTCCATTGATCGAGATATCCCGAGGCGATGCGTTTCTCGATGCGGTTCTTGTCTACCTCCACCACAATGGCCACGCCGCCGTTCATGGTCACCGCCAGGGGCTGCGCGCCGCCCATGCCGCCCAGCCCCGCCGTGAGGGTCAGCTTTCCCTTTAATGTGGCGCCGAAATGGGTGCGCGCGACGGCCGCCAGGGTCTCGTAGGTGCCCTGGACAATCCCCTGCGTGGCGATGTAGATCCAGCTTCCCGCCGTCATCTGGCCATACATGATGAGCCCCTCCGCCTCCAGTTTGCGGAAGTAGTCCCACGTGGCCCAGTGGGGGACCAGGTTGGAGTTGGCGATGAGGACCCGCGGGGCGTCCGGGTGGGTTGTGAAGACGCCCACGGGCTTGCCCGACTGCACCAGCAGGGTCTCGTCGTTCTCCAGGACCTTCAAGGTCTCGATGATCCGGTCGAAGGCCTCCCAGTTCCGGGCGGCCCTTCCCGTGCCGCCGTAGACGATGAGCTGTTCGGGAAGCTCCGCCACCTCCGGGTCCAGGTTGTTCATCAGCATCCGCATGGCGGCCTCGGTCTGCCAAGACTTACACGTTAAATTCGTCCCTCTCGGGGCATGGATGACACGTGCCATGGTAAATCCCTCCTTTTATCCGCCCAGGTAGGCCCGCTGGACCTCCGGGTTGTCTCTCAGTTCCTGCGCCGCGCCCTCCCACCGGAAGCGGCCCGTCTCCAGCACGTAGCCGCGGTGGGCGATGGCGAGGGCCTTCCGCGCGTTCTGCTCCACCAGCAGAATCGTCTTGCCCTCTTCGTTGAGTTGCTTGATGATTTTAAACACCTCCTGCACGAATTTCGGCATGAGGCCGAGGGAAACCTCGTCCATCAGGATGAGCGACGGCCCCCCCATAAGGGTGCGACCGATGGCCAGCATCTGCTGTTCACCCCCGGAGAGGGTCTTGGCGCGCTGGCCGCGGCGGTCGTAGAGAATGGGAAACCGGTCGTAAACCTCCTTGAACCGCTGTGCCAGGATTTCTCGGTCGTGTACAAGGTAGGCCCCCATCTCCAAATTTTCGTGGACATTCAGGTCACCAAAAAGCCGCCGTCCCTCCGGGACGATCCCGATCCCCAGTCTGGCCCGCGCGTGGGCCGTCAGGCGGGTGATATTCTGTCCGTTCATTTCAATGGTTCCTTCGTGGGCCGGCTGCAGCCCCATCAGGGTGCGGAGAATGCTGGTTTTCCCGGCGCCGTTAGCCCCGATGATGGTGACGAGCTCTCCATCCCCAACGTTGAAGGAAACGCCGTGCACCGCTCGGAACTCCCCATAACGAACGACCAGGTCACGAACCTCAAGCATCGTCTTCCCTCCCCAGGTAGGCCTCGATGACCTGCGGGTTGCCTTGGATGGCCTCGGGGGGACCCTCGGCGATCTTGGTTCCGTGGTCCAGCACCACGATCCGCCGGCAGAGCCGCATCACCACCGGCATGTTGTGTTCGATGACCAATACACTGATCCCCTCCCCGTTGATCTCCCGAACCAGGTCGATGAGCTGATCCATCTCCTCCTTGCGAAGACCGCCCGCCGGCTCGTCCAGCAGTATCAGCTTGGGGCGCAGGGCCAGGGCCCGGGCGATTTCCAGGCGCTTCTTCAACCCGAGGGGGAGGTTCTCTCCCTTCCGGTCGGCTAAGTTCCCAAGTCCCACCCGTCCGAGGAGTTCGCGTGCCGCCGCCAGCGTGTCCGTCGTTCGATAGCGGGAAACGGACTTCCAGAACCCGGTGTAGTGGGAAACCCCCAGGGCAACCAGGACGTTCTCCTCCACGGTCAGGCCCGCGAAGGGACGAACGATCTGGAAGGTCCTCCCGATTCCCAGAGCGGCCACCTTCGAGGGCCCCATGCCCGCGAGGTCCGTACCGTTGAAACGGATCGCGCCCGAGGTCACGGGAAAGGTTCCCGTGATGAGGTTGAACAGGGTGGTCTTTCCCGCCCCGTTGGGCCCGATAAGGCCAAGGATCTCCCCTTCCTCCATCGTGAACGAGACATTCTCCAGGGCCTTCAGTCCCTCGAAATGCTTTGTAACGTCGTCGATTTCGAGCAGGTGACCCATCAGGCGGCCTCCTTCGCGAAGATGCGTTTGACGTTACGGGTGATGAAACTGTCGATCCCCACCAGCCCTTGCGGCTGGAACCGCATCAAGACCACGAGCATGGCGCCGTAAACCAGCGTGCGGTAATCGAGGATGGGCCGGAAGAGCTCCGGGGCAACACCCAGGATGATGGCGCCGATGATGGGGCCCCACAGGGTTCCGATTCCGCCGAAGACCACCATCGAGAGGATGACGATAGATTCCGGGAAACCGAAATCCGCGGCGCTGATAAACGACATGAAATGGGCGTAGAGGCTCCCCGCCAGCCCCGCCATGGCGCTTCCCAGGACGAAGGCCACGACCTTGAAGCGGGTGAGGTTAACGCCTGACATCTCCGCCGCCGTTTCGTCCTCGCGAATGGACGCCAAAGCCAGGCCAGCCCAGCTCCGCCTCAGCCACCCATCCACGGCGACGGCTATCAAGATGAAGAAAATAACCATAACGAGATACATGGGCTTGGTCATCTCCGCCCCGCCGAACGACGGGACGGGGATATTGCTGATTCCCAGGGCCCCGCCGAAGAAGGGCACGTAGAGAAACACCGCCTGAACCACAAAGTTAATCCCCATGGTGGTGATGGCGAGGAAGTCCTCCTTGACCCGGAGACAGGGAATCCCCAGGATGGCCCCCACGATCCCCGTCACCACGACGGCGAAGGGAAGGCAGAGGAAGAACGGGGCCCCCAGTTTCGTGGCCAGCATGCCCGAGGCGTAGGCGCCGATACCGAAAAAGGCGGCATGTCCCAGGGATATCTGGCCCGCGTAGCCCGTGATGATATTCAGGCTGATGGCGAGGATGATATAGATGCCGATGGTTATGGCGACGGTAATGTAATAGGCGGACATGCGGCTACTCCTTTCCCAGCAGCCCGTAGGGCCTGAACATCAAAACGGCAATCATGACGAGAAAGGCCAGCGCGTCCCGCGGCAGCGGGATATTGACGAATCCGATGAGAAAGGTTTCGGCCACGCCCACGAGAATGCCCCCGATCAAGGTGCCGGGGATGCTTCCCATGCCGCCGAGGACGATGATGGCAAGGGCCTTGTAGGCGGGGATATCCCCCATGGTGGGATAAACCGAGTTGTAAAAGACCCCCACCAGGACTCCCGCAGCCCCCGCGAGGGCGGAACTTATGAAAAAGCTCAAGGAGATA
>JALSPC010000045.1 GCA_026986155.1 bacterium
GCAGATGTTCGCGAGGTTCTTGACCCCCATGAGGAAGACAAGCGTGCCCATGGAGCGCGCCAGGCCGTCCCAGTCGATGGCGCTTTTTTCCTTATCAGGACGTTCGTGCCCCGTCACGATTCCGATAGTGGACGTGAAATCCCGGTGCGAGAGGGGAATACCCGCGTAGGCGGGCGCCGCGATGGCGGAAGTAATGCCAGGGACAACCTCGAAGGGGATGCCGTTTTCCCGCAATTCCTGGGCCTCCTCCCCCCCACGTCCGAAGATGAAGGGATCTCCCCCTTTCAATCTCGCCACGACCTTTCCCCGCATCCCCAGGTCCACGAGAAGCCGGTTAATCTCCTCCTGGGAGAGGGTATGGTCCGCGCTCTTTTTCCCCACGTAGATGGTCTCGCACTTTTCCGGCAAATACGAGAGAAAAACGGGGTTGGCCAGGTAATCGTAAACCGCCACATCGCAGGTCTTAAGAATCTCCCTGGCCTTGACCGTCAGCAGGCCCGGATCGCCGGGCCCCGCGCCGATCAGGTAAACCTTTCCCTCTTTGCTCCGCTTCTCACTCATCTCGTCTTCCTTCCCCCGCGCGCCCTTTCCCTGTGGGCTGCTCGATTTTTTGCATGCCGCCCTTCCTCTTTTTTGGTGTTTGCACGGGAATGCCTTCCCGCTTCAGACATCCCTTCACGCCTTTTTTTAGGGCCTCCCATTGAATCGCGGAAAACCCGTCATCGGAAAAAACAAGGGTTCGATCAGGGGTTGAAAGCCGCCAGATATCTTCGGCTCTTCCCAAAAACGCCTCAGTTATTTCCCCCCAAGGCAAATAGATCCTTTCTCCTTTTCTTTTCACAACGGTTATTCCCTTTTCATCGATCCGGATCTGTCGGGGCGTTCGAAAAAGAAACCGTAGAAAATAGATCCCGAAAGCCAACCCTCCTATAATCAGGTCGTATATCCACGTCCAGTTCTTCCATCCCAGGACGAACCCCAGGACCACAAAGGTTCCCGCCCCGGCGAAGCCACAGTTTAGCACCGCATTCTTCCATGAAGAACGGTAAGCCCCTCGGGGTGTTTTCCCCGGGTCCTCCCCGACCGAGTCACGGGTTACCGGTTTCTCTGAGTTACGGGACATTTTGATAAACCTCCGCCAATATCTCTCCCGCGCCCCGGGACAACAGGGCCTCGGCGAGGGTTATCCCGAGGGATTCCGCCTCGCTTCTGCCGCCCTTCAACCGGTCCTCAACAACCTTTTTCCCGTCCAGGGACGCCACCATGCCTTGGACGGTCAAAGTCCCGTCCTCCAGAACGGCGTGGGCGGCCAGCGGAACCTGGCATCCCCCCTCGAGACGTTTGAGGAAGGCCCGCTCGGCGAGAACCGCGTCCCGGGCGTCCGCGTCGTCCATAACGGCGACCACCTCGCGCGTGGCGGTGTCATCCCGTCGCGCCTCGATGCCCAAAACCCCCTGCCCCACGGCGGGCACAAAACGATCCACGGGGAGCAACTGGGAGATTCTTTCCGCCAGGCCCATCCTCTTGAGACCCGCCGCCGCCAGAAGGACGCCGGCCAGTCCTTGTTCTTTGATCTTCCTGATCCGGGTATCCAGGTTCCCCCGGATGGAAACCGTCTTCAAGTGGGAATAAAAACGGGTCAGGTGCGCCTGGCGCCGGAGACTGCTGGTTCCCACCACGCTACCGGCGGGAAGGTCCTCGAGGGTCATCCGCCCTTCCCCGCCCACGAAGGCGTCCCTGGGATCTTCCCGTCGGGTATAGGCGGCCAGCATCAATCCGTCCGGCAGTTCGGACGGCACGTCCTTCATGCTGTGAACGGCCAGGTCGATCTCGTTCCGGAAGAGGGCCTCCTCGATTTCCTTCACGAAGAGCCCCTTTCCCCCCACCTTCGCGAGGGGGACATCCAGGATCTTGTCCCCCGTCGTCCTGATGATGGCGAGCGATACCCTTATCTCCGGGAATCTCTCCTCTATACGCGCTTTTACCCAGTTCGCCTGCCAGAGCGCCAGTTTACTGCCCCGTGTGCCTATAACGATTTTATCCATTTCGCTGGTTCCGTCTCTTTGTTGGTTTTAAAAATTCAGGGGCGCCTGCCAGGCCCGCTTGGCCTCGTCGCACGTCAGGGTGATGAGGGGGGAGGTTCCCTCCTTGAAGACAATCTCACGGTCCCCGCGAACCACGCCGACACAGGCCGCGTGGTCTCCCTCGAAGCGTTTTTCGAAGGCCGCCCGGTCTTTCGGAGAGACGGTCACCACAAGGCGGCTCTGGGACTCGGAGAAGAGGATTTCATCCATTCCCCCGCACCCCTTCGAGGGAACGCGCTCGCAGTCTATCTCCGCGCCGAAGCCCCCCGCCAGGGCCTTTTCCGCCAGGGCCACGGCCAGCCCGCCGTCCGAACAGTCGTGGCAGGAACGGATCAGGCCCGACCCGATGGCCGAGAAAAGCCTCCGGTAGCGGTTTGCCGCGACGGCCGCGTCCACCCTGGGCACCCGCCCGCCGCGGCACCCGTAAGTGGTATAATACTCCGATCCGGCCAGTTCCGGATACGTCGCGCCGAGGAGGTAGATGAGGTCCCCCGGCGCCTTGAAATCCATTGAAACGGCCCGTCGCGCGTCCGGGATCACCCCGATGACGGAGACGAGCAGCGTGGGGGGGATGGAGATCTTCTTTCCCCGAACCACCACGTCGTTCTTCATGCTGTCCTTTCCGGAGATGAGGGGAATCCCGTAGACGGGAAGGAGATCGAAGAGCGCCCGGTTGGCCCTGACGAGCTGGGCGAGCTTGTATTCCCCGTCCGGGTTGGTCTCCGAAACGATGGGATCACACCAGCAGAAGTTGTCCAGCGCCGCCATGTGATCCGGGTCGCATCCCACGCAGACGGCGTTTCGCACCGCCTCATCCGCCGCGCAGGCCGCCATCCAGTATGTGTCGTAATCGCTGAACTTGGGACAGATGCCGTTGGCCAGGACCACGCCCCTCACGGAATCGAGGACGGGACGCAGCACCGCCGCGTCGCAGGGTCCGTCGTTGACCTCGCCCATGAGCGGCTTGATGACGCTCCCCCCTTGAACCTCGTGGTCGTACTGCCGGATGATGGACTCCTTGCTGCAGACGTTCAGGGACCCCATGAGGGTGAGAAGGATTTCCCGCAGGTTCCGTGTCTCCGGCCTTTCATTAACCTCGATGGCGGGCGGGGTCCAGACGGCCTCCAGTTCCATGGACGGCAGGCCGTTGTGAAAGAAGTCCATCCCCAGGTAGGCCACCGTCTCCCCGTCGAAGGTGACATGAAACACGCCCGAGTCGGTGAACCTGCCCAGGTCCGTCGATTCCACGCCCATCTTTTCCGAGAGGGCGAGGAAGGCATCGAGATTCTCCGGAGGAACGGCCACGGTCATCCGTTCCTGGGCCTCGGAGACGAGGATCTCCCAGGGTCGCAGGCCCGGGTACTTCAGCGGCGCCTTCTCCAGGGCCAGTTCCGCGCCGCCGGAGAGCTGGGCCATCTCCCCCACCGAGGAGGAAAGCCCCCCCGCCCCGTTGTCCGTGATGGCGTTATAAAGGCCCATGTCCCGGGCCTTCAGGAGAAAATCGAACATCTTCTTCTGGGTGATGGGATCCCCGATCTGGACGGCCGTGACGGGGGAGGACTCAGAAAGCTGTTCCGAGGAGAAGGTCGCCCCGTGAATCCCGTCCGCGCCGATCCGCCCCCCCACCATCACGATGCGGTCCCCAGGGTTTATCTGCTTCTCATGGGAGGGCCTGCCGTTGATCTCGGCGGGCATGATACCGCATGTTCCGCAAAAGACAAGGGGACGCCCCATAAAGCGATCCTCGAAGACCACGGCGCCGTTCACCGTTGGGATGCCGCTCTTGTTTCCCCCGTGCTCCACCCCTTCCCGGACCCCTTCATAGATCTTCCTCGGATGGAGGATTCCCTCCGGCACCGGTCCGTCATAGCGGGGATCCGCGAAACAGAAGATGTCGGTATTGGCGATGAGCCTCGCCCCAAGCCCCGTCCCGAACGGGTCCCGGTTCACCCCCACGATGCCGGTGAGGGCACCGCCGTAGGGATCCAGCGCGGAAGGGCTGTTGTGTGTTTCCACCTTGAAGACGAGGTTGTTGTCTTCGTCGAACCGGATGACACCGGCGTTGTCAGTAAAGACCGAAACGCAGATATCCCGGTCTCCCTTTTCCATCCGGACCTTCTCCGTGGCGCCCTGAATATAGGTCCGAAACAGGCTCCGGATGGTCTCGGCCGCGTCCCCTTCCCGGTAACGAATGGCGGCGTTGAATATCTTGTGCTTGCAGTGTTCCGACCAGGTCTGGGCGATGGCTTCCAGTTCCACGTCGGTCACCCGGTGATCGAGGCCGAAGCGCCGGCGTTTCTCCAAGACCTCCGGCGTGTTCATCTCGTCCCGGATGGCCTCCATCTCCCGGACGTTCAGCGCCAGGACCCGTTCCTTGCTGAGGCGCGCCAGGGCTTCGGGTGGCCCGTTCAGGTCGAACCGGAGCACCTCCCCCCTCGCCGCCAGCCTGACGACGGGCAGAACCCGCAACGCCTCCCGTTTCTCCGGCAGTTCTTCCCGGGGAACGATGATGAACCGATGGATCAGGGGGTTGCCCAGGATTCGCCGGGCGATTTCCTCCGCCTTGTTCTCGTCTATGTCCCCATAGAGGAGGTAGGTCGTGGCCGAGTAGACATTTTCCTCCGCGCCCAAGGGACGTCCCAGGTAGTCCTGGATGACCTGGCGGGCCGTCTTCCCAACGTTGTCCGTAACACCCGGCTTGAACCCCACCTCGATAAAGAAATCGGCGTCCCGGAACAGGGGGGCGTCGACGGCGATGTTCTGAACCACGGGGTCGTAGAAGGTTTCCCGGACCATCCGGTCCAGGATTTCCTTTTCCAGGTCCACGTTGATAAGGTAACTGGAAAGGATACGGATATCCTCGGGGGATATTTCCATCTCCTGGGAGATACGCCTCCGAACCCGCGCGCCGGGCCCGTCCGGGATCTCACGCTTGAATCCCACCTCCACGCGATAGATCACTCTTCAGCCTCCTCCCCCATTTCGGGCAGAACGCTACCACGTTCCCCCTCGGTTTTCAACTCGATCAGGGTGTTCATAGCTACTTATACTGACCGGGATCCGTTCGCTTTTCGGCTTCCGGGCTTGGAGGAAATTCTTTTCCTACATTTTGTATTTTCCGAAATCCTCCGGGTTGAGTTCTTCCAGGATCTCCTTGAGTTTCTCTTTGTCTGAGGTCGTCACTATCCCGGCCGTTTCCTTGGAGCTTCCCTCGATATCCGGCTCTTTCTTCGATTTCTCCAGAACTTCTTCGAGGACGAAGATGGGCGCCCCGCTCCGCAGGGCGATGGCGATGGCGTCGCTGGGACGGGAATCGATTTGGAGACACCGGCCGTTCTGGTCCAGGTGCAGCAGGGCGTAGTAGGTATTGTCACGAAGATCGCAGATCTCGACGCGAAGGATACGGGCCCCCAGGTCGTTCACGATGGTCTTTAAAAGGTCATGGGTCATGGGACGCCCCACGTCTATCTTCTCCAGGACTGTGGCGATGGAGGTGGCCTCCAGGACGCCGATCCAGATGGGAAGGGTTCTTTCCCCCTTCAGGTCCCTCAGGATCAGGACGGGTGAATTGGTCAACGGATCGATGGTCAATCCCCCTACAACCATTTCAATATACATGATTTTCCTCCATGACCCCCCTCAGGGAGTTCTGGTATCCCTCGAGGATACGAACCTTGACCTCCCGGCCGACCAGGTCGCCCGTCGCCTCGAAATTGACGACGCGGTTGTCTCGGGTGCGGCCCATCATAAATCCCCTGGGACGTTTGCTCGGCCGTTCCACGAGAACCTCCTTTACCTTTCCCGCCTGCGCTCTGTTTTTCTCCAGAGTAATCCCCGCCTGCAGATCCTGCAGGATCTGCAGGCGTTCCAGCTTGATCTCCTCCGGCAGCTGGCCGGAAAGTTCCGCCGCCCGCGTCATGGGGCGGGGGGTGAAACGGAACGAAAAGAGGGTGTCGAAACGCACGGTCTCCATGAGGTCTAGGGTGTCCCGGAAATCCTCATCCGTCTCCCCGGGGAACCCCACCATGACATCCGCCGACAGGGCGATTTCCGGCGCCGCCTTTCTCAGTTTCTCTATCTTTTCCAGGTACATGGCGCGCGTGTAGCCCCTTCCCATCCTTTCCAGGACCCTGTCGGAGCCCGACTGAAACGGGAGATGGATGGCCTCGCAGACGGTTTCAAGTTCCCCAAAAAGGTGAATCGTTTCATCGTCCAGGCTCGCGGGGTGTGACGTGACAAAACGGATTCTCGTAATTCCCTCTATCTTGTTGATTTTACGTAAAAGCCGGGGGAATGTCAAATCGTTTTCGCGGTTCAGCCCGTAGCGGTTCACGTTCTGGCCCAGGAGAACCACCTCCTTGATCCCCCGGCTTGCCAGGTCCCCAATCTCCCGGAGGATCTCACCGGACGGGCGGCTTCGCTCCCGCCCCCGGACGAAGGGAACGATACAGTAACTGCAGAAACGGTCGCATCCCTGCATAATGGTCACATAGGCGCTGACCGCCGGGGCGTCTAAGGGTGCCTCAAAGATCTTCAGGGAATCTTCCGGAGAGACAAACCCGGTCTCCACCCGCCTTTTCCCGCTTTTCAATACGTCATCAAGGACATCTGGGAGTTTATGCAGGTTCTGGGTGCCGATGACGAAATCAATGGCCTTCTCCCTTTTCAGCATGGCCTCCCCGTATTGCTGGGCCACGCACCCCATGACGCCGATGACACGTCCTCGGGACTTGTAACGTCCCACGAAGGAGAAGACCTTCCGTTCCGGTTTTTCCCTCACGCTACACGTGTTCACGAGGACGATGTCGGCCTCTTCCGGCGTGGACGCCGATTCAAACCCCCGCGCCTTGAGAAGGGCCGCCACCTTCAGGGACTCGTTCACGTTCATCTGGCAGCCGAATGTCTGAATAAATACCTTCATAATGGTTTATATCTGGGGTTTACCGTCATGGATCCCCGCGCCACCGTAAAAAAACAAAGGCCCCGCATGGGTAACGACACGCGGGGCCGAATTTTCGTTCAAGTTAACAAACGTTACCGAACGGTGAACTTGTCGTCCAGCTTCTTCATTTTCTCGACGATACCGCCGTATTCCAGCTCCCCGTAGGGCAGCATGGCGCAACCGGAGAAACCCTGCTGGCGAATCTCTGTGGCCTTCCGGGAAATCTGGTTGCGGATGTAGTCCCAGTAGGGGTGGTCGAAGGCGTCGGCAGGCTCGGTTAGCTTGCCCTCGTGAACGCAGTAGGCGCTGCACGACACGACCGGCGGTCCGTCGAAGAAGGAGATGGTGGAATTCCGTTTCACCGGCATCAGCGGCCCCGTGTGGCTGCCCCGCATGAAACCCGCCACGTAGTGGCCGATGTTGAAGGGTGAAAGGACTTCACCGGTGGCCGGGAAGGCGCCCTGCACGCGAACCAGCATGATGGGATCGTCCTTGCCCGTGTATTTCCCCGCGATATTGTGCAGGCGCGTGGTGCTCACCACGGCGGCAATGTCCCCCGACGTGCGGGAGTAGATGGATTCCACGACGAAACGCTGGTTGTCCCTGAGCAGGGCCGCGATGTCGTAGAGGTCCTCCGGGGCGTTCAGCTCGATAACCCGGTCTCCCTCGGTATAGGCAACGTCCATGATGACAAACTTGAAGCCGTCCTTCATGGAGGGGCTTAGCATCAACCCCGCGTTGTGCATAGGATCGGCGAAAGCGAGAAAGAGCGGGAGGTTGTAGGCGCCTGGATCGGTCTTGTCCGCCGCGAAAAAGAGAAAAGGCTCGTTGGGGCGCTCGTCAAATTCAAACTCCGCCACGGCCGGTCCCATCCCCTTGACGTTTCCGGAAAAGGAATCCTTCAGAAGATCCTGCCCCGCGCCGTAGAGCCCCTGGCCCTTGGCCACGTTAGTGCCGGCCAGAAAGGCGTCCCACGCCAGTTTATGGATGTCCTCGTTTCCCGTCCCGTTGGTGTGGGACATGAGGATGGCGATATCGTCCCCCGTGTGGCTGATATTGAAATCGAGGATCATGCCCTTGTCCAGGCCGTTTTCCTTCACAAACTGTTTGACGGCGTCCATCTGCGCCTGACTCGGCACGATATGGCCTCCGATACTTCCCACGTCCGCTTTGATGACAGAGAGTGTTGTTCTCATCTGCAACCTCCTTTCTTTGTTAAAATTCCCATGTTTTGATTTTTTCCATGGCGTCGTAATCCGTCAGGTCCAGCTTCAAGGGCGTCACGGAAATCATGTCCCGGCTGACCGCGTCGAAGTCGCTACCCGGAACATGACGATAACCGAGGACGTCTCCGCCGATCCAGTAATACTTCTTTCCCCTCGGATCGGTTTTCTCCACAATGGCATCCCCGTAAACCCGTTTCCCCTGACGGGTTATCTCGACACCCTTGATCTCCGCTTCCGGAAGGTTCGGGACATTCACGTTGAGCAACGTGTCCTTGGGAAGGCCGTGGTCCATGACCAGCCGCACAATCTTCCTGGAAAACGCGGCGGCCGCCTCGAACCTGAAGTTCTCCCGGGCCACCAGGGAAACGGCAATAGAGGGAATTCCCACGAGGGTCCCTTCGATGGCCGCCGAGACGGTTCCCGAGTAGGTCACGTCGTCTCCCAGGTTTTCCCCCTTGTTGATTCCCGACACGAGGACCTTGGGCCTTTCTTTCAAAATCCCGTTGACGCTGAGGTTGACGCAATCCGCCGGGGTGCCGTCCACCGCGCAAAATCCCTCCGATATCCACTGGACCCGCAGGGGCCGGTGGAGGGTAATGGCGTGGCTCGAGGTGCTCTGTTCCCTGTCCGGAGCGACGACGGCCACCGTTCCAAGGATCGACAAGGCCTCCTTCAAGGCCTTCAACCCCTCAGATTGTATACCGTCATCGTTGGTAATCAAGATGTCTATTCCTCGCATTGTCTCGTATTTTTTAATCGCAGGAAAAACTTGGTCGGGGCGAGAGGATTCGAACCTCCGACCACCTGAACCCCATTCAGGTACGCTACCAGACTGCGCTACGCCCCGTGAGAACTATCTTATGATAAAATTTTCTTTATTTCAAGAAGTTCTTTCTTGATGTCCCGCAATTGCGCCTTGTAATTCTCCTGGTAAAATTTGAAGTAGAGTTGACGGTCTTTCGTCTCCGCGTCCTTCTCCTTCAGTTTTCTGAGGACCTGCTTGGCCCCAGCGATGGTATACATCTCTTCGTATAACAGTTTTTTTATCATCAGGAGGAGCCTCAGATCCCGTTTCCGGTACAACCGCTGCTTCGAATCCTTCTTATAGGGCCTGATCATGGGAAACTCCGTTTCCCAGTAACGAAGCACGTGCGGTTTCACGCCGACGATCTGGCTGACCTCCCCGATTTTGTAATACAACCTGTCCGGTATGTTCTCAAGATCAATACTATTTGGATTCATTAAGCAACCGTCTCAACACGTTGCTGGGTTTAAATGTGAGAATCCGCCTACCCTCGATGATTATCTGGTCTCCGGTCTGGGGATTCCGGCCCCTCCGGGGCCTCTTTTCCCTGACGATGAAATTCCCGAACCCGGAAATCTTTATCTTTTCACCCTGTTCAAGATGAGACTTCATAATCTCAAGCACATTCTCGACAATCTGCAAAGAATCCTTTTTCGAAAACCCCACCTTCGAATAAATACTATTGACCAAATCCATCTTTGTCATCTCGTCCCCCCTACCGAAGTTGGATGTCCCCATTTTTTGTCAAATATGATGCCAACTGTCCATGAATCTTATCCACTTCCTTGTCTTTGAGCGTCTTTTTAAGGGCCTGATACGTTATCCTGAAGGCCGCGCTCTTCTTTCCTTCCGGTATTTCGTCCCCCAAGTATATATCAAATAATTCAACGCGTTTCAAATATTTATTTTGAAAGGCGTAAATTCTTTCAACAATTTTGCCTATCGGCATATCTAAATCGACCACCAAGGCGATGTCCCTTGAAACGGGGGGATATTTGGAAATCTCTTCCACCTTGATCCGACGCCTGCTCCCCTTCAACAGGGTATCAAAATCCAATTCGAAACAATACACGTTTTCGCCGATTCGGAAGGCCTCCGCCACCTCGGGATTCACCTTCCCCACAAACCCCGCGGACAGACCGTCCACGGTCACCTCCGCCGAAATCCCCGGATGGAGGAAGGGCCTCGGGATATCCGGCGACGTGAACCCAACCTGCGCGAGGCCGAGAACCTCGCAAACCCCCTCCAGGTCTCCCTTGATATCGAGAAAATCGAAGGGCCGCTTCTCGAATCCGAAGGTGTAGGGATTTTTCCCCATTATAAGTCCCGCCAGGTGGAGGTGTTCTTCCGGAAGCTCCCGGGAATCTGAAGCAAAATATATGTTCCTAAATTCAAATATTTTAAGGTCTTGCAATCTATAATTGAAGTTCTTTCTCGCTGTTTCCAAGAGAGAGGGAATGAGAAGGGGCCTAAGGATGGACATCTCCTCGGTGAGGGGGTTCTTCAAACGCACGACCTTCCTCAGGGGATCCTCCTCGGGAATCATAAGGGCGTCCAGCCATGCCGGGGAGATAAAGCTGTAATTGATGGCCTCGTAATAGCCCGCGTCCACCAGGGACCTACGGGCCTGCTCCCGCTGTTGCCTGTTCGAGTCGATTCCCTTCGTGTCCATCTCGCGGACCGGAAGGGCCGCGGGGATCTTGTCGAGTCCGTTGATCCGTCCGATCTCCTCGATGAGGTCGATTACGCGGGTGATGTCCCTCCGGTAACTTGGCACATGAACTTTTAGGACTCCGGGAGACGTCTCCTCCGCCGCCATGAACAATCGGCGGAGTATCTGTCTGATCTCCTCGTCCGGGATCTTGAGGCCCAGCGTCGTGCGCACCTTGCGTGTGGGCAGAACAATGATTTCCTCCCTTTTCTCCCTGAAATCCGCGTCGACGACGCCGGGTGCCACCTCTCCCCCCGCCAACTCGGCCATCAGGGAAGCGGCCAGGTCCGCCGCCCGGATGACGCCGTCCGGGTCTACCTCCCGCTCGAAGCGGTAGGAGGCCTCCGTGGGAAGTCCCAGGCGCCTGGCCGTGCGCCGGATGGCGCCGGGCCGGAAGTAGGCGCTCTCGATGAGGACATTCCGCGTCGCGTCGGTCACCTCCGAGTTGAGCCCTCCCATGACACCCGCGATGGCGACGGGACCCTCCGCGTCGCAGATCAGAAGGTCCTGGGCCGTCAACGCGCGCTCCTTCTCGTCCAGGGTGACGAAATGCTCCCCTTCCCCGGCGGAACGGACGATAATCTTTCGCCCCCGCAGGGTATCGTAGTCAAAGGCGTGGAGAGGCTGTCCCAACTCCAGGAGGACGTAGTTGGTGATGTCGACCACGTTGTTGATGGACCGGAATCCCAACTTGACCAGCTTCTCCCGCAGCCAGAGGGGAGACGGCCCGATCTTGACGTTCCGAACCAGCCGGGCGCAGTAACGGGGGCAGTCCCGGGGATTCTCGATCTTGATCCGGATGGCCTCCGACACCGGGGCTCCTGTCTCGGCGATGGCGATTTCCTTCTCCTCGAGGGGGAGGTCGTAGACCGCCGCCACCTCCCGCGCGATGCCCAGGATGGAGAGGCAGTCCCCCCGGTTGGGGGTAATCTCGAAGTCGATGAGGGTATCCTTGAGCCCCGTTACCTCGAAGAAGGGCTTTCCCAGGGGCAAATCCTCCGGCAGGAGCATGATCCCCGTGGAATGTTCTTCCAGGCCCAGTTCCTCCTCCGAGCAGATCATCCCCTCGGAGATCACACCCCGGATCTTGGAGCGCTTGAGCTTCATGCCGTTGGGCAGCGCCGCCCCGACCAGGGCCACGGGAACCACGGCCCCCTCATGGATATTCTTCGCCCCGCAGATGATGGAGAGGGG
Source organism: bacterium (assembly GCA_026986155.1). Taxonomy (GTDB): domain Bacteria; phylum Desulfobacterota; class S145-22; order S145-22; family S145-22; genus JAOZMY01. The sequence continues at coordinate 11,963 of JALSPC010000045.1, forward strand.
CTCCTCCCCGCCTACCGTCACCTCGCAGAGGGAAAGTTTCTCCGCGTTGGGGTGCCGCTCTATCTTGAGGATCCGCCCGATGACGACCTTGTCGAACCCCTCGCCAAAGGGCTCGACACTCGCCGCCTCCAGCCCCACGAGGGTAAGACGGTCCGCGATGGATTCCGGGGAATCCGTGACGTTCACCCACTGCCGCAACCAATTTAAACTTATCTTCATCGTTCCTAAAACTGTGCGAGGAATCTCATGTCGTTTTCGAAGAAGGAGCGGAGGTCGTTGATGCCGTATTTCAGCATGGCGACCCGCTCCACCCCCAGGCCCCAGGCGAATCCGGAATAGATTTCCGGGTCGTAGTCCACGAAGCCGTAAACCGCCGGATCGACCATGCCGCATCCCAGGATCTCCAGCCATCCCGTTTGCGCGCAGACCCGGCACCCTTTCCCCTTGCAGATGACGCACTGGATGTCCACCTCGGCGCTGGGTTCCGTGAAGGGGAAGAAGCTGGGGCGGAAACGCACCCCGATATCCCGTCCGAACATGAGGTGCACAAACCGCGTGAGAACCCCTTTCAGGTCTCCCATGGTGATGTTCTCATCCACCAAAAGGCCCTCTACCTGGTGAAACATGGGGGTATGGGTCACGTCCGAATCACACCGGTAAACAGCGCCCAGGGTGATGATCCGCACGGGCGGGCGCTGTTTCTCCATGGTGCGCACCTGAACGGGGGATGTATGGGTTCGCAGGACCACGTTGTCCGACACGTAGAAGGTATCCTGCATGTCCCGCGCCGGGTGGTCCTTGGGGATGTTCAGGGCCTCGAAGTTATAATAGTCGAGTTCCACCTCCGGCCCCTCGGCGATGTCAAACCCCATCCCCGTGAAAATGTCGGTAATCTCCCGGGAGACGAGGGTAATGGGATGCTCCCGCCCCGCGGGCACCCGCCGCCCGGGGAGGGTGACGTCCACCCGCTCCTGTTGCAGTTTCCGCGCGCGGACGGCGGCCTTGACGGCCCGCATTTTCTCTTCCAGCGCCTCTGCCGCCCAGGTCTTCAGCCGGTTGATGGCCTTCCCCGCCTCCGGCCTCTCCTCCTTCGCCAGGCTTCCCAGGCGCTTGGTCAGGAGGGTTATCTTTCCCTTACGCCCGAGGAAATCCACCCGCAGCCGGTCCAGGGCCTCGAGAGAATCGACCTCACCGAGGAGACGGCGGATCTCAGATTCGAGGGCCTCGATTTCCTGACGCAGGTCCATGCCTTACCGGGCGCAGTGCTCTTTGGCCAGGGCCACCAGTTCGTTGAAGGCCTCCTTGTCCCAAATGGCCATTTCCGAAAGGGTCTTCCGGTCGAGCTGGACGTTCGCCTTTCGCAGCCCATCGATGAAGCGGCTGTAGGACAGCCCCTCCTGACGGGTCGCCGCGTTGATCCGAGCGATCCAGAGTTTTCTGAACTCCCGCTTTCTCACCTTCCGGTCCCGGTAAGAATAGGCCCACGCCCTGTGGACCGCCTCGGTGGCGCTGCGGATCAGGTTTCCGCGGCCGCCCCAATACCCTTTGGCGTTCTTGAGTATCTTCTTCCTGCGTTTTCTTGACGCGACGCTGCTTTTGACTCTTGGCATCTTGCTCCTCCAAGCCTACTTGAACGGTATCAAGCGTTTGATTCGTTTTACATCGGCGGAATCGATCAAGGTTCCCTGCCGCAAGTTCCTCTTTCGTTTCGGACTCTTCTTGGTCAATATATGGCTGTGGTAGGCCTTCTGACGCACCACCTTTCCGCTTCCCGTCGTCCGGAAACGCTTCGCCGCTCCGCGATTGGTTTTCAACTTAGGCACGACCGCTCCTCCTTCTACTTTCCGGTTTTGATCGGCGACATCATCATGGACATGTTCCGCCCCTCCATCTTGGGAGGCTGCTCGATGACACCGAGATCTTTCAGTTTTTCAGCCACGATTTTCAAGATCCTCTCCCCCAGCTCCGTGCGGTGCATCTCCCGGCCACGAAACATGACGGTTATCTTGACCTTGTTTCCCTCCTTGAGAAATTTTTCAAGGTGCCTCACCTTGAAATTTAAATCGTGTTCCTCCGTCTTGGGACGGAACTTCATCTCCTTGACAACGATGACGCTCTGCTTCTTCTTGGACTCGTGGGCCTTTTTGCTCTGCTCGTACTTGTACTTCCCGTAGTCCATGATGCGGCAGACGGGCGGGTCCGACTTTGAGGAAACCTCTACCAGGTCCAAGCCCTTTTCTTCCGCCAGCCTGAGCGCCGCGTCCAGCATGTAGATTCCCAACTGTGTTCCATCCGTATCGATCACCCTGACCTTATCGGCCCTGATCCCCTTGTTGACAGCTGCCCTCTTGTCGATCTCTTTCTCCTCCTAAAGGATGGTTTTTCCCATAACCCGGCACTCTTCCCGGACCATGGAGACGAACGCGTCGATATCCATGGCCGGCAGCGTCCGGTTGCCCCTCGCCCTCGGCGCCACCTGCCGGTTTTCCACCTCCCGGTCACCAATGACCAGGGCGTAGGGGATTTTCCTTACCTGGGCCTCCCTTATCTTGAACCCAAGTTTCTCGTTTCTAAAATCGCCCTCCGCGCGGATTCGTGCCCGCCGCAGGCTTTCCACCACCTCCCGGGCGAACGGAACCTGGTTGTCCGTGATGGTCAAAACCCGCGCCTGTACCGGCGCCAGCCAGAGGGGAAAGGCCCCCGCGTAATGTTCCACGAGGATGCCGAAAAACCTCTCCAGCGATCCCAGGAGGGCGCGATGCACCATGTAGGGGCGGTGCCGCTGCCCGTCGGCGCCCATGAAAGTCATGTCGAACCGCTCGGGGAGATTGAAGTCGAACTGGATCGTGGTGGTCTGCCACTCGCGGCCGATGGCGTCCCGTATCTTCAGGTCTATCTTGGGACCATAGAAGGCGCCGCCGCCCGCGTCGGTCTTGCATTCCAGACCCTCAGCCGCCACCGCCTTCTCCAGTGAACGCTGGGCCTGTTCCCACCGGGCCGGGTCCCCCACGAACTTCTCCGGGCGTGTGGCCAGGTAGGCGGAGATATCCTCGAACCCGAAACACCGCCAGAGATAGAGACTGAACCGCAGGACTTCCAGGATCTCGTCCTTTATTTGCTCCGGCGTGCAGAAGATGTGGGCGTCGTCCTGTGTAAACCCGCGGACCCGCAAGAGACCGTGCAGAACGCCGCTCTTCTCGTAGCGATAGACCGTTCCCAGTTCCGCCCAGCGGAGAGGCAGATCCCGGTAGGAGCGGATCTGGCTGTTGTATATCTGGATATGGAAGGGACAGTTCATCGGCTTGACGTAGTAGTCGTGCTCGTCGATCTCCATGGGGGCGTACATTCCCTCCCGGTAGAAGTCGAGGTGCCCGCTTCGCCGCCATAGCTCCGAGCGGCCGATGTGAGGGGTATAGAGGAGATCGTAGCCGTGCTCGTAGTGGCTATCGCGCCAGAAGGTCTCGATGATGTTCCGAACCCTCGCCCCCATGGGATGCCAGTGCACCAGCCCCGGCCCCACGTCCTCGCTAACGCTGAAAAGATCCAGCTCCTTCCCCAGTTTCCGGTGATCCCGCTTTTTCGCCTCTTCAAGGCGTTTCAGGTATTTCCGGAGGGACTTCTTGTCGAAAAAGGCGGTCCCGTAGATACGCTGGAGCATCTTGTTGCGCTCGTCACCGCGCCAGTAGGCCCCCGCCAGGCTCAAGAGCTTGAAGGCCCCGATCTTGCCCGTGGACGGGACGTGGGGTCCCCTGCAGAGATCGACGAAATCCCCTTGCTGGTAAAGGGAAACGGTATC
>JALSPC010000046.1 GCA_026986155.1 bacterium
ACCCCTTTACCTCCACCACCGTGATCCCCTTTACCCCAATCCGGTTTAACTCGTCCTTCACGTCCTCTAACTTGAACGGCTTGATGATCGCCTCGATCTTCTTCATGGTTGTCGCCTCCGGGTTTAGAAAGTATAGCCGGTTTCGCTGTGCAGGGTGATATCCAGGCCCATCTCTTCCTCCTCGTCCGTCACCCGCAGCCCCACGAGGCCGTCCACGACCTTCAGGATAATCACCGTCATCCCGAAGGCGAAGACGATGGCGGCAATGACCGAGACAACCTGTACGACGAGCAGGCCGGGGTTTCCGTGGAACAGGCCGTCGGCTCCCCCGGGATTGATGAGCCGGGAGGCAAACAAGCCCGTGGCGAGCGCTCCCCAGATGCCGCCGAGGCCGTGGATGCCGACCACATCGAGGGCGTCGTCGTAGCCGAACCTGGATTTCACCATGACGCCGTAGTAGCAGATGATTCCCGCCACGCCGCCGATGGCGACGGCGGCCAGCGGCCCCACGAATCCGGCCGCGGGGGTGATGGCCACCAAACCAGCCACGGCGCCGCTGGCGGCCCCGAGCGTGGTGGGTTTGCCCCCGTGGCGCCATTCCACCAGGATCCAGGTAAGCGCGGCGGTCGAGGCGGCGATGTGCGTGGTGATGAAGGCGTTGACGGCCAGCCCGTCACACGCGAGGGCGCTTCCCGCGTTGAACCCGAACCAGCCGAACCAGAGCAGGGCGGCGCCCGTGATGGTCATGGGGAGGTTGTGGGGGATGTAACGCGTCTTCCCGTATCCGCGGCGTTTCCCGATGACGAGGACGGCGGCCAGGGCGGAGGCGCCGGAGCTGATATGGATGACCGTGCCCCCAGCGAAGTCGAGGGCGCCGAGTTTATGAATCCATCCCCCCGCGCCCCAGACCCAATGGGCGAGGGGATTATAGACGAAAGTGGCCCAAAGGATGGCGAAGAGGAGGAAGGCGCTGAACTTGATGCGCTCCGCGAAGGCGCCCGTGATGAGGGCGGGGGTAATGACGGCGAACATGCACTGGAAGATCATGAAGGCGAGAGCGGGGATGGTGCCGCCGTAGTGGGGGTTGGGAGCCAGGCCCACGCCGCTGAGCCCCAGGTGGGACAGCCCGCCGATGATCCCGTGGATATCGGGGCCGAAGGAGAGGCTGTATCCCCAGAATACCCATTCCAGGGAGACAACGGCCAGGATAATGAAACTGTGCATGATGGTTCCCAGGACGTTTTTCTTCTGAACCATGCCCCCGTAGAAGAGCCCCAGGGCGGGAGTCATAAGCATGACGAGCGCGGCGGAAACAAGAACGAAAAGGGTGTTCGTGGCGTTCAACTCTTGGGTGCCTCCCGTGGGTTTTTTTGTAACATGGAAAGCAATCCGCGTGCCACCCGGAACCCGTATTGTTATAATTATTTAATATCAATGGGTTATGCCGAGATGGAACGGCGAGAGAGGAGCGGCAAGAACCTACCTAAATGTAGGAATACAGGGTTTTATCCTACGATTTTGTAGGATTATCGGGGCGTCCCGAAAAAATTGTTATAAAGGGTCCGGGCTTTTTGGTCCAGGCCTTCCCGTATCCTCTCGTAGGTTGTAAGGACATCGTCCCTCAAATTGTGCCCGATGAGCCAGACGGCGAGTTTGTCGGCCTGGATTTCCAGGTGAAACTGGAGGGCCAGGCTGTTTCCGATCCGGAAGGCCTGGTTCCGGCAGGTCTCCGAGGTAGCCAGGAGCGCGGCGTTTCCAGGGATGTCGAAGGTGTCGCCGTGCAATTGGAAGACGGTGAAGGCGTCAGGGAGCCCTTGGAAGAAGGGGTCGTTTCTGCCCGCATCCGTGAGAGTTACGGTGTACCAGCCGGTCTCTTCCCGGGGGGCGCGGGTGACTTTGGCGCCGGCGGCCCGAGCCATCAGCTGGGCGCCAAGGCAGATCCCCAGGACAGGCAGTCCTTCCCGGAAACACCGGGCGAGAAACTCGGTCTCCTCCTTGAGGTACGGGTATTTATCGTCCTCGTAGACGTTCATGGGGCCGCCCATGGAGACAACGGCGTCGAAGCGGAGGGCGTCGCCGGGCAGGGGCTCTCCCGCGTAGAGTCGCGCGATGCGGGTTTCGGCCCCGCGTTCATCCAGGTAGGTCTGGATGGTTCCGGCGTCTTCTTCCCGGTCGTGCATCAGGATGAGAACTTTCATGGGATTTGTCTTCCTTTCGTCTGGTAATGTTTTCCCCGAGGGGAGGGCGATGTGTGTCACTCTCCGCCTTTGAACCTCCGGGGGTCGATTCCGTGTTTCTTCACCCGCAGGCCCATGATGCGCTCCGTGATCCCCAAGCGCTTGGCCGCCTTCGCCATGTTGCCGCGGGATTCCTTCAGGGCCTCCACGACCAGCTCCCGCTCCAGGTTGTCCAGCGCCTCCGGCAGGGTTTCGGAGAAGTGGGTCCCCGTGGCCTCCGCCGTCTGGAGCGTGGGCGGGAGGTGGTGGCCGTGGATGACATCATCCTTGCTCAGCAGGACGGCCCGCTCGATGCAGTTTTCCAGCTCCCGGACGTTGCCCGGCCAGTGGTAGCTCATCAGCATGTCGATGGCGGGCGTGGAGATGCGGCGGATGTCCTTGTGGTGAATCTTGTTGTATTTCTCCACAAAGTGGTCTGCGAGGAGGAGAATATCCGCCTTCCTTTCCCGCAGGGGCGGGAGGTGGATGGGGAAGACGTTGAGTCGGTAGTAGAGGTCCTCCCGGAACTTTCCCTCCTCGATAAGGGCCTCCAGGTCCCGGTTCGTGGCGGCGATGACACGGACGTTCACGTGGAGGGTCTGGGAACCACCCACCCGCTCGAAGGACTTCTCCTGGAGGACCCGCAGGAGTTTTATCTGGGTGGCGCTCGAGAGGTCGCCGATCTCGTCCAGGAAGATGGTGCCGCCAGACGCCAGCTCGAAGCGCCCCTTTCGCTGGGAGGTGGCCCCGGTAAAGGCGCCCTTTTCGTGGCCGAAGAGTTCGCTTTCGATCACGGTTTCCGGCAGGGCGGCGCAGTTCACCTTGATGAAGGGGCCGTCGGCGCGGTGGCTGTTGTAGTGGATGGCGTTGGCGACCAGTTCCTTCCCCGTCCCGCTCTCTCCCCGAACGAGAACGGTAGTGTCCGCCCTGGAGACATGGGCAATGAGGTCGAAGACGGCTTGCATCTCGCGCGCGTTGCCGATGATATTGGCCGGGTGAAAGCGGTCCCTCAGCTCCTCCCGAAGGCGGAGATTCTCCTCGATGAGACGCTGACGTTCCTCCTGGGCCGTCTGGCGCAGGCGAACCGCCTGGGCCACCATGGAGGCGATGGTGGACAGCAGCCGGATGTCCTCCTCGAAGGAGACCGTCTTGTCGAACACCCGGTCCACGCTGAGGGCGCCGATGACCTCTTTTCCTATCTTGATGGGAACGCAGAGGAAGGAGATGTCCGATTTCTTCAGCCCCTTTCGGGCGCCCGTCCGGTCGAGGAAGAGGGGATCGTCGGAGATCCTGGGAATGACGGCGGGCCTCCCCGTCTGGACGACCTTTCCCGTGATACCCTCCCCGAGGCGGTACTTCCCCCGGCGGCGCTGGCTGGGGGACAGCCCGTGGGCCACCTCGATGGCGATCTCCCCCGTCTTCCGGTTCAGTAGCGTCAGGGTTCCCCGCGACATGCCCACGTGGTCCGCCAGGGCCTGGAGGGTTGGCGCCAAAACCTCCCGGATGTCCAAGCTCTGGTCCAACGCCTGGCTGATGTCGAAAAGGAGGGAAAGCTCCTTCAGTTTTCTCTCATTATCCTTGCTTGTCACCCTGTACCTCGCCCGCTTATTGTAATCCTACAAAATTGTAGGACATGAGGGGGGTAAAGTCAAATGACGCGTGGCGGGTCCGCCGCGTCCGGGGGTTGTGATTGATGGAATCTCGTGATAATTTGAATAGATGAAAAATCCATCGATCCGGGTTGTTTTTTCACTGAAACAGGTCGTTTTCGAGGGCGCGCGGGGCAAGATCGGACCCCTGACCCTCGACGTGTCCGCGGGAGAGGATCACGTCCTTTTCCTGGAGGACCCAGGAGACGGAATGACACTCGTTCGCATCATCAAGGGCATGGCGGCGCCCCTGTCGGGGCGGGTCTTGAAGGAGGGGGAAGACACGACGGGCTGGATCATTCGGGACGGGATCGTGGCGCTG
>JALSPC010000047.1 GCA_026986155.1 bacterium
TCATCTTCGAGGAAAAGGCCCTCTACATCTTCGACTGCATCGAGTTCAACGAGCGTTTCCGCTTCATCGACACCATGTCCGACCTCGCCTTCCTCGTGATGGAACTGGAATTCCTGGGGCAGGCCTTCCGGAATCCCGTTCTTCTGAATGTCTATTTTGCACACGTGGAAGACAAATGGGGACCGCGCATGCTCGACTTCTACGCCTGCTACCGCGCCACGGTCCGCGCCAAGGTTCACGCCTTCACCGCGGGGGACGCCTCGGTTCCAGAAAAGCAGCGGGAACGCTCGAAGGCCCTGTCCCGGGCCTACCTCGGGCTTGCCGAGAGACTGATTCGACGCTACGAGCGTCCCTATCTCGTCCTGACCATGGGACTTTCCGGGACGGGGAAGACCACCGTGGCGAGGGCCCTTGCCGACAGGAACGGGATCACCGTGGTGAGCTCCGATGTCGTGCGGAAAGACCTTATGGAGGGACAGACGTTCGCCGCCGGAAGGTGGAACGAGGGGCTTTACCGGCCGGAGAACCGGGCGCGGGTCTACGATCGCATGTTCGCGTCGGCGCGGGAGACCTTGCGTGACGGGCGCTCCGTCTGCCTGGACGCCAGCTTTCTCGATGCCTCTCAGCGGGAGCGGGCCGCCGCCCTCGCGGGGGAGATAGGTGCCAATTTACTCGCCCTGGTATGCCACTGCGCGGAAGACCAGGTCCGGAAATTCCTGGAAGAGCGCCGGGCGGCGGGAAACGACGCCTCAGATGCCGATTTTGGCATCTACCTAAAACAGAAAGAGGCCTTCAAGGGATGGGATCCCATCCCCGCTTACAGCCGCTTTTCCATCGATACCACCGGGGGGATCCCGGAAGAGGAACTCGACCTCTTGGCGCCCTTTGTGGTCTGATATTATTTTCCAACATGGCTTTTGAAATGCCATGAACTCGGGTTATCCCATGGGATAACCCGAGTTTGTTTCTTTTTTTATGCCAAAGTGAAACGTCCATCGATTTTAATTGTTGACATGGAAGCGGAAATTGTGATAAAAAGCAGTCCACTTTTGAGGAAGGGTTTGCAGGGGAATGATAAACGACATCTATCGGGAAAAAGAGATATCCGGCTGCGGGCTTTCCGCCTACATGGACGAGTCAGGCCGGCGGACTTCTGGGGACGACATCATCCAGTCGATCGCCCTGCTGCACGACCGGAGCAACGGCCTGGGAGGCGGGTTTGCCGCCTACGGCATCTACCCGGAGTTTCCGGACAGTTATGCCTTCCACCTCTTCTATGACGACGGCGCGAGCCAGGTAACCTGCGAGGAGCTGATCCACGCCAGCTTCCATATCCGGGAATCGGGCCCCATCGCCACCCGGAAGGCCTTCGGGATCGGGCCTTCGCCCATCATCTGGCGGTATTTCGTGGATCCGAAGGAGGAAATCCTCGAGCGCGCCGGCCTTTCCGCCGACGACTTCGTGGTCCGGGAGGTCATGAAGATAAACAAGACCATCGAAGGTGCCTTCGTCTTCTCCAGCGGCAAGAACATGGGGGCCTTCAAGGCGGTCGGGTTTCCCGAGGACGTGGGGGATTTCTACCGGCTCGATGAATACAGGGCCTACATGTGGGTAGCCCACGGACGGTTCCCCACCAATACCCCCGGCTGGTGGGGAGGCGCGCATCCCTTCACGATTCTGGACTGGGCCATCGTCCATAACGGCGAGATCTCGTCCTACGGCATCAACAAGCGCTACGTGGAGATGTTCGGATACCACTGCACCATGATGACCGACACGGAGGTCATGGCCTACCTCTTCGACCTGCTGTTGCGGAAACACGGCCTTCCCATCGAAACGGCCTGCGCCATTCTCGCCCCGCCCTTCTGGGACCTGATCGCCCACATGCCCGAAGAGGAAAAAAACTATTACACGACCCTTCGGATGGTTTACGGAAGCGCCATGGCCAACGGGCCCTTTGCCATCGTTTTGGGCAGCAGGGACATGATGGTAGCCCTGAACGACCGGGTCAAGCTGCGTCCCCTCGTGGCCGCCCGGAAGGGGAGTATTGTCTACGTCTCGAGTGAGGAATCGGGCATCCGCGAGATATGCCCCCGCCCCGATACCGTCTGGATGCCCCGGACGGGGGAACCCGTCATCGCGAGACTTCAGCAGGAGGCCGCGTCGTGAGATTCAGCTACCTTGAACCGGAATTTCTCGTCGAACGCAACCTGGAACGCTGTATTCGCTGCCAAGTCTGTGTCCGACAGTGCGCCTTCGAGGCCCATCGCTACGACGCGGCGTCAGACGTGGTGACCGTGGACTCCAGCAGGTGCGTGGGATGCCTACGCTGCGTGACGATGTGTCCCACCGACGCCCTCATCGTCCGGCAGAACCCCACCACCTTCAAGGAGAACGCCAACTGGACGGGCCGGGTCATCAAAAACATCTACAAACAGGCGGAAACAGGCGGCGTCCTCTTGACCGGCATGGGAAACGACCGTCCCTATCCCATCTACTGGGATCACATGGTCCTGAACGCGAGCCAGGTGACCAACCCGTCCATTGACCCGCTCAGGGAACCGATGGAGCTGAAGACCTACCTGGGCCGGAAACCGGAACGGCTCGACGTCTCCGTGAAGGACGGCAAGATCAGCCTGAACACGAAACTCGCCCCACAACTGGAGCTTCGGATGCCCGTTGTCTTTTCCGCCCTCTCCTATGGGGCCATCAGCTTCAACGCGAGCAAGGCCCTGGCCAGCGCCGCCTATGAATTCGGCACCTATTACAACACGGGCGAGGGAGGCCTGCACCGGGACCTCTACCGGTACGGGGAACGGACCATCGTCCAGTGCGCCTCGGGGCGGTTCGGGGTCCACAAGGACTACCTCCAGGCGGCCGCCGCCATCGAAATCAAGATAGGCCAGGGGGCGAAACCGGGCATCGGGGGTCACCTGCCGGGAGAGAAGGTGAGCCGGGAGGTTTCCAGGACCCGGATGATCCCGGAGGGATCCGACGCCCTGTCCCCGGCACCGCACCACGACATCTACTCCATCGAGGACCTCCGGCAGCTCATCTACGCCCTGAAGGAGGCGACCCGCTACGAGAAACCCGTCTCCGTGAAGATCGCGGCGGTTCACAACTCGGCGGCCATCGCCAGCGGCATGGTGCGGGCGGGGGCCGACATCATCGCCCTTGACGGGATCCGCGGGGGGACCGGGGCCGCGCCCACCACCATCCGGGACAACGTGGGCATCCCCATTGAGCTGGCCATCGCCTCGGTGGACCAGCGCCTGCGTGAAGAGGGCATCCGTCACCAGGCCTCCATACTCGCGGCGGGGGGCTTCCGCAGCAGCTCCGACGTGATCAAGGCCATCGCCCTGGGCGCCGACGCCGTCTATATCGGAACCTCCGCCCTCGTGGCCATGGGGTGTCACCTCTGCCAGATCTGCTACACGGGAAAGTGCAACTGGGGGATCGCCACCCAGGATCCCTACCTGGAAAAGCGCCTCAACCCAGAGATCGCGAAGGAACGCCTGATGAACCTCCTGCGCGCGTGGGAGCACGAAATCAAGGAGATGCTCGGGGGCATGGGGATCAACGCCATCGAAAGCCTGAGAGGGAACCGTCTTCACCTGCGGGGTGTCGGCCTGACGGACAGCGAACTGGAAATCCTTGGCATCTTGCCAGCGGGAAGGTAACACGAAAAGATGAAACGGGTTTACGCGAAAGAAGAGGTATGCGCCGGGTGCCGGCTCTGCGAGATCTGGTGTGTGGTGGCGCATTCTAAGACAAAGGACATCATCAAGGCCTTCAACGAGGAGTTTCCCCGGCCCTTGCCGCGTGTCCAGGTGGAGGAGTTCGGGTCCTTCTCCTTCGCCCTCCAGTGCCGGCACTGCAACGAGCCGCCCTGCATCGAGGCGTGCATGACGGGGGCCATGCACCGGGAGGCCCCGGACGGGCCGGTGCTCCACGACGCGGACAAGTGCGTGGGATGCTGGATGTGCATCATGGTCTGTCCCTATGGCGCCATCGCGAGGGACGAAACCTTAAAAAAGATTGCCAGCAAGTGTGACCTCTGTTACGGGGAAGAGGAGCCCGCCTGCGTGGCCCACTGTCCCAACGAGGCCCTTGTGTTCGAGGATAGAGGAGAATGAAATACGTCATCATTGGAAATTCCGCGGCCGCCATCGGCGGAGTGGAGGGAATCCGGCGGGTCGATCCGGAGGGCGAGATTATCCTTATCTCGAAGGAACCTTACGCCACCTATTCCCGCCCGCTCATCTCCTATTTCCTGGCGGGGCAGGTGGACGCGCGTCACATGGCGTATCGTCCCGCCTCCTTTTACAGGGACACCGGTGTCACGGCGCTCCTGGGGCGGGAAGCGGCGCGGGTGGACACGGAGGCCTCCCGGGTGATCCTCGCGGACGGGGAGGCGGTTTCCTACGACCGTCTGCTCATCGCAACGGGCGGGGTTCCCTTCGTTCCCCCCATCGAGGGGGCGGACGCCGGAGGTGTGACGACCTTTACCACCTGGGACGACGCCAAGGCGTTGAAGCGCCTCGCGCCCTCCCTGAAAAAGGTGGTGATCCTGGGCGGAGGCCTCATCGGCGTCAAGGCGATGGAGGGCCTGCAGGCCCACGGCATCGACATCACCGTCGTGGAGCTTATGGACAGAATTTTGGGCCTGGTCCTCGACAAGACGGCCTCCGGGATCCTGGAGAAGAAACTGGTCCAGGAAGGCGTGACCCTCAGGAAGGGGACGACCATCCGGAAAATCGTGCCCGGCGGGGATGGGAAGGTCCGGGAGGTTCTCCTCGAAAACGGGGAGAGCCTGGAAGCGGATCACCTGATCATCGCCATCGGGGTGCGCCCGAACCTGCGAGTGGCGGCCGATACCCCCATCGCCTGCGGGCGCGGTATCCTGGTGGATGACGCCATGCGGACGAACGTGCCCCATGTCTACGCGGCGGGGGACGTGGCGGAGGCCACCGAGCTGCTCAGCGGGGAAAAGCGCGTCATTCCCATCCTTCCCAACGCCTACAGGCAGGGAAAGATCGCCGGGATGGCCATGGCGGGGCAGGAAAGCGCCTACCTGGGCGGCCTCGTTATGAACTCCGTCGAGGTGGGGGGAATTCCCGCCATTTCCGCGGGCCTCATGAACCCCCCGGAGGAGGCGGGCTACGAGGTCAAGCGGTTCTTGGACAAGAAGAACAACGTCTATAGAAAAATGGTTCTCAAGGATGACCGCCTGATCGGCTTCATCCTCATCGGGGCAGTGGACCGGGCGGGAATTTACACGGGGCTGATCCGGGAAAGAATCGATGTGGGCCCCTTCAAGCGGCGCCTGCTGGAGTCCGATTTCGGGGTCATCGATTTCCCAAGGGACCTGAGGTCCTACAAACTATCAACCGTTTACATGTGAGCGAAAGGGTTTCATGAGGATAAGCGCGAAAGGATTGCACTACCGGACGTTGAACGAAAAGATTCACCATCTCGTCGATTCGGGCGCGAAAAGTCTTCACGTGACGCACGTGAACGGCCAGCGCTATATCGGCGGCGGGCTCCAGGGAGACATTCGCCTCACCCTCGAAGGCGTGCCGGGAAACGACCTGGCCGCCTTCATGGACGGTCCCAGGATCCGGGTCAAGGGCAACGCCCAGGACGGCGTGGCCAACACCATGAACGCGGGGGAGGTCATCATCGACGGTAACGCGGGAGACGTCCTTGGATACGGGATGCGGGGCGGCAGGGTTTTCATCCGCGGCAGCGTGGGATACCGCGTGGGGATTCATATGAAATCGTTTGAGAAACAGGTTCCCGTCATGGTGGTGGGAGGCAGCGCCCGCGATTTCCTGGGGGAATACCAGGCGGGCGGCATTATCCTCGTCCTGGGCCTCGGCCTGGCGCCGGGCGAACCCATCGCCGGTTACATGGTGGGAACCGGCATGCACGGCGGCGTCATGTATGTCCGCGGCAAGGTGGAAGACTGGCAGATAGGAAGAGAAGTCAAGATATTCGAGCTCGACGAGGCGGACTACAAGACCATGCGGCCGCACCTGAGGGCCTTCGCTCGTGCCTTTCGCCTTGACCTGGACGAGATCATGGCAGAACCCTTCCTGAAAATGATTCCCTATTCCAAGCGCCCCTACGGACGGATTTACGCGTATTAACGGGTGTGACGTGCCGGTTAGGAGCCCGGCTGCGCGGATGAGCTCAGACAGAAAGACCGACGACATGGTAGAAAGCGAAAGATTAGAATTACTTCTGTAAACGCGACCGTTTTTTTGTCGTGATTTGTGGGAATTCTTGTTTCAGTGTGTTCCCAAGAGGATAAGATTCATCCCGTCTTTACCTAACACAAAAGCCCAAAACATGGCCCTTCACGCCGAGGAATAAAACCAAAGGGCAGAATGGCCGGAACAGGCCGGCATAAAAAAATGGTGGAGATGATGGGATTCGAACCCACGACCCCCACGTTGCGAACGTGGTGCTCTCCCAGCTGAGCTACATCCCCACGGCAGAAATACCTATCATGACCGGTGACGCGTGTCAAGACGCGGGAAAGTTTTGCGTAGCAAATCCCTCAAGTAGCACTTATGAGTTCGCGTTTTTCATCTGTGTAAATCTGTATCAATATTTGCCTTCGAGTCCGGGCGTTTCAGAACTCGGTGCGCTGCTTGAGGGAGGCCCCGAGGGTTTGCGTGTCCACGTATTCGATGTCTCCTCCCACGGGGATTCCCTGCGCGAGCCGCGTGACTTTGAGGCCAAAGGGCTGGAACCGCTTCACGAGGTAAAGGGCCGTGGCGGTCCCGTTGGTGTCGGAATTGGTTGCCAGAATGATCTCCCGCACCGGCTCCTTTTGGAGGCGGGTGATAAGCTCGTCGATGCGGAGCTTCTCGGGCCCCATCCCCTTGAGGGGATCGATGTGCCCCTGGAGGACGTGATAAAGGCCCCGGAACGCCCCCGTTTGCTCGATGGCGATGAGGTCCTTCGTGTCCTCCACGACGCAGATCACGCGGGGATCCCGCTTGGGGTCCCGGCAGATGGCGCACAGTTCCGCGTCCGCGAGATTGAAACAACGGGCGCAGAGGCGCAAGTCATTCTTGACGGCGCGGATCGCCTCGGCAAGGGCCTCTGCGTAGGCGTTCGAGGCGTTTAAAACATGAAAGGCCATGCGGGTGGCGCTTTTCCGCCCCACGCCGGGGAGCTTGGAAAAAAGGTCGATCAAGCGCAGGACGGGCTTGGGATAGGGTTCCATCGTCTCCTCAAAAAAGGCCGGGAATCGACATGCCGCCCGTGAGTTTCTTCATCTCCTCCGCCATCATCTCCTGGGATTTTCGGAGGGCGTCGTTCACCGCGGCGACCACCAGGTCCTGGAGCATCTCCACGTCTTCCGGATCCACCACGTCGGGTTCTATCTGAATGGAAAGAACTTCCTGGCGACCGTTTGCCAGAACCTTGACCATGCCGCCCCCCGAAGTGGCTTCCACCACCTTGTCGCCCAGCTCCTCCTGGATTTCCGCCATCTTGGCCTGCATCTTCTGGGCCTGTTTCATGATATCGGACAGTTTCGGACTCATTGTTCCTCCTTATCTTGCTTGCTTATCGGTTTTATCTCGACGAGTTTCCCACCCAGGATCCCGAGGGCGTTCTGAACAGCGGGATGCCGGGCGAGTCCCTTCTTGGCCGGCGCGGTATCTTCCGACGTTTCACCCATACCGGCCCTGTCGTTTCCGCCTGTCTCTTGCCTGAATGCCACGCGGGAAACATCCCGCCCGGTATGGGCCTTCAAAAGGTCCTTGAGTTGTTTCTCTTTCTCCGGGGTTTGCAAGAGGTGAAGCGAAAAGGACCTGAGGGGGAACAGGAATTCCACCATATCACCCTGCCACCGGACACCGCAGGCCTCCGAGAGCTGCACGGAAAGGGGCATCGCCTTTTTTTTCACGAATTCAAGGAACCCGCGAAGGAAATCCTCCTTTTCTCCGCTGCCAGGTTCCTTTCTGTCAGAATCCCTTGACTTTTCTTTCTTTTCCTCCGGACGGGGAGGACGGGTTTCAGCCTCCTTTGGGGCCTCTACACTCTGAATCCGGGAAGCGGCAGGTTGCGTTTCGGGTATTTTCCCTCCCCCAAGACGCGCCTCCAACTGCCGGATGAGGGCCTCTAGCGAGACCACTTGGCCCACGTGGACCATGCGCAGCAGCGCCGATTCCAGGCCGATCCGGGCGTATTCGCTCTGAAGGACAAACCGTTCCTTGTCGTGGAAGATCTGTATCCACTGCTCTATCTGCTCGAGCGAGACGGGACGGATGAGCTCCCGCATCCTTGTTATCTCCTCCTCCCCCCGCTCCATGGCGACCTCCCGATCCCCCGCCGCCTTCAAGAGGAGCAGGTCGTGGAGAAAGAGGAGAAAGGACCGATAGAAAAAGGCGAGGTCGGTTCCCGCGTCCACCAGGTCGTGGATCAGCCCCAAAAGCCCCTCGGCATCTTGTCGTATGATGAAATCGAGTACCCGTATCATGACCGAGGTATCCACCACCGACAGGGTGGACCGGGCGTCCTCGATGGTAATCTTCCTGTCCTCGGAGATGAGCATCAACTGGTCGAGCACCACCTCCGCGTCCCGAAGACTTCCCGTGGCCTCCCTCGCCACCAGCGTCAGGGCGTTCTCGTCGGCGGTAAATCCCTCCCGGCTCACGATCTTCTTGAGATGTTCCACCATCAGGTGAAAGGGAACCCGTCGGAAATCGTAGCGCTGGCAGCGGGAAAGAATCGTGGGAGGGATCTTGTGGGGTTCCGTGGTGGCCAGGATGAAAATGACGTGCTCGGGAGGCTCCTCCAGGGTCTTGAGGAGGGCGTTGAAGGCCTCCTTCGTCAGCATGTGGACTTCGTCGATGATGATGACCTTCGTGGTGAGGCTTGCCGGGAGATACATGACCGTTTCCTTGAGCTTGCGTATCTCGTCGATCCCCCGGTTGGAGGCCCCGTCGATCTCGTGGATGTCCAGGCTGACGCCCTGGGAGATCTCACGGCAGGCAGGACACTGACCGCACGGGCTAGGGGTTGGCCCCTTTTCGCAGTTCATGGCCTTTGCCAGGATACGCGCCACGGAGGTCTTCCCCACGCCGCGGGGCCCGCAGAACAACAGGGCGTGGGCGACCCGGTTCTGCTCGATGGCGTTTTTCAGGGTCTTTGTGATGATCTGCTGCCCCACGACCTCCTCGAAGGTCTGGGGCCGCCATTTTCTCGCGAGGACAAGATAAGACATGCCGCTACCTGATGAAAGGGTGAACCGACTGGATAGTCAGGCACCCCTGCGGCACACGCAAGGTCCCACTACCGCTGCTTCCTTCCGGACCTGACGGGGTTTGCGGGTTTACGTTGCGCAGGACCCGACTATCCAGGCCGTTCACCCTTGAACACTCATGGCGGAGAGAGAGGGATTCGAACCCTCGGTACCCCTTGTGGGGGTACACACGATTTCCAATCGTGCTCCTTCGGCCAGCTCGGACATCTCTCCCTCTTGAAGTAATTCATTATATCACACCCTCGGGGGATGTGAACCCCCGACATGTGAAAAATGGCGGAGAGAGAGGGATTCGAACCCCCGGAGCGCGCAATGCGCTCAGTTGATTTCGAATCAACCGCCTTCGACCAACTCGGCCATCTCTCCGCGCTTACGGCTCATTTTTAGCATATCCATCTCGGAAGTGTCAATTCCCAAACAGAAAAGCAACCGCGAAGCATCATTTTGAAATATCAATAAATTAACCTGTATCGTAACTGCATTTATGTGTGGTAACAGTAAAAGAATGTTTGCGAATCACGACTGATAAGAACATAAGGTGATAAAAATACAAAGGACGCACTTCGGATCTTCTAACACGACATATTGACAGGATTAGCAGGATTAATTATTTATAAGAAAACATCTCCTGTTTTCTCCATTCAGATTTTTTTATTCTCGGCAAAAGGGGAGTAAGTGTCTTTGAGGAGGTGATGCCCAAGATAGAAGATGCGGTTATCCTGGAGGAGTAGTAAAAAAAGGGGATGCTTCAAAAAAGTTGGGAGAAAGGTGATGAAAAAAGAAAAATTCCATTATGGCTGGGTGGTCATCTTCATGGGATTGCTCACCACCATCGCGGCCCACGGCTTCGGCCGCATGGCCTATACCATCATCCTTCCGGCGATGAAGGACGGCCTAAAATTCGATTATACGCAACTTGGACTGCTGGGAACCGGAAATTTTATCGGTTACCTATCCATGGCCATCATCGGGGGATTTCTTGCGGCCCGGTTCGGAACCCGCATCGTGATTACCCTTGCACTGGTGTTGATGGGTGTCACCATGATGCTGACCGGGCTCGCGAACTCCTTCGGGTTTGCCTTGTCCATGCGTTTTTTGACCGGGCTGGGAAACGGGGCCGCTTACGTGCCGGCGATGGCGCTGGGATCCGCGTGGTTTGCCATGAGAAAACGGGGGTTTGCCACGGGCATTGTCTCGGCGGGAATCGGCATGGGAACATTGATCTCGGGACTGGTGGTTCCCCCAATTCTGAAGGCCTTTGGCGCCGACGGGTGGCGTTATTCCTGGTATATTCTCGGAGGCGCCGTCCTGGTCGTTTCGGGTATCGTGTTCCTTTTTGTCCGGAGTCGCCCGGAGGAGAAGGGCCTCCTGCCGGTTGGCGTGTCGGATGATGACGCGGAGGCATCCGCTTCCAGGCCGGGAGGCAAGGCCTCGGCCCTGGACTGGTCAAGGATCTACCGAAGGCCTTCGGTCTGGTATCTTGGCGTGGTCTATTTCTTTTACGGGCTGTCCTACATCATCTACATGGTCTTTTTTGCCGCCTACCTGGTCAAGGAAATGGGGTATTCCCAGGCATGGGCAGGGGCGCTCTGGGCGACCGTCGGAGGGCTGAGTATCTTCTGCGGCATTATCTGGGGCGGCATCTCGGACCGCCTCGGAAGAAGCCGGGGGGCGGCCCTTGCTTACCTGGTTCTCGGGGCTTCCTATATCATTTACGCCCTAATCAAGGTGAAATTCGGGTTTTACCTTTCGGCGTTCATGTTCGGGCTGACGGCCTGGAGTATTCCCACCATCATGGCGGCGGCGGCCGGTGATTTTGTCGGCCCCCGCCTGGCTCCGGCGGGGCTGGGGTTTATCACCCTTTTCTTCGGCATCGGCCAGGCAATCGGTCCCGCCCTGGGGGGCTACCTGGCAGATGTCAGCCATTCTTTCACCCTTCCCTTTCTGGTGGCAGGGGGAATCTCACTGGTAGGGATGGTGCTCTCCCTGTATATGAAAAAGCCGGTACAGGAAGAATCGGGTTGAACAAGATCTCCAAGACTCAGGGGATGAACCACGGGTGAAAATGGGATCAGCTTAATGTCCCGAAACCCACGGTGGCACGTTTACTTGTTAAGTTTTTCCGCCGCCTCGGAAAGCAAGGTCTTGAACCGGTCCAGCGTGACGGGATAGGACTGGATGGGAAGCCCCATCCAGTCGGAGTAGTCGAGAAACGCCTCCGGCTTTTCCTCCATGTACTTCTCGGTATAGCCGACGGCGTCCAGCACGATGGCTATGGAATGGCGGCCGAAGTTCTCGTTGGCCCGGGCCTTGTCCATCCCTTTGAAGACCTGGTTCCGGTACTTGATCCAGCCCGGCGTCATCCACCAGACGCTCTCGCCCCCGGCCACTTCCTGGGCAATGCGGTCGCGCTCCTCCTCTCCGGCGACCATGTCCATGCAGTGGGTGGCGTTGACGCGCGCCACGTTCGGCTGCAGTTCGGCCATCAGCGTCTTCATGGTCCGGGTGGGATTCTTCGTGTTGACGTAGCAGAACTTTCCCCCGTAAACCACGATGACGCCCAGGGCCACTTTCTTGGCCCTGGCCACCTTTTCGAAGAGCTGCCGTTCCAGCTCGAACGGGTCCTGGTGAAGCCCGGGCGTGGTATAAAAAACGTGTTTCGTGTCGAGGAATCCCTCGTCCCGCAGGGCCTGGATTTCCAGGCTCATGACACCGCACGAAACGACGGCGAGATCGGTAAAAGAAGTCATGTTTGATCCTCCTCCAACGGGTAAAAACACAGGGTTCTTTTCCAATATGGTTCCCGGAGAGGTTCAAGTCAAGGAGTTTCATGAAAGATTGGATTTTAAAAGTCCCGCGCAACATGGTAGGCTGGGTTGTTCATCGCAGGGAGACAACGAGAACGTGGCCATTCCCTATGCCGCGGGATGCCGGACCATCGGAATCTACCCCTACCGGGAGGCCGAGGCTAAAAAGCCGCGCACCGTCGTTGGGCTGACCGGCGTCTCCGCCCGCGTGGCCATCCGCGGGCAGCTTGGGGATAACCTCATGACCTTTACCGTCCCCCTTTGACATGTTTCAGGAGATGGAAGAAAACGTGGAGGGCTCTTTCCTTCAGGGACCGACCTGGTTAGGATTGCCGAGGGGAAAAAAGAAGGTCAAACCTCTTGCAACAAGCGACAAGACGGATTAGAGTTGAACCAATCGCGGGGAAATTTATGATTGATAAATGGAGTGTCATCCCTTGAAAAGGGGGAGTGGGTCCCTTGCTGTCCTGGGGAGCGCCCTTTGCATCTTCTGGCCGGGCGCCCTGATCTTCGGGTATCCCGGGGTCATGGCCGCCTACTGGCAGGAAGTCTTTCACGTCGGGCGGGGGGCCATCGGGAACATCCTCTTTTTTGTTCTTTCCGCCGTGGGCCTCCTCATGTTTTTCGTGGGTCGCTGGCAGAAACGGTTTGGCCTCAGGAAGATGATGTTTCTCGGCACGTTCATCTGCGGCCTGCCCCTGCTGATCCTTGCCTTCACCCCGAATCTCTACCTGCTTTACTTGTGGGCGTTTCTCACCGGCGCCGCCTCCTGCTTCATCTACATTCCCGCCCTGACCATCGTCCAGGCCTGGTACCCGGAAAGGCGCGGCCTCGTGACGGGCATCGTCAATTTCGTCTTTGCCGCCTCGGCGGCCGGGATGGCCCCCCTCTTCAACCGGATGTTCCGGTCCATGGGTTATCGCCCTATGAATCTCCTCCTAATGATCCTGGTCATCGCTACGGGGCTGGTGGCCGTGGCGATGACGGGCATGCCGGGGAGGGAGCACGCGGCGCGCGGGAACAGAGCTTCCCAAATGGCACCGGGAGACGACCTGACGGTCGGGCAGGCCGTTCGCACGAGGAGCTTCTGGTTTTTGTGGGGCGTGTGGGCCTTGCAGGGGGCGGCGGGGATCTCCATGGTGACCCTGGCCATTCCGTTCGGGAAATCGAAGGGGCTTAGCGTGGGGCTTGCCGTTGGCATCCTCACGGCCTTCAACCTGACCAGCGGAATCAGCCGGCTCGTCATCGGGAGCCTCTCCGACCGGGTGGGGAGAAACGTTCTCATGAGCCTCTCCTTCTTCGCCGCCGCCGCGGCCTACTTCGCCCTGCCCCATGTATCATCGACCGGGGCCATCATGGCCCTGGCGGCAATGATCGGCGTGGCCTTCGGAACCCAGTTCGCCGTCTCGGCGCCCCTGGTGACGGACTGCTTCGGCCTGGCCCACTTCGGGGCTATCTTCGGGCTTGTCTTCACCGCCTACGGCTTCGTCTCGGGGCTCATCGGCCCCACCCTGAGCGGCGTTCTCCTCGATATCACCCGCGGCAATTTCACGGTAGTCTTCTCCAACCTGGGCCTCTTCTGCCTGGTATCGAGCGGACTCATCCTCGGGGTTCGGAAGGTCCATGGCGCGAAGTTTAAGGCCCGAGATTGAAAAGATCCGAAATCCCGGGAATCTACCCCTCCCGCTTGCGGAGCTCCTCCCGGCGCATCTGCCTTCGAAGCATCTTACCCACCTTGGACTTGGGGAGCATGTCGCGGAATTCGATGTAGTGGGGGACTTTGTAGGACGCCAGACGTTCCCGGCACCACGACATGAGTTCGTAGCCGCTCATGCCCCGCGTGACAGGCATCGTTTCAAGGATCTCATCGTCTTTCCTTAATGGTAAATAATCCTACACCCACAGTTTATCCAGGATGGCCTGGTTGATGAGGTGCTCCCGTTTGCCGTGGGCAATCTGGCAATAGAGGGCTGGGGGATAAAAACGATGAAATCCTTGAGTTACGAGCGGGCTGTCAGATACACGACGGGTTTTACCTCTTTCCAGGCACTCGACGCGTGCTCCGCCCGCCAGAGATCATAGTTTTTTTGCAGATTCAACCAGAGGTCCGGAGATGTGTCGAAGGCCCGGGAAAGACGAAGCGCCATCTCCGGCGTGACAGCCCCCTTCCCGTTTATGATTTTTGAAAAGGTTTTGCGGGAGACTCCAACGATTTCAGATAGGCGGGTAACCGTCAGTCCCAGTGGTTTCATATAGTCTTCCCGGAGGATTTCACCCGGATGAACCGGGCATCGTTTCAAGGGTCTCATCTTCTTTCCTCAATGGTAATCGTTATAATCCACTTCGTAGGCGTTTCCTTCGATAAATTTGAAAATTATACGCCAGTTTCCGGAAACACATTTACGGCATTATATCCTTTTTTATCTCCTGTCAATTTATGCAAGTTGGAGCCTGGGTATCTCATATCTTTCAATTCACAGGCGGCATGAAGTCGATCGAGAATTCTTTCCAATCTGTTTGTTTGTTCTGGTTTGATGCCCTTTTTGGAACCCGTATAAAAGAATTCTTCAAGCCCTTTATGCCTAAATGACTTAAATCACTTTTAAAGTGTAACCCAAAAGGTTACACTTGTCAACACGCCGTATATTTTTTTCAATCCTTGCAGTCTAATATGTGAAGCCTAAATGATCCTACAACCGCAGCTTGTCCAGGATTGCCTGGCTGATGAGGTGCTCTTTCTTCTTCTCGTAGCGTTCGTGTTCCTTCTTGGCGTGGACGATCTGGAGGTAGTGGAGCAGAGAGATGAAGAGGAGGCCGCCGGTCAGGTTGCCCACGACGCCGGGGACGAAGATCTTCTTGAACCAGAGGAGGATGGAGATATCGGCCCCCATGACCATGCCGAGGAAGACCTCGGATGTGGAAACGATGACGTGCGTGAAAGAAAGGGAAGCCAGGATGAAGATGGTGGACCAGATGGCGATCATCTTGACCACGCTGTCCTTGGCGGCCAGGACGAGCCAGGTCATGGTCGTGATGATGACGCCCGCCCAGAAGGCGCTGAAGAACTCGGAAAGGTAGGGGCGGGAAACCTTGTACACGGATAGGTGGCGCAGGTGATCGATGGGCAGGGCGCCGATGGAATGCACCCCACCGAGGGCGACGAGCAGGGTGAAGGCGACGGCTCCGAAGAGGTTGCCGAAGAGGGTCCAGAACCAGAGTTTCCCGAGCTTGGAAACCGGTTCCCGGCCCTCGAAGACGGGCGCCACCGGGACGAGAAAGTTTTCCGTGAAGAGCTCGCTCCGGGAGAGTTTCAGGAGGATGAAGCCGATGGGAAAGATGGCGGCCCCAAGGATGTAGGCGGCCTTTTCGCCCAGGAGGCCCGCGAACCCTCCGGCGACGGCTGACATGGCGAGGGCGCCGAAGGTGACATGCAAGGCGCCGATGATCCCCGACATGAACATCTCCAGCCAAGTCCGGTTCAGGCGGCTGACGCCCGTCTCGACGGACTCGATGAAAACATCGAGGGGACTCTCCGATTCCGAGAGGTTGTCCACCTTCCGGAATTCCTTGATCAGCCCAAAATAGAGATCCCCGTGGCGGATCTCGTCTTCCAGGATTCTCGCGATGGCGGCCTTAGCCCGGGCGTCCTCGATGGTGAGCAGGTCATTCTTGTACTCGATGATGGCCTGGCGTTCAAGGACGTAGTTGAGGCGCATGAGGTCGGCGTCGTTTTTCAGGTTCCCCACGATCTCCATGACCTTGTTCTCGAGGGTCGCGTCGAACATGCGGGGGGTGCCGCCCAGGCGGACGATTTCGGCCCTCAGAAGGCGCGCGTGCTCCCGCTCCTCGGCCGCGGTGGACTTGAGAAGGAGGGTCGTGTCCATGTCCTCAAACCTTTCCGCCATGAGGGTGTAGATCTTGTTGGCCGTGAGCTCGGCGGTGAGGTGCTCGTTGAGCCGTTCGATGAGGGTATCGCGGTTCATGAGTCGGGTCCCTCCTTGTGAAGGGTGAGAACCTTTTGATAGAAGCTTTCCACCGTCCGGACCTGCCGATCGAGTCGGAACTCGTTTAAGGCGAAGTCCTTCGCGGCCCTGGCCAGGGCGTCCCGCTGTTTTTCGTCCGTCGCCAGGGCGTAGATGGCCTCCGCGAGGTTTTCCGGCGTGTCCTCCACGACCACCCCAGCGTTTCCCTCGTCCACCAGCTCCGGCAGCATCCCCCGTTTCGCCACGATGACGGGCAGCCCCATGACCATGGCCTCCCGGAGGGCCCGGGCGGTGCCGTCCGAGCCGGGGGTGAGGAAGGCGAAGGCGTCCATGGCGGCGAGGGTGTCGAAGTAATCGTCCACGCGGTAGCCGGCCAGGATGACCCGGTCTTCCAAGCGGAATTTTTTGACGGGAGCCTCCACGCTCTCCTTGATCTCCCCGCTTCGTCCCACCAGGAGCAGTCGGAGATGGGGGAGGCGGTCCCGAAGGAGGTGGACGGCCTCAATGAGCCGGTCCGTTCCCCGATATTTCTGAAAACGCGCCACGTTTCCCACCACGAAGGCGTCCCCGGGGATGCCGAAGGCGGGCCGCATGTGCTCGTAGGCACGGTGAAAGTCGGGGCGGTCCAGGTCGAGGGCCGGGTTGACGATGACCATCCGCTTCAGGGGAAAGGCGAAGCGTTCCCGGAGGAGATTAAAAGAGCGCCGGGAAAAGGTAACGAGCCCGTCGGTGAAACGGGAAAGGAGGAACTTGTTGGAGAAGGAAGGGGCGAGGGAATCCCGTTTGTGGTCCATGCGGACGACGGGGGGACGGCTCCGGCAGACGCGCGCGGCGATACCGCCCACCAGGTGGTCGTGGGAGCGGTGAACCTGGACGAGGTCGAATCCCCCCCGGTCGATGAAAGATGGCAGGTGCCGAAGGTCGTGGATCGTGCCGGGGATGGAGGACCAGTTGTTCCACTTGAGGACGTGGGAGAGCTTAAAACGGGTCACGGGCGTCAGCCGGTAACGGCCCATGTAGGCATGGATGCAGCGGTCGGTCTCGTAGGGGGGGAGCCCGTAGGCGAAGGTGATTTCGTGGCCCCGCGAGGCGAGGGCGTTCATGATATTGAGGACCGGTTCGATGGGGCCGGTCCACTTCCAGTCGCTGTAGAGGTTCAGGATCTTCACGCGTCGGCGTCCTTGATGACATCGATCAGGGTGGACGAGGCGTGATCCTTGGGATCCCCCACGATGGCTACTCTTCCCCCGTATTCCCGGACGACCGCCCGTTCCGGGACGGACTCCTCCGTGTAGTCGGTTCCCTTGGCGTGGATGTGGGGCTTGAGCAGCCTGAGGAGGGGCTCCACGGTGTCCGTGTGGAAGAGTGTGAGGTAGTCGACCATCTCCAGCGCGGCAAGGATCTCGAGGCGCTCCGATTCCGGGACGACGGGACGTCCCTTTCCCTTGAGACGGCGGGTGGAGGCGTCGCTGTTGACGGCGACGACGAGGATGTCCGCCAAGGCCTTGGCGCCCCGGAGGTAACGGACATGCCCCACGTGGAGGATGTCGAAGCAGCCGTTGGTGAAGACGACGGTCTTGCCTTCTCCCTTGAGCCGGTCGAGGGTTTCTTTCAGGACGGCGTGGTCAAGGACGATGCGTCCCATGGGGGACATGCTCGCTTTCTATGAAGGTCAAAAGTTCCCGGGGAGTCAGGGTGGCGGCGCCCCGCTTCATGACGACGATCCCGCCGCCGTAATTGGCGATCCGCGCCGCGTCCTTGTAGGTGGCGCCGCAGACCTTCGCGAGGGTGAACAGGGCGGCCACGGTGTCCCCCGCCCCCGTGACGTCGATGATTTCGTCGGAGCCCACGATGGGGATGCGGGTTACCTCCCCGCCGTCCTCGAAGAGGGCCATGCCGTGGTTTCCCATGGTGACGAGCAGGGCCTCCAGGTCCAGGCCTCGATAGAAGTCCCGGCCGATGTCCAGGAGCTCCGCCTCGTTTTCCGCCGTCCGGCCCGCGGCCATCTGGAGCTCGGATTCGTTGGGGGTCATGACGTGGACCCCGGAAAACTCCCGGAGCCGGTAGCGCGAGTCCACCACGGTGAACCGCTTCTCCGAGATTGCCTTTAGGGCCTCGAGAATCCGCCCGCTGATGAGCTGGTAGCCGTAGTCGGAGATGAGAAACGCGTCCACCTCGTCGGCCAGGGCGCGGATGTGCTCCAGTATCCGGTTTTCCACCTCCGGTGGAAAGGGGCCCGGCGCCTCCTTGTCGATCCGGATGACCTGCTGTTTGGAGGTATGGTCGTCGCCCGCCAGGATGCGCATCTTGGTGGTGGTGGGAATCTCCGGGGTAACCTCGATGAAGTCGGTGGGAATGTCCCTCTCCCGGAAGATGGACAGGAGGGTCGCGCCGGCGGAATCGATACCCAGGCGGCTGATGGGGATCACCTGGCAGCCCATGGCTGCCAGGTTGAGGATGGTGTTTCCCGCGCTGCCGGGAAGGAGCCGTTCCCCGTCGTAGCGGACCACGAGGACGGGTGCCTCCCGGGAGAGTTTCATCGGTTTGCCGTAGATGTACTGGTCCGCGACGATGTCCCCGATGACGGCGATGCGGGCGCCTGGAAAGCGGGAGATGATCTCTTCGTAGCTTTTGAGGTTTTCAGGCGTCATCGATTCTCCTGGAGAATTTGCCTAATGGGTACACATCTCGCGCGGCCTTGTCAAGGCGTGCCGACGAGGCACCGGGTGAAGGATTCGGGAAGCCGGACGAGCCTCCCCGCCATGTCCGTGCAGACGTGCTTGGTATAGCCTTGGGCGAGCAATTGGCCGGTGGCATCGTTGAAAATCTTGTACCCGAAGACGAGGGTCTTTTTCTTCAATTCCTGGATGGTGGTCTCGACCCGGACGCGCTCGTCGTAGCGGGCGGGGGCCTTGTAACGGCAGTGGGCGTCGGCTACCATGAGGCGGAAACCGCTTGTCTCCAGCTCAGCGTAGCTGAATCCCATCCGGCGGCAATACTCGGCGCGGCCCATCTCGAACCAGACGAGGTAGTTGGCGTAATAGACCACCCCCATCTGGTCGGTCTCGGCGTATCTCACCCGCAGCGTGAGGGAGACGACCGGGGTCTCCATCACAGCCCCCGGTAGGCCTCGGGCCTGAGGATGCTCTCATCGTGCCTCTGGATCACCTCGCGGATGAGGGCGAGGATCTCCTCCTTGCCCTCGGGGAGCCAGACCTGGACGGGGAGGTAGTTGGAGGCGTGGTTCGAGGAGAAGAAACAGTGGGTGACATCCATGTTGGCGATGATCAAGGCCAGTTCTTCGAGCATCTCGAAGGGCCCGGGGAGGTGAAAACGCCCCTCCTCGTACGCCTTGCACAGGGGCGCGGGGGGAACCAGCATGAGGGAGAGCGCCGCGGCAAATTCCGGATCCATCTTGCTCAGGACCTTGCCCGTGTCGATGGCGTGGACCTTCGACATCTCCCTGCCTCCCAGCCCCAGGATCACCGTGACGGACAGGGTGATACCCGCGGCATGAATGCGACTTGCCGCATCGATCATGTTGGCCGTGGTGTCCCCCTTGTTGACCTTCCTGAGGATCTCGTCGTTTCCCGACTCGAGGCCGATGTAGACGATCCCCAGTTTCAGGTCCCGGAGGATCTTGAGATCCTCCACGGATTTCCGGAGAATGGCCTTGGCGTTCCCATAGATCCCGATCCGTTCCAGGTTGGGGAAGGACTCGTTGACCATCTCGAGAATCCGGACAAGTTTCTTCTGGGGGATGATCAGGGCGTCCCCGTCGGCCAGGAAGACCCGCCGGACATGCCCGGCGAAGGACTTGGCTTCCGCTAGGTCCCCGGCGATCTCCTCGAGGGACTTTATCTGGAACCGTTTGTCCTTGTAAACGGAACAGAAGGCGCACTTGTTATGTGAACACCCCACGGTGACCTGAAGGATGAAGCTTCGGGCTTCACTGGGGGGGCGATAGATGGCCCCGACGTATGGCATAACCTGACCTCCGGTCTCAGTGATGGGATTTGAATTTGAAGACGAGTTCATCGGGTTTGCCCACGTCCAACTGCTGGCGGACAACCCGTTCCTGGTAGTCTTTGTCATGTTCCAGTCGATAGACCTCGTGGGACATGCGGCGGTTTTCAACCTCGAGCGCGCTGATTCTTTCCTCCATCTGCGCCTTCGTCTGAAGGAGATGACGATATGCAAGCCATCCCTTCTTCCCGAAGATGGTCACCCATCCCACCAGGAGGATGGCCACAACCAAAAGGATGGTAATGACTTTGAAACTTCGTGCTTTCATAAGTTCAAGCCCGCTCCCGCCTTTTTCAACTATACTTTAATATAGTATTATAGCACAAATCGGCCGGATTGAGCAGTTCCCGTTTTCAGTAGGTCTTCGCCCGTTGCTTGACCCGGTGCGGTGCGTCGAAGGCCTCGTAAAGGGCGTCTATGGCGGCATCGACACTGCGGGACTCCACGACGCAGGAAACACTGGAGATGGAGGTGCTGATGGCAAGTGTATTGACGCCCACGGAGGCGAGGGCCGAAAACATCACCCCGGAGATCCGCGGCCTTTCCCGGAAGTGCGGCCCAAAGACGCTGACCACGGAGACATCGGGAATGTAGGTGACCACCTTCGCGCCCACCTCGCCCTTGACGGTTTCCAAGGCGGCGACGGCCCGTTCCAGATCTCCCTCGTCGATGCAGAAGGTGAAATTGGCGAAGCCGTCCAGATCCGCGCTCTCCACGAGGAACTCGATGTTGACGTTGCTGTTGCCCAGGGCCCCGAGAATGAGACCGGGGGTATCTATCCTGTCCGGAACGGAGAGTAGCTTGACGATGGCCCTGCCGTCGCTCTGCATGATGCCGCCGACTTTTATCTTATCTTCCATCCTTATCTCTCCGTGTGTTCTCGGAAATCAAACGCTTCATGTTCAATTGTCCCACTTCCTTTGATCGTCGATCTTCTTGTGGCGTTCGTAGATGGCGCCCCGCACCACGAAGTCCACCTCTCCCCGGACGTTCAGGATCTCCTTGATGGCCCGTTGCAGCTTGGCCCTGAGGATATCCTTGTTGACCGAGCTGTCCCGGAGCTCGACCTTGAAGGTCATCTGGTCCATGTGTCCCTGGCGGGTAATGACCACTTGGTATTTTTCGACTTCAGGAAACTTGGAGATGATTTCGTCCGTTTGCCACGGATGGATGAAGGTTCCCTTGACCTTGGTGACCTGGTCGGTTCTCCCAAGGATTCTCCCCAGTTTCGGGGCCGTCCGGCCGCAGGCGCAGACCTCCCCGGTGAAGTAGGAGAGATCCCCCGTGGCATAGCGGATCATGGGATAGGTCTTGTTGAAGTTGGTGGCCACAATTTCGCCGGTTGAGCCGTCGGCCATTTTTTTGCCCGTATCAGGGTCGACGATCTCGACAATCACGTCATCGCAGAGGTGCATTCCTCCACGCTTGGGGCACTCGTAGGCCAGGCAGCCCGTGGTAACCGTACCGTAGGCCTGAGAAACGCGGACCCCCAGTTTCGATTCCAGGAGGGACCGCATGGATTCGGGCAACATCTCGGCGGAGACGAAGGCGGCCTTGAGGAAAAGATCCTTCTGGGGCCGAAGCCCCTCGCTCTCCGCCCGCTGGGCGAGGGTCATGAGAAAGCTCGGGGTTCCCACGAGCCCGGTGACCTTGAGTTTCCGCATAATGGTCAGCTGCACCAGGGAATTCCCCGGGCCCGCGGGGACCACGGAACACCCAATCATCTTCAGTGAATCATCCAGGATAAACGCGAAGGGCCACATGTGATAGTTGAAGGTATTCTGGACGATGTCGCCCTTTCGGAATCCCGCGGCGAAGAGGCCTTGCGTCCAGCCTATCTCCCTGTATTCCCAGGGACCCGGCTCGTAGATAGGCCCGGGAGAGACGTAGATGCGGCGCATCCGGCCCGTCTTGACCGCCTCGAATCCCCCGAAGGGGGGGAGTTGTTTCTGTGATTCTATCAGGTCCTCCCTGCGGGTGATGGGGAGTTTCTCCAGGTCGTGGATGGATTGAATGTCTTCGGGGACACATCCCGCCTCCTTCATCTTCCTCTGGAAGGAAATGGAGTGCTTGTAGGCGTGCGCAACAATCTCTCTGAGCTTCCGGGTCAGGGTTTCGATCCGCTTTCCTTTAGGCATGGTTTCGAGGGATCGATCAAAGTAATCCGGCGATTTCTTTCTTGGAACCATTCTATTGCCTCCCCGTTAGAATGCTTGAGATTTCCATGGGATTCCTCTTAT
This sequence comes from bacterium, assembly GCA_026986155.1. Taxonomy (GTDB): domain Bacteria; phylum Desulfobacterota; class S145-22; order S145-22; family S145-22; genus JAOZMY01. Next base: position 22,343 of record JALSPC010000047.1, read on the forward strand.
CAAGACCGATTAGCACACGTCATCATTCGAGTCAAGATTAAAACATGATTCAGCTTTCTCCAACCCAAATGTAAAATTTTATCCCCTAAGGCATTGACATTCTTTTTATATTTTATCATATTATCAGAAATTCTTATTGTAAGGAACCGGGGCAAGGGAAGAACTATGGAAAAAGAAAAATTACGAAAAAAAATCTTTGCAAAAATCAACACCCTTCCCGCGCTTCCCATCGTAATCCCCAAACTTTTGAACCTTCTTGACGAAGAAGAAACGCGAGCGGCACAAATTGTGGATACTGTCTCCCATGATCCCGCCCTTACGTCAAAAATACTTCAAGTAGCCAATTCAGCCTACTACGGATTCCCCCAAGAAATCACCAGCTTAGATCGCGCTATAACCCTTCTCGGTTTCAATATGGTCAAATCCCTCGCCCTTTCGATAGGGGTGATTCACACGCTTCCATCGCGCCCTAACTGCCCCCGGTTTTCCCATGAGGATTTATGGATACACTGTCTCGCGGTTGCCACGCTCATGCGGCATCTGGGTCAGCAATTCCGACGCGACGGGGAAGAGCCGGAAACATTTTTCACTATCGGACTTCTGCACGATATCGGCAAAATCGTCCTGGACCAATTTTTCGCCGAAGAATTTCAAAAAACCCTCGAACTCGTCGCGAAAGGGGAGGCCCTCCCTTTTCATGACGCTGAAAAACGCGCCATCGGCATTGATCATGGCGAAACAGGTGCCCTTCTTCTTTCAAGATGGCGTTTCCCTGATGTGGTCGTCCGTCCCATCCTCGCGCATCATCAGGAGGGTGGAATCAACGATGAAACCATAGCCGCAAGCGTGGCTTTCCTGCGAATTTCAGATTTCGTGGCACAGGATGAAGGAGTGGGAAGCGGAGGCAATGTAGTTCCGCTGCCCGTCAAAGAAACGGATATGGCCCTCCTCGGCATGAATGAAGAGGTACTCGCTGACGCCGTCGATTTCCTGAGAAATGTCAAGGAAGGGATCTACGCCTTCTACCAGGCCATGCGTTAATTTTCTCCACCTCTGTTACCGGAGTTAGCCAAAAAATATCATACGGAAGGATGCTCACATAAAGTGTTTCGTCATCCGCTTCCCATTCCATGCCCCCCACGATATCATACCATCGGGAAGCCTTTGCTCCTAATAATTTGAGGGGAATCTCCAATTGTGTGGGACGGCTGGTTACGCTAATCAGGCTGAGGATATGCCTATCTCCTTCAGGTGAAATTCTTAACACGGAGAAAACCTCCGGCGATAGATCAAGGATATATTGTTCTCCATTGGGATGAAAGGCCCTTTGTTTCGTGCGAATGGTAATGAGACGCCCGAGTTCCCGGTTGATTCTGGAGATTTTCGAAAACGGATCCTCAAGCGCCTTTGTAATGGCGCTGTGATCAATAACCGTGCGGTTTATCTCTCGTTTCGATTTGGTGGCAAGAACCGCCTGAATGTCGTTTTGTGTCCCTATAAGGCTATGGAGATAGATGCCGGGAACGCCTTTGAGAACCAGGGCAATCACACGTGAAGCCACGAACCGTCTCACCTGAAAGGCAATATCCTCGTCCTTTCCTTCCTGATTCAGCGCGCTGAACCAGGTAATATTTATTTCATAGGGTTCTTCTTTCCCATCCTCTCCCGTCTTGTAGGAAACGAGCCCTCCACGTTCTGTGGCTATCTCAATAATCAAATCGATTTCATCTTCCGGAAGGATGTTTTTCACGGCCATGAGACCAATCCCGTCGTGGGAGTCGAGAAAATTAAAAAAGGCGGTGGCATTGGATGGTGGCTGGAGGGTTTTCGCCCATTGGCTTAAAACCGTGGCGTCCTCCTTGTAAAAGGTATAAAGAACAAGGGGAGGCAGCGCGAAGTTGTAAACCATCTGCGCCTCGTCATGACCGTTCCCGAAATAGGAGATGTTTTCTTCGTGGGGAACGTTGGTCTCGGTAATCAGAGCCACATAGGGAGCGACAACGTCCAGGATATCCCGGAAGAGTTTCACAATTTCATGGGTCTGCCTGAGGTGGATACAGCGGGTTCCAGGCTCGGCCCATAGATAGGTAACGGCATCCAGCCGGATGATATCCGCCCCTTTTTGGACATACATTAAAAGAATCTTGAGAACGCGCAACAACACCCTTGGATTCTTATAGTTCAGGTCGATCTGGTCGGAGGAAAAGGTCGTCCAGACATAGGCGGGCCCATTGATGGTAAGGAATTTCGTGAGGATATCGGAGGTCCTCGGCCGGAAAATCAGCTTTCGCTGCTCCGAGGTAAGTTCGTCGGGGGATTTGAAAGTAATAAAAAAATCATGGTAGAATGGATTGCCATTAAGAAATTCCTGAAACCAGCGGCTTTTGGAAGAAACATGGTTGATAACCCCATCGAACATGAGCTGGTAACGCGTTCCTAATTCCTCAATATCTTCCCAACTTCCCAAGTGTGGGTCCACCGTCTCGAAATCGGTGATGGCGAATCCGCGATCCGAAGAGTAAGGAAAAAAAGGGAGAATATGGAGGGTATTGATGGTTCCCTCCAGGTAGGTTTCGCAGAATTTAGCAAGGGTCGCGAGGGGGGAGCGTTCCTCCCCCCTGAGAAGGTCTCCATAGGTGATGAGAATGACATCCTCCTCGGTAAACCGCTCGGCGGGATTAAAGGATTTTTCATTCTCTATCATCTCCGGAGGTTTGAAGGCGTAATAGACCTTCATGATTCTTTCCAATTCCGGCATGATTTCACGCGCCGTTTTCTCGCCGTAGAGGAAAGAAAGACGGGACAAAATTCTCTCTCGAGCGTTTTCAGGAATCTTCAGGAGAGGACGGCTGTAATCGGGTTCAGAATTGTGAAGCATTTTGTGATATCTTATCTCATCCTTACTGGGAATCTTTTCAGCCATCTCCCCCTCCCTTCAAATTCCCACGCTAAAACCCGGCGGCCCGTTTTACCGCATTTTTCAATGCTTCAAAGTCACCTTCGTCCGGATGTCCCGCGGCGCTGTCCGCGTCGCCGATCCATTCCGGGGGATTGGGACGGGCCTTGACCTTTTCCAGGAGCCCGGGCTTGACGGCCCCCTGGCAGTTGAAGGTTCCCACGATGTCGGCCCCCTCCGCAAGCGCCCTCGCCGCCGCCATCCCCTTCCGGGCGTGTTCCGAATCGGGCGCCGCGCCGTGGGTGGCAAAGAGGAAGAGCCGCGTCCCCTGGACCTTCCTCAGGTATTCCGCGGACTTGGGATCGGGATTGCCCGCTTTGAACCAGAATCCCACGGCTACGAGGTCGAATCCTTCAGGATCGGGGGCCTCCTCCACCGGGTGAATCTCCTTTTCCCCTGGAAGCACCTCGTAAACGGCCTCCGCCAGTTTCTTCGTGTTGCCGGACTGGCTCGAATAGACAACTAATGTTTTCATGGCGCATCTCCTTGTCGTAACGGGTTGAAATTTTCTTTGGGCGTTAATTTCAACCACGCACCCGATATTGTCAAGGATTTCCCCAAGTTGTCTTACGCCCCTTCCCTAAAAGTAAAGGGCGAGAGTCTCTCGCCCTGGGATGGCACGGCCATTTTAGCATGGAATCAGCGACAGTTGGGACAAACTTCAAAGAAGTCCTCCGGCACCTTCGCGCGCTTGGTGAAATATTCGATCTGGTATTCCGGCATGAAGGGTTCACCGCATACCTTGCAGACCTTCATGGGCAGGGTCCGCTGCCACCGCTTGATGGTCCGCGATTCGGGGGTCTGAACCATCTTGATGGCGTCCACGGGGCAGACGTAAACGCAGGCCCCGCAGGCGATGCAGAACTGGGACGGCTCCTTGAAGGGCGGTGTGGGAACCCGATCCGGCCCCCTCCCCGCGAAGCCGATGGCGTGAACGCCGACCACCTCGTCACAGACCCGCACGCAAAGCCCGCAGAGAATACACGTGTCCTCGCGAACCTGGAACCGCGAGTTTTCCACGTCGATACCGTAGTCCGCCGCCATGGCGCGGATCTCCGGCACCTTATAGCATCGCGCCAGAAGCAGCTCCACGATCATCTTGCGGTTTCTAAAGATACGGTCGGAACGGGTGGTCACGGAGATGCCTTCCTTCACCGGGTAGGTGCAGGAGGTCACCAGCCTAGTCCTGCCATGTTCCTCCACCTCGATCATGCACATCCGGCAGGCCCCGTAGGGTTTGACCTCGTCGTTGTGGCAGAGGGTGGGGATGTCCGCCCCCGCGTCCCTGGCCACCTGAAGCAGCATGGCGCCTTCTTCCGCCTCGACCGTCCTTCCGTCTATGGTAAGCTGAACCTTTGCCATGGTGGTTTCCTTCTATTTCACGGTTACGGCATCAAACTTGCAGACATCCTTGCAGGTTCCGCACTTGATGCACTTCGATTGATCGATGGTATGGGGTTCCTTCTTCTCGCCGGATATGCAGTCCACGGGGCAGTTGCGCTTGCAGGCGCCGCAGCCGGTGCACTTGTCCGGGTCTATCTCGTAGGTGATCAGGGCCTTGCAAACCCCGGCGGGACACCGCTTCTCCTTGATGTGGGCCTCGTATTCGTCCCTGAAATACTTGATGGTGCTGAGCACCGGGTTGGGAGCCGTCTGGCCGAGGCCGCAGAGAGAGGCGTCCTTCATCACGACACCCAGTTCCTCCAGCAACTCGATGTCCCCTTCCCGGCCGCGGCCTTCCGTGATGTCCGCCAGGATCTGGGACATCCTCAGCAGGCCCTCCCGGCAGGGGGTGCACTTACCGCACGATTCGCCCTTCAGGAAGTCGACGAAATACTTGGCCACGTCCACCATACAGGTGGTCTCGTCCATGACAATCATCCCGCCGGAGCCCATCATGGATCCGACTTCCTTCAACTTATCGAAATCGACGGGCATGTCGATGAGGGATTCCGGGATGCATCCGCCGGAGGGACCGCCCGTCTGCACGGCCTTGAATTTCTTGCCGCCGGGGACGCCGCCGCCAATGTCAAAGATGATCTCCCGGAGGGTGATGCCCATGGGAACCTCGACGAGGCCCGTATTGTTGACCTTGCCGACCAGGGAGAAAATCTTGGTCCCCTTGCTCCCCTCCGTTCCGATCTGGCTGTACCAGTCGGCGCCCTTGTCGATGATGACCGGGACGTTAGCCCACGTCTCCACGTTGTTGAGATTGGTGGGTTTTCCCCATAACCCGCTCTCGGAGAGATGGATATACTTGGAGCGGGGTTCCCCGACGCGCCCCTCGATGGAGGCCACCAGGGCCGTCGATTCGCCGCACACGAAGGCGCCGCCGCCGCGATTGATGTGGATGTCGAAGGAAAAGCCGCTACCCAGGATGTTGTCTCCCAGGAGCCCCGCCTCCTTCAGGGCCGCGATGGCGATCTCCGCGTGCTTGACCGCCAAGGGATACTCGTTGCGCACGTAGATGTATCCCTCGTCGGATCCGATAGCGTAGGCGCCGATGAGCATGCCCTCCAAGACGCTGTGGGGGTTTCCTTCCAAGAGGCTCCGGTCCATGTAGGCGCCCGGATCGCCCTCGTCCGCGTTGCAGATGACGTATTTTTTGTCCCCCTTCGCGTTCCGGCAGCTCTCCCACTTGCGCCCCGTGGGGAAACCACCGCCGCCCCGTCCCCGCAGGCCCGATTTCTTCACCTCTTCCACCACCTCCTCGGGTTTCATGGAAAAGAGGGCCTTGGCGAAGGCGGCGTATCCGCCGATACTGAGATAATCCTCCAGACTGGTGGGATCGATGAGGCCGTTGTTCCCGAAGATGATCCGTTTCTGCAGGCCGTAGAAGGGAACATCGGGCTCGAAGATGGCTACTTCTTCCGTCATGGGATGCGTATAGAGGAGGCGGTCAATGATCTTGTCGTTCTTCAAGGTCTCGTTGACGATCTCCGCCACGTCATCCATCTGAACGCGCTGGTAGAAAATCCTCTTGGGGTAGATGACGACCAGGGGGCCCCGCTCGCAGAACCCGTGGCATCCCGTGGTCCGGATCCCCACCTTGCCGCTCAAGCCCGCCTTTTCTATCTCCCGCTTGAAGGCGGATACAATGTTCATGCAGCCGTAGGCATGGCATCCCGTTCCGGTACAAATGGTTACAAGGGCCTGGTTGGGATCTCTCGCCTTCCGGATCTCTTCTCGTAAAGCCTCCAGCTCCTGCTGGGAATTCACACGTCTCATCGATTAACCCTCTGCCTTCTTCAGCGTTTTGTAAATTTTGTCCCACTTGGGGGAGGTCATCTGTCCATGGTATTCCCCGTCCACGACCACGATGGGACCCAGGGCGCAGGCGCCCAGGCAGTTGACGGTCTCCAGGGTGAACGCCATGTCCTTCGTCGTCTTGCCGGGCTGGACGCCCAGATCCCGAATCATCTTGTCGAGGATGCGGGGAGCCCCCCGCACGTGGCACGCCGTTCCCATGCAGACCTGGATGATATGTTTTCCCCTCGGATCGAGGCTGAAGGCCTTGTAGAACGTGGCGACCGAATAGAGCCGGACGAGGGGGATGTCGAGTTTCTCAGAGATGGCCTCCAGGGCCTCGCGGGGCAAATAGTTCTCCGCCGCCTGAACGTCCTGGAGAATGGGAATCAACTGGGCGGGATTCCTGTCGTAGCGATCAAGGATGGCGTCTATCTTATCCGGGCTCATGACATTTCCTCACTGAAACGAATCTTTGCCAACAGTTTGTTGTAGTCCTTGTTGATCCGCTCCTGAATCTTATCGATCAGGTCGGGCGTCAGGTGGCGAAAGCGCCCCTGGATCTTGAGATAATCTTCCACTGGCCTGAGCTTTGGTATCTCGACGCTCAACTTGTATTTCCCCTCCACCACCTCGTAGAGCGGAAAGATCCCCGTTTCGACGGCGAGCCGTCCGGCGCGGACGGCCAGGTCCGGCGTGAGACGCCATCCCGTGGGGCAGACGGAGAAGACGTGCACGTAGGCGGGCCCCTCCGTTTCCGCGGCCCTTTTGACCTTTTCCATCAGGTCAAAGGGATAACTGGGACACGCCGTGGCAACATAGGGAATGTTGTGGGCGACGGCGATTTCCGGCATATTCTTCTTCCACGTGACCTGCCCCGGCTTAACCTTCCCGGCGGGCGAGGTGGTCGTGGCCGCCCCGAAGGGGGTGGATGAAGACCGTTGAATCCCCGTGTTCATGTAGGCCTCGTTATCGTAGCAGACATAGGTGAAATTGTGCCCCCGTTCCAAGGCGCCGGACAAGGCCTGCAGCCCGATATCGGCCGTGCCGCCGTCTCCTCCCATGGCCAGGATGTTGATCTTCTTTTTTGGGATGCGGCCCTTTCGCATCAGCACCTTGAGTCCCGCCTCCACGCCCGAGGCCACCGCGGCGGCGTTCTCGAAGGCTACGTGGATCCATGGGACCCGCCACGACGTGGTGGGCAGGGGAGAGGAGATGATTTCCATGCACCCCGTGGCACAGGCAACGACAGTGTTCCGGCCCAGGGCCTTTCCCACGAGACGAACAGCCAAGACCTCGGCGCACCCCTGGCACGCCCGGTGTCCCGGCGCGATGGCCTCATACTTGGGCAGCAACCTGACAGCATAGACATTTAATTTTTCCATTAGTCCCTTACTCCATAGATTTCGTACCCCGCGATGTCCCCCGACGCGATCTTTTCCTGGGCACGGTGATACATTGCTTTGTAATCTCCGGGAGCCACGTCCCTGCCCGCGAGCCCCGCAATGAAGTCGACCACCTTCGGGGGGGTGTCAAGGGTATAAAGGGCGGATCGAATCTCCGCGGCCACGGGACCGCCCGGACCACCGTAGGAGGTGGCGCGGTCGATGACAATGAGGGTTTCCACGCCCTTGACAGCCTCATGGAAGGCCTGGAATGGGAAGGGACGCCACAGGCGAATCTTGCAAAGCCCCACCGGTTCCCCGTCTTCACGCATGGCATCCACGGCGGTCGATGCCGTTTCACCAAAACTTCCCATGGTGACGAAGAGGGTCTTGGCACCTTCCGCCTTGTAGGTCTCCACGGGGTGGTAGGTGCGGCCGGTCAGCTTGCCGTATTCTTCCCAGATCTCCTCAATAACGGGAAGGGAGGCCTTGAGCCGCTCATCCTGCGCCTTCTTCGTCTCGGTGTAGAGATCCGGCATGGCAAAGGCCCCCATGGTGACGGGATTGTCGGGATCCAGCCGGTAGAGGGGGTTGTAAACCGGGAGAAAACTGTCCACCGTTTCCTGGTCCAGGATCTCGATGGGCTCGATGACGTGCGACAGGATGAAACCATCCATGTTCACCATAAAGGGCAACAGCACCCGGTGGTCCTCCGCGATTTTGAAGGCGCAGAGGGTCAGGTCGAAGATCTCCTGCCCGTTTTCACCGAAGGCCTGGATCCAGCCGCAGTCGCGCACCAGCATCACGTCCGTGTGGTCGTTCCAGATGCTTAGAGGACCGGAGAGGGAGCGGTTGGCCAGGATCATCACGATGGGAAGCTGCATGGCCGAGGCGATGAAGACGATCTCCGACATCAGGGCCAGTCCCTGGGAACTGGTGCAGGTGAAGGTTCGGGCCCCCGCCGCGGAGGTTCCGCAGCAGACGCTCATGGCGGAGTGTTCCGATTCCACGGGGATGAACTCGGCATCCAGTTCCCCGTTGGCGACGAATTCTGACAGGTGTTCGACAATATGGGTCTGGGGCGTGATGGGATAGGCGGCGATGGCATCCACGTTCGCCAGGCGAACCGCCTCGCTCGCCCCGATGGACACCTCCATTCCAACGCGTTTCGGCATTATTCTTCCTCCTCGACTAAGCGAATTGCCCCGGTGACGCATTCCTTCACGCAGATACCACACCCTTTGCAGTAGTAGAGATCGGCCTCGAAGTAGTTGTCTTCCGTTTTATAGATGGCCGCGTCAGGGCAAAAGATGTAGCAGACGCCACACTGGATGCAACGCTCCTTGTCCCAGACGGGACGCATGGAACGCCAGTCACCACTCTTGTACTCCGCGGCGTTGCCCGCCTCGGTGATGACGCATCCGACGTTCAGGTCTTTCCAGGTCATCTGATCCACTGGTTTCACTTGATTCTCCCTTGGCTATTCTAAAACCGTTGTCTTTTCGAAAGCCTCTTTGTAGGCCAGGATGTTCTTCTCCGCGATTTTCCCGAACCGCCGTTTCAGGGGACCTTCCAGTGCGTCTTTTTCCAGAAGTCCCGTCGCCTTGATCAGCGCCCCCAGCATGGTGGTGTTGGTAATGGGCAGGCCAAGGATCTGCATGGCAATATGGCTCGCGTCCACCGTGGCGGTCTTCTGACTGACCTTGAGAATCTCGCGGATATGTTTCCCGTCGTACTTGGTGTTGCAGATGAGGGTTCCTTCGGGTTTGAGCCCCTGCTCCACGTGGGCAATGGTCATGACCGAGGGATCCAAAACGATAACCACGTCCGGTTCGTAGATATTGGCCCGAAGCCGTATGGGCTCGTCGCTGATCCGGCAGAATGCCACCACGGGGGCCCCGCGCCGTTCCGGGCCGAAGCTGGGAAACGCCTGGGCGTATTTGCCGTGTTCGATGGCGGCCACGGCCAACAATTCGGCGGATGTCACGGCCCCCTGTCCTCCTCTACCATGGAATCGAATCTCAATCATTGAATTTCCACCTTCCGAAATGAATTAAAATTTCAACACTCATAACAAAGTTGTTGAGGCAAGTCAACGAAAATTTACGGCTCACCGGGCGCCTCTTCCTCCTCTTCGGGAGACTGGGTATGCTCGTTTGGGATCGCTGTTCCCGCTTCGTTCCCCTTTTGCGTGGGCGGAGTTGGCGCCGCTTCTTCGCTTCCCTCCTCTTCCTCCGCCGGCTTCCTTCCAAAAATCTTCGCCACCCAGATACTGATCTCGTAGAGGGCCAGAAGCGGTCCCGCCATCATCAACTGGGTCATCACATCCGGGGGAGTGAGGATGGCGGAGGCAACAAAAACGAGGAGGATGGCGTATTTCCTCTGTTTCCTCAGCATTTTATCGTTGACGAGTCCAATCCGTGAGAGAAAGAGGACCAGGAGGGGAAGCTCGAAGATGACACCGAAGGCGAAGAGGAGCTTCGCGCAGAAACCGAAGTATTCCTTGATGGTCGGCATGGGTCGGATGTAGTCGGTGGCGAATCCCAGAAAAAATTTGAACCCGAAGGGAAAGACGACGAAATAGCCGAAGAGGGCCCCGCCGATGAAGAAAATGGAGGAAAAAAAGACGAAGGGGACCACGTAGCGCTTTTCGTGCTTGTAGAGCCCCGGGGAGATAAAAGCCCACATCTCGTAGAGCACCACGGGCGAGGCGATGAAGACCCCCGCCAGGAGCGATACCTTCAGGTAGGTAAAGAAGGCCTCGGGAAGACTGGTGAAGATGAGGGTCGACTTGGGGGGGAGGGAAACGATGAGAGGTTTCATCAGGATTTCGAAGAGCTGTTTCGAGAAAAAGTAGGAAACAAGGAAACCCGCCGCGATAGCGATGACGGAGATGATCAGCCGCCGCCGCAGTTCTTCAAGGTGTTCCGTAAAGGGAAGTTTTTTTTCTTCGTCGACGGGGGGGCTCATGGGGCGGTGCCGGCGGGGGGTTTCAAGGCGTCGTTTCCTTCCGGTTCCTTCCCCTTTTCCCCGGGCGTTTGCTCCTCGGCGGGTGAGGGCGCCTCCGCGTCGCTGCCGGAAACCCCGGAAGTCTCTACCTCAACGGATGGTGCCGATTCATCGTCGGCGGTCTTCAGTTCGTTTTCGATTTTTGAACCGATATCGTCCAGCGCCAGCTCGTCGAGCCCAATGTTCTCCTTCACCTCGTCGGTGGCCTTCTTGAATTCGCGCATGGCCTTTCCCAGGTGCTTGGCAAGCTCAGGTAGGCGCTTCGGCCCGAAGATAATCAGGGCGATCACCAGGATAACAAGCAACTCTGTCATGCCGATACCGAACATCGCTTCCAGCCTCTCGTTTAATCAGCCGTTTATAACATAGGGAAGAAGCCACCGCAACTAAAGAAGACAACGGTATTTATAAAACAAGCATGGAAATCTAAAGCATGAAAAAACGCATTAATCAAACAATCTCAAGACATGTTTTAACGCAGTTACGCCCGGAGTTTTTGGAAAGGTAGAGTGCCTGATCCGCCGCTTCCAGCACGGCGTCGGCCGAATCTTTCCCCTTACAGTCCGCCACGCCAAGGGACGCGGTGACTTTCAACTCAAGATTCTTTTTCCGGTATGTAAAAACCGTTGAATTAATCTTATCGAGAATCCTTTTAGCCACGATCTCGGCATCTTCAAGCCGTGTTTCCGGCAAGAGAACCGTAAACTCCTCGCCGCCATACCGGAAGACCGTATCCACATTGCGAACTGAGTTTGTCAGTAGAGCACCGAACTTTCTCAAAATGGCGTCTCCCACCGTGTGGCCGTAAAAATCGTTGAAGCGTTTAAAATGATCAATATCGATCATGATGACAGAGAAAGAACGCCTGTACCGTTTATACCTTTCAAACTCCTTTTCAACATACTTGTTCCAACCCCTCCGGTTTAAAAGCTGAGTCAACGGATCCTTTTGAGATTCGGTTTCCAGTTCATGAATCTTCTCTTCTTTTTCAGCAAGATCCTGCCGGGTTTCCGCGAGATTATCCATCAATTGCTGGTTCGAAGCTTGAAGTTTCACCACCTCATCCACGAGTTTTTTGACATTCTCGTCCAGGCTCTGTTCCGAAAACGTTTTGATCGATGCCACGGACTGATTCATGGAAGAAATGTTTTCCTTATTCTCTTCTTCAAACATGCCGAGGGAAAGCTGCAAGGAGGATAAGATCCCTCCCGCCTCAGCAAGAACCTCTTCCACTTTTTGTTCGAGCTTTTTCTCATCCTCCAAAAGATATTTTAAGACCCTATCCTTCTTCAGTTTGCGCGCCGCATTAATAAATTCACTTTCATAAACAAGGGGCGTGGGGAGACGCCTGGAAGAAACAATTTCCCTCAGGGCGTATCTCGCGATCTCCGTAATGTCTTTGGCAAGATTCTTCATGAATTGTTATCTTCTTTCAGTTATATTTATACATATCTCATCTAACTTTGCAATACCCAAAGAGATTTTTCTCTGCATATTTTAATGGGTTCGTCAAAATTCGGGTTTTCCCGCTTTGTAGTTGAAAAAAACATGGTGGAAATATCAAGATAAAATTTCAGTTTATTTTACCATTCTTCTACCTACGTTAGGGCTGTGATCGCTGTAACCTGTTTAATTTAAGAGAAAAACGAAAAAATCAAAGCCCGTTAAGAAATTTGTAAATCTTCACCATCGCCAGGGTGTCGAGCCGGCAGTAGCTGAGCAGGTCCGCGCGGATTTTCGCCCGCTCCGCCGGGTCCTCCTCCAGGTGCAGGGTCGCGTAGGCGGTCATGGCCATGCCCCCGTCCCGGATGGCGAGGGCCTGGTAGCTGAGTTCCGGGTCGTCCGGGAAGAGGGCGGGCAGGACGGACTTCAGGGAGAAACTGCCGTTGAAACCGGGATGATAGAACCCGCCGCCGCGAAAGGGGACGATGAGGTCCGCGAACCGGTCCACCAGCCCGAGGAGCTCCCGCGCCCGGGCGGGTTCGAAGGTGGCAAGCTCCCGGATCCGCCCGATCTCGAACCCCTTGTTGTAGGCGATGATGCTGCCTTCCGGGGTGAGGTCGGACAGCATCCGGGCGATCAGCGGGGGCCGCGGGTCCCGGGTCTCGTCCGCCAGGAACTCCCTGTGCTCCAGGCGGCCGTCCGCGTGAAGGATGTGGAGGGAATACTGGAAGGGCATCTGCTGGTAGGGACGCTGACCGTCGAAGCGGGGCACCGGCTCCATAAAGGTCTCGAAATCGAAAAAATTCAGGGGAAAGCGCAGGCCCGTTAGAAACGCCCGGATCGCGCCCCGGCGCACGACGGGCCGTCCCGTCTCTTCCGCCGCTATCTGAAGGGACTGGATGAAATTCGGGTTGAAATCGCCCGGCAGCTCCCCGATTTTAAGCACCCCGCGGTCGTAGAGGCTGAACTTTTTACTCCCCGGAAGCCGGTAGAGGCCGAAGACGGAACGCTCGGGGATATGCCGCCAGCACCACGACGCGTAATCGCAGTCGTAGAACCGCGAGCAGTGGGGTCCGATGTCCCTGTCAGGCATCTCTCCCTCCAGCATTGCCGCGAGACCGCGATGCCGCGACGCGATCTCCTCCCGCATGGCAAGCACCTGGGCCGTCACGTCCTCCACCGTAAAAAGCTTCCGTAACGCCAGGTCCCCGTGGCGGACATAGGATCTGTCGATATGGACGATGAAGACCCTTCGGACGTCCACGCCGAAGTCCCGAAAGACCTTGAACTGGAACGCCGCGTCGTAGAGGTGGTAGTCCTTGAGGCCCGTGGCGGCCTTGACCTCGTAGAGCGCCCAGCCGCCGCCCTCTCTCCGGAGAATATCCGCCATGGCGAACCCGCCGTTCGCCTGGGCGGTGGCCTCGTAAAGGGTGTCCACGCCCGAATCGATCCACGCCCGCGTCTGTCGAATCATCCCCTCGAAGTCGTCGGGGTTAAAGGGGATCTCCCGCCCGCCGGGGAAGAGGTCCCGGGCGAGGCGCCCCACCAGATGTCCCGTCTCGAAGCGTGCCTGCTGGCCCTCGTCCGGCACGTCTCTCGGCACGTCGCTGTTTTTCAAGAGCCACAGCGACTTGGGGCACTTGACGCCCCGGACGAACTGCGACTTGGACAGGATCATCCCGCGCCACCCTCTTTCTGGACCGGTTTGTCCGGCGCGCCCTCGCTCAGGTCGGCGCCGCAGAACCGGCACCGCACGGCCTCTTTTCTGATAAGCTCCGCGCAATAGGGGCACCGTTTCATCTTCCCCTCTTTGAGGGCCTTCTTCTCCAGCGCCTCCTCGTTTTTCGGCATGACGAGGGACAGGATGAGCCCCAGCGGCCCCAAAAACACCCCGAGGAGAAACCAGCCGCACCCGCTGCGCCCCTTCGACGAGGCGACCACCGCGCTGATAATCCCAATCAAAAACCAAACGAAAACGAGTTCCATGCTTGATTCCTTTCAAAATATAACGGGTTGGAAGATTCTCATACTCTCCCCCTTTTTCCTGTAACATTTTAAAAGATTCATTTCCATTTGTTCTCCCCGCAGCCTTTGACATTTCCCCCGGCGACGCGTTTTAACGAATTCACACCGAACGCCCCGATAACCCCGCCATGCGTTCTATAAGACAGTCCTTGTGACATCAGAAGCGCCTCGGCCATATAGAACATCGCATAATAAACTCGTGACATGGCAAATTCCGGATACCCTTGATCCAAAAGGAGTTTCACCGCAAAGAGACTCCTTTTGGCCTTATCAAGCAGAGGGATTCCACCCTTTTTCATCATGCCGCCTTGCCTTCGCGCCGGATGTTCAAATAAAAAGAAAGGGGGTTGTTTTTCAGATCTTCGGGGGTTACAAAGACCCGTGATATGGCAACGCCATATTTCATGGATAATTCAGCCGTTAAACTTGAGGTTTTTCGAATAGCCTCCATGTAGTCGAATGGCCCCTTCAAGACCACAAGAATGTCGATATCCGAATGTTCCTGCCCCTCTCCCCTCACAAATGAACCGTAAAGAATGACCTGCTCAAGATGATCTCCAAATACTTTTCTGAGTTCAACCCAGTATTCCCTGACAACTCGCATGCCATTCTTCACGACCATTGGAATCCCTCCAAAGAGACAACCTTTCAATCAGGTTCCGAAACTACATGTCTCGATACTTGTATAACAAAAAAACCCCGGGAACCCGCAAGGGATCGAATATCCACAATGTTTCATCTCGTTGATAACGCGCAATGGGCTAACATAACGTCCGCCCTTTTCGCGCCTCGATTGACAGGTGGGCGGGGGTTTGCAAATATCCCATGAGGGGAGGGGTGAGTCATGCCGGAGGAGATTCTTTACGAGAAGCGGGGACGGATCGTTGTCATCACCATCAACCGGCCGGCGGCCCTGAACGCCTTGACGCCGGATTCCGCCCGGGCGCTGGGGGAGGCGTGGCAGCGCTTCCGGGACGACGCGGAGGCCTGGGTGGCGGTCGTCACGGGGGCGGGGGAGAGGGCCTTTTGCGCGGGTTACGAGACGAGCCCCGAGGCCCTTGCCCTGGCGGGGGCCAAGGCGTCGGTGGCCACGATCCCTACTCATTTCGGCATCACGAAGCCGGTCATCGCCGCCGTCAACGGCGTGTGTGTGGCGGGGGGATGGTGGATCGCCCAGGAGTGCGACCTGCGGGTGGCCTCGGAGACGGCCCGGTTTGGCATCACCCAGGTGAAGTGGGGGCTCATGCCGGCCTTCACCGCCACCCTGTCCCGCCACCTGCTGCCCGGCCACGCCCTGGAACTGCTTTTGACCGGCAAACTCATCACCGCGCGCCGGGCCTACGAGATGGGGTTCGTCAACGAGGTGACACCTCCCGGGCAGGCGCTCCAGCGGACCCTGGAGGTGGCGGAGGCCATCTGCGAGAACGGCCCCATCGCGGTGCGGATGAGCAAGGAGCTCTTCTACAAGGGGCAGTCTCTCTCCGAGGCGGCGGCCTTCGAGCTGACGTGGCAACGCTACGCGGAAAACGAGGCCACGCGCGACGCCAAGGAGGGTATCCGGGCCTTCATGGAAAAGCGCAAGCCCAAATTCACGAATGCTTAGGAAACGAACGATTCAAAAGGAGGACAGGCATGGACTTCACGGGTAAGGTAGCGATCGTTACGGGAGGCGGCAGCGGGATCGGCCGCGCCACCGCCCTGAAACTGGCCGGCTTGGGCGCCACGGTGGCCATCGCGGACATCAACGAGGAAGACGGCCGGAAGGTGGTCCAGGAGATAACGGACCTCGGCGCAAAGGCCCTGTTCGTCAAGACCGACATCTCCGATTTCGCGCAGACGCGGGAGATGGCGAAGCGGGTGGTGGACACCTTCGGCCGAATCGACGTCCTCGTGAACAACGCAGCCTGGGACAAGATCCAGCCTTTCATGGAGAACGACCCCGCCCTCTGGGAACGGCTCATCAACATCAACCTGAAGGGCCCCATCTACGTGACCCGGGCCGTCCTGGAATACATGACGAAGCAGGAAACGGGCGGGGCCATCGTCAACGTGGCCTCCGACGCGGCCAAGGTGGGTAGCACGGGGGAGGCGGTCTATTCCGCCACGAAAGGGGGCGTCTACGCCTTCACCAAGTCCATCGCCCGGGAGATGGCCCGCCACAAGATCCGCGTCAACAGTATCTGTCCAGGTCCCACGCAGACACCCCTGTTCGAGGACGTGGCCCGGACCATGCCGAAGGTGGTGGAGGCCATCAAGAAGGCCATCCCCATGCGGCGGGTGGCCAAGCCGGAGGAACAGGCCAACGCCATCGTCTGGCTCGCCTCGGAGGAGGCTGGTTACATCACGGGGCAGGCCCTGAGCGTCAACGGCGGCCTCAACATGTGTTAGGAGGGAACCATGGGTGAACGCATCGACCTGACGGTGGAAGGCGGCGTCGCCGTCGCGACCCTTAACCGCCCCGACAAGGGCAACCCCTTCGACTGGACGAGCATCGAGGAGATGAACGCCGTCCTGGATACGGTGGAGGAGGACGACGCCATCGGGGGGCTCATCCTGACGGCCATGGGGGAGAAGTATTTCAGCGTGGGTGCCGACATCTCCCTGATGCGGGAGATCGAGGGGAAGGCGTACGCCCGGTTTCTCTTCGCCGGGATGCGCATGTGCGAGCGGATCCAGCGCCTCAAGAAGCCGACCCTGGCCGCGGTGAACGGCTGGGCCGTGGGGGCGGGCGGCGAGGTGGCCATGGCCTGTGACCTGCGCGTCGCCACGAAGAACGCCCGGATTGGGGTGCCGGAGTTGAAGATTGGCCTCATCCCCGGCTGGGGCGGCGTCTTCCGCCTCACCCGCCTGGTAGGGCCCGCCAAGGCGATGGAGTTGGTCCTGACGGCCCAGAACCTGCCCGCGGACGAGGCGCAACGGGTCGGACTGGTCAACCGGGTCGTGCCGCCGGGGGAACTCATGGCCGCCGCGAAGGACCTGATGGGGCGGGTCCTTGAAAACGCACCCATCGCCATCGCCTTCGCCAAGTCCATCATTTTAAGCGAGCGGGAGGTGCCCGTCGGCTTCGGCGAGACCTACGAGGCGTTAAGCAGCATCCTGACCTTTTTGAGTCACGACGGGAAGGAAGGCATGCGGGCCTTCTTCGAGAAGCGAGCGCCGGAGTGGAAGGGGGAATAGGGGCCTACGTCTCTTTCCAGAAGGTCTCCGGGTCGCGGCGCCCGCCGTATCCCAAAAGCCCGTCGATGCGAAGGAAGGCCGGGTTCAAGGCAGGCAGGCGCATGATCGCCGCCTTCGCCAGGTTGTGAATCCACCCCGCGGGCTTGTTGAAGGGGCAGACCCGGATGCAGTTCGAACAGTCCGTGCCGTTTCGGGCCCAGAAATCGAGGCAGTTTTCCGCATTGATGTGCCAGGCGTGGACGTTCCGGCGGTTGGAGATGTTGTGGGTCTCCGTGCTGGGCTCGCCGTGCATGATGGACTGGCTGGGGCACTGCTTCGCGCACAGCCCGCACTGTTGGCAGAACTCCCATACCCCGAAGGCGATGGGCCGGTCGGGCACGAGGGGCAGGTCGGTCAGCACCTTCGCCAACCGGACACGCGGCCCGTATTCCGGGGTGATCAGCAGTCCGTTGCGCCCCAGTTCCCCCAGGCCCGCGTCGATGGCCAGCGGAATGCTGCACGCCGTGTCGTTCCCACAGGGTATCGCCTTGAAGCCCAGGCCCCGGATGAACTGCGCCAGCAGGCCCGCTACGAAGGCCATCCGGGAATATTGCAGGCCCACCGTGGCGGACGCGGGATGGGCGGGGGAACACGCCACCGCCCCGTAGTCCATCGCGAACCCCAGCACCACGGCGTAAGCGTATTCTTCCGGTATTTCATTCTCCGCCACCTTTCCTCCTTCCGGCGTGAGGAGGTAGGCCTTGGAATAGAGCCATCGCCGGTCCAGCCGGCCAACACCCACCAGGGACGCCCCGAAAAACCGCGCGACCCGCTTCATGTCCCGGGTGACGGCCGCCGGATCATCGGCGTCTATCTTCAGCCCCCTGGGAACGCGGGGGAAGTCGAACCGCCCGTTCCACGTCCAGTCGTAAAGGCCCGTCCGCCCGCCGCAGACCCCGCAGCCGAAATGCGATTCCAGGTGCCAGGCGGCGTTGACCACGGCCTGGTCCTTGAGGCGGTAGCCCGGCTTGTCCTTCGGGGAAACCTTGTCCTTGTAGAAGCGCTGGAAAAGGTCGCGGACCTCCGGGTCCCAGAAGGGGCGCTTGAACATCTCGTTCTTCTGGTCGAAGGGCGGGGCGTCGCCCCGGACGTAGCGGGCCGCCCCTTCATCCACCTTCCGCGGCTTGAAAAGTCTCAACGGCAACTCCAGGCCTTCTACGGTTTTTGAACGGGCCAGTCCCCCGGCTTCAGGAGAACCCTCGCGAAGGTGCAGCGGGTTTCCCGCCACTCCCGGAACGTCGGCACCATGTCCCGGCACGCTTCCTGCCAGGCCACGCCGTAGCTCAACACCTTGAAAAACGCCTCGAAGTCGTAGGCGGGATTCAGGCCCCTGTCCCGCAGCGCGCGGTAGGCCGTCAGGGCCTCCGGGAACTTGTAGAGGACGAACCAGTTGAGGCGGTGCGCCTCCGGGATATCCTCGTTTTCCTCGTACCACAGGTGAATGGCCTGCTCCCGGGCGATTGTCTCCGCCTCCTCCCGGAGCATGGCGTAATCCCCGGGGTAGAAGGGGGGAGAGAGGGCCAATTTCTTGCTCTCGTTGGTCACGCACTCGGCGAAGGCGGTCATCATCCCCAGGATGAACGCCCTCCTCTCCGCATCATTCATCATATTTCATCCTCCTCGTCTTCGTCGTCCCGGCCGCCCAGGTAGGCCTCTTTCATCATCTCGTTTTCCAGCAGGGCCCGCGCCGTGTCGTGCAGGACGATCTCCCCCGTCTGCAGGACGTAGCCCCGGTCCGCGATGGACAGGGCCATGCTCGCGTTCTGCTCCACCATGAAGATGGTGGTTCCCCGGCGATGGACCTCCTGGATGATCTCGAACTGCTGGTCCACGAGCATGGGCGACAGCCCCATGGACGGCTCGTCCATCAGGAGGATCTCGGGACGGGAGAGGAGGGCGCGTCCCATGGCGAGCATCTGCTGCTCGCCACCGCTCAGGGTGGCCCCCATCTGGTTCGCCCGTTTTCGCAAGATGGGAAACAGGTCGAAGATGTTGTCGATCTCCCTTTTCACCTGCTCCCGGTCGCTCCGCAGGTAGGCCCCCAGCTCCAGGTTCTCCAGGACCGTCATCCTGGGGAAGATGCGGCGGTTTTCCGGGACGATGGCCACGCCCATGGCGATAATTTCCTTCGTGGGCCTGCCATTGATGCGCTTCCCCTTCAGGAAGACGCTGCCGTTTTTCACCTTGCAGGCTCCGAGGATGGTCTTCAGCGTGGTCGATTTCCCCGAGGCGTTACCGCCCAGGAGGCAGACCAGCTCCCCCGGGTAGACCTCGAAGTTGATGTCGTAGAGGACCTGGATGCTCCCGTAGTAGGCATCGATGTGCTCAAATTTTAATACCGGCTCTCTTTCCATGTCCCTTTCGTCCCAGGTAGGCCTCGATGACCTTTTCGTTGTTGGCGACCTCGCGGTAGCGCCCCTCCGCGATCTTCACCCCGTAGTCGAGGGCGATGACCCGATCGGAGATGCGCCGGACCAGGTTCAGCTTGTGCTCGATAAGCAGGATGGTGTAGCCGTAGGCGTCCCGCAGGTGCTTGATAAACGCCGTGATCTCCTTCGTTTCCTGGGGATTCATCCCGGCGGACGGTTCGTCCAGGAGGAGGAGCCTTGGTTCCGTCATAAGGACCCGCGCGATCTCGAGGCGCCGCCGGTTGGCGTAGGAGAGATACATGGCCTGCTGGTGGTACCGATAGCCCGTGAGGCGCCCGCCGAAGAGCCCGAGGATTTCGTCCGCCTTCTTTTGGGTTTCCATCTCTTCCCGCCTGTGCCTGGGCAGGTGCAGCAGCACGGAAACAGGCCCCGCGTGCGTCCGGCAGAACCGCCCCACCCTGGCGTTGTCGAGCACGCTCATCTTGTTGAAGAGCCGGAGGTTTTGGAAGGTGCGGGCGACCCCCAGCGCGACAATGGCGTGGGGCCTCAGCCCCGTGATGTCCCGGCCCTCGAAGAGGATGCGTCCTTCCGTGGGCCTGTAGATACCGGAGACGAGGTTGAACAGGGTGGTCTTTCCCGCCCCGTTCGGGCCGATGATGCTCAGGATCTCCCGCTCGTGGAGCGTGAAACTCAGGCCGCTCAACGCCCGGATACCCCCGAAGTCCTGTGTGAGGCCCTCAACCTCGAGCAGGACCCGGCTGGTGCGGGCATACCGCACCTTGGGCGCCTTTCGCGCGGGCGCCTCCCCGCCCTCCGCGTAGTAGAGGTCCGTGGAGGCTTTCAGCACGCCGCTTTCATCCTTGTCCGGGCGTTTCTTTTTCCTCGTGAGAAAGCCTATCTCCCCGAGGATCCCCTGGGGACGCAGCGCCATGAGGACGATCAGGACGAGGCCGTAGAACATCATCCGGTAGGCACCGTATTCCCGCAGGAACTCCGGGAGGACCGAGAGGAGGATGGCCCCCACGATGACGCCCGGAATGTTCCCCAGTCCTCCCAGGATGACCATGCAATAGACGATGACGAGCTGAGGAAAGTCGAAATTATTGGGAAAGACGGAGTCCTGGAGGGAGGCGAACAGCACCCCAGCCATCCCCGCCACGAAGGCCCCGATGGCAAAGGCCATCAGCTTCATCCGCGTGGTGTTCACGCCCACCGCCTCGGAGGCCAGTTCGTCCTCCCGTAGGGATTCCCAGCCCCGCCCGAGGCGGGACATCTTTAGTCGGTAGGCCCCGATGGTCACCAGGCAGGCGAAGAACCAGATGAGATAGGCGTAACCGACGGGCGATTCTATCTTTAGCCCGAAGATGTTGATGGGATCGAATCCGAAAATCCCGTTCACCCCTCCCGTGATGTTGACGGGGGTATCCAGGTTGAGGAGGAGGAGCTTGAAGATCTGGGCGAAGGCGAGGGTCACGATGGCCAGGTAGTCCCCCTTCAGCCTCAGGCTCGTGGAGCCGAGGGCGATGCCCACTCCCATCGTCAGGAAGGCGGCCACGGGGAGAACCACGAGGAAAGGGAGATGGATGCCGAACTGGTCGGACGACAGGAGGGCGAAGGTGTAGCCGCCGATCCCGAAGAAGGCCACGTAGGAGAGGTCGAACAGCCCCGCGAACCCCGCCACCACGTTCAGCCCCAGGGCCAGCATCACCCAGATTCCCGTCACCAGGTAGATGCGGAGCCAGTAATCGTTGGGCATGACGTGCGGCAGGAAGATGAGGGCCGCCGCGACTGCCGCGGTGAAGGCTGCCTTTCGTTTCCCGTTCCCGACAGTCAGGGTCATCAAACCTTCTCCTGAATCTTCTCACCCAGAAGCCCCGAGGGCTTGACGATGAGGATAATCACGAGGATGACGAAGGCGACCACGTCCTTGTAGGCGGCGGGCAGGAAGGTGACGGCGAGGGACTCGGCCAGGCCGAGGATGATCCCGCCGAGCATGGCGCCGGGGATGCTCCCGATGCCCCCCAGGACGGCGGCGGTGAACCCCTTGAGCCCCGCCTGGAAACCCACGTAGTAATCGACCTGGGTGAACAAGAGTCCCACGAGGGTTCCCGCGGCCCCTCCCAGCGCCGAGCCGATGATGAAGACCAGGACGATGATCCGGTCCACGTCGATGCCGAGGAACGTGGCCATCTCCAGGTCCTGGGCGGTGGCCCGCATCGCCTTGCCCGCCTTCGTCCGCTTGATCATGATGCTCAGCAGGGCCATGAGCAGAAAGGTCACCGCGATGACGATGAGGCGGGTCAGGGTGATGACAACCGGTCCCAGGTGGATCAGGCGGACGCTCTCCGGGATCAGGGAATGGACGTAAAAGACCCGGGCCTTCGCCCCCTGGTAGTTCAGGACCAGGTTCTGAAGGAAGATGGAAACCCCGAGGGCGCTCAAGAGGAGGTTGATGCGGGGGGCGTTCCGGAGGGGACGGTAGGCGAACCGTTCCGTCAAGACCCCGACGAAGGCGGAGACCCCCATGGCGATGACGATCATGAGGGCGATGACCACGGCGGCGTTCATCACCACCTGGTGGTTCCGG
The DNA here is from genome assembly GCA_026986155.1 of bacterium. Classification (GTDB taxonomy): domain Bacteria; phylum Desulfobacterota; class S145-22; order S145-22; family S145-22; genus JAOZMY01. The sequence continues at coordinate 44,579 of JALSPC010000047.1, forward strand.
CTGAGAAGGTGCAGCACCCACCAGCCGGTAAAACCACCGATCATGTAGATCTCGCCGTGGGCGAAGTTCAGCATCCCGAGGATACCATAGACCATGGTGTATCCGATGGCGATCAAGGCGTAGACGCCGCCCAGCGTCAGGCCGTTGACCAGTTGCTGCGGTAATTCCTTCAGTAAGAGATCCATGAACCCCGCTTTCGCCCGGGATGTCCCACGGGACGGTCCGGGCCTGCACGCGGATAGAGATAAAAAGGGCCCCGGCCGCCGCGAGGGGACCGGGACCCTTTGGCCGCTATCCTACTTTCCCGTCATGACGGCGACCTGCTTGAAGTCGTTTCCCACCACCTTGAAGAAGTAGGTGGCGCCGCCTTCCAGGTCTCCCTTTGCGTTGAACGTGATGGGAAAACCGAGGATTCCCTTATAGTTCTTCGTCTTGTGCAGTTCCTCCACCACTTCCTTCCGGGTAATCTTTCCGTCCGCCGCAGCGCGGTCGATGGCCGCGAGGAGGATGTTCATCGCCTCGTAGGCGGGGGGGCCGAACCCGCTGATGGTCCCGTATTTCTTTTCATACGTCTTGACGTAGCCTGCAGCCGCGGGAATGGCGTAGATGTCCGGGGCGAAGTGATAGACATACGCCCCCTCCGCCGCGCCCTCGGACGCCTGTATGAAATCCTTCTTGTCCCGGGCCCCTTCCGTTCCCAGGAAGATGGCCTTGATGCCAAGCTCCTTCATCTGCCGCACGCCGATGGCCTGGTCGGGGGCCGTCGTGGCGATGAAGAAGAGGACGTCGGGCTTGAAGGCCTTCACCTTGGTCAAAACGGGAGAGAAGTCCTTGGAGCCGCCTACGATGGTTTCCTGCATAATGTCCTTGATACCCAGTTTCTTCAGCCCCTTGATGGTCTCCTTCGCCATATTCTCGCAGTAGGCAACCTTTTCGTTGAGGACCGCCACCCGCTTCGCCTTCAGGTAGTTCTTGATGAAGAGGGCGCAGTTCCAGCCGTGGGAATCGTTCCGGGCGTTGACCCGAAAGAAGTGCTTGTAACCCTGTTCCGTCAGGTTGGGCTTCGAGGCGGCCGTCGTGATGCAGGCCAGGTTCGCCCTGCCGTAGATCTTCAGGGTCGCCTGGGCGATGTGGCTCATGGGCGGCCCGATGACCCCGTACATGAGCTTGTCCGACACGAACTTGTGGGCCACGTTCACCCCCTGGGCGGGGTCCATGGCGTCGTCACCCATGATATGTTTCAGCTTGACCCCGTGAATCCCCCCTTTGGCGTTCCACTCGTCCAGGGCGATCTGGGCGGAGTGGAAGATCTCCATGCACGGAGAGGCGGCGTCCCCCGTGAAGGATCCCGCGTCCCCGATATGGATCTCGGTCACCTTCATGCCGGTGGAGGGGTCGATCAGCCCCGCGGCGTGCGCCCGGGCCAAAAACCCCGCGAAACAAAGAATCAACGCGATGATAAAAAACAGACGATACCCTTTCCTCATTTTATACCTCCCTTGAAACCCGGTTAAAAATTTTTATCGAGTCTCCCTCACCTCCTTCTGCCGTTTTTTCCCGATACTTCCTTTCAAATACCCGAAGCCGAGAAGAAGGCCTCGTCCCGGGTGCGCTCGATCATCTTGAGGATATCCTCCTTCGCCAGTTCCAGGTGGCCCTTGATGGCCTTCTCCAGCCGGGGGAAATCCTTCGCCACGAATGCCCTGAATATCTCGTAGTGGCCGTCCCGGGTCTTGGCCGCGAATTCCAGGATGTGAATCAGGGAAATCCTGTATTTCAGGGAGTGGTCGCTCAGCGACTGGCAGATGTGCACCATGGTCTTGCTCCGCGTCGCCCGGTAGATAATGCCGTGAAAGTCCACGTCCAGCTCCGTCAGACCCTCCGCGTGGCCGCTGTCCACCTTTTCGTCCGTCATCTTGAGGTTTAATTCCATTCGTTCCAGTTCCACCGGCGTCATCTTCTCGAAGGCGAGCCGTGCCGCAAGCAGCTCGATTTCCAGGCGAATGGTGAACAGGTCCTGGATGTCGTAGTCCGACATCTCCTCCACGATGTAGCCCGCCCTGGGGATGGAATAGAGGAAACCCTCCACGGCAAGCCGGTGAAGGGCCTCCCGGACCGGTGTGCGGCTGACCTTCATCTCCCCCGCGAGCGCCGATTCCACCAGGCGGGTGCCCCCGGCAATCTTTCCGGTAATGATCTTGTTTCGAAGGGTCTGGTAGACCTGCTCGACCAGGGTATCCTCGTTCCGCCGCGTCGCCTTTAGCACCTTCATGTCTTTCGGCTCCCTGTAACAGTGTTTGCATTCCACTACCATACCAGTTGTATGTTGTCAATATTGGCCCACTGGAATTTTCCTACTACAACAGTTAAAATCACGGAACAGGTAGGAACAGATATGAAATACTATTGACATACCAATTATTTTTTGTTACGAAGGTGCAAATTCAAACGCGTTTTCAAGCGGGGTTAACATGGTCACACTCAAGGTCACGGTCGAACACATCGACGGCTATTGCAATCAGCCCCTCCTGGTGGGCGACAGTTTCCTCGTGAAGGGCGGGGAAATCCACGTTCCGTCCGGAAAACATGTCTGCATGTGGGCCCTCCAGAGCATGATGCCCATCTTCCCCCTCCTCCAGCGGGCGGAGCCGAAGGCGGGCGACTGGACGGGCAAGGCGGGCCAGATCTTCGTCTGCCCCGATCCGAAAGGAAAGGTCCATTTCCGTATCGAACGCGCGGGGGACGCGCCATGATCGTCGTGGACGCCGCCAAGTGCTCCGGATGCAGCCGCTGCGAGGTGGCGTGTTCCTTCTTCCATTCGGGAAAGGTGGGGCGCGCCGGTTCCCGCGTCAAGGTCGTCAAGATGGAAGAGTTCGGGATCGACTTTCCCGTCGTCTGCCAGCACTGCGTGGAGCGTTACTGCGTCAAGTGCCCGGAGCACGCCATCGAGATCGGCCCCCTGGGGCAGGTCATCGTCTCTCCCACCCTCTGCACCACCTGCGGCGCCTGCGAGGCCCTCTGCCCCATCGGCGCCATCGAGCTCTTCGAGGAGATCCCCTACGTCTGCGACCTGTGCGGGGGGAACCCCCGATGCGTGAAGGCCTGCACCCTCGACGCCATCCGGTACGAACCGGAAACCACGGGGAACGTTTCCCTCGAGACATTCCGTAAAAAATCGAAAAACCTGACCCCGGAGGAAAAACGCGTCCGGTTCGCCCTGACGCGATTCGAGCCTATCCGGGAAACCTGGCTATCCAAGAGGAGGGCGTAACCCATGCTTCACGGCTACGGCGGTTTCATCCTGCGGGTCGATCTGACGTCCGGGCGCGTCCGTCGGGAAAAGACCGATCCCGCCTACATGCTCAAGACCATCGGCGGCAGGGGCCTCAATTCCACCCGGCTCTTCGAAGAACTGAAACGTGACGTGGATCCCCTCTCGCCGGAAAACATGCTCCTCTTCGGCGTCGGCCCTCTCACGGGGACGCTCCTTCCCGCCTCGGCCTACACCACCATCACCGGGAAGTCCCCCCTGACGGGGATCCTGGGAGACTCCGCCGCGGGGGGATTTTTCGGGACGGAACTGAAACAAGCGGGATACGACCAGGTCATTGTCACGGGAAGAAGCGAGACCCCCTGTTACCTTCTCGTCACCAACGACACCGTCGAAATCCGCGACGCGGGCCACCTATGGGGAAGGGACATCTGGGAAACCACCGCCGCGCTGCGCAGGGAATTGGGCGACAACGCCGTCCAGGTGGCGGCCATCGGGCCGGCGGGGGAGAATCTCGTCAAGTTCGCCACGGTGGCCTGCAACAATTCCCGCACGTTCGGCCGCACGGGCATGGGGTGCATCTTCGGGTCGAAGAACCTCAAGGCCATCGTGGTGCGGGGCACGAGGCGTGTCACCATTGCCGACACGCTCCGGTTCGCCGATCTCTGCCGGAAGCTAGAGGCCGACATCTTGAATCACCCCGAATACGAACAGCGCCACGCCCTGGGCTCCACGCTTCTCATGAAGGCCCTCCAGGGTATCGGCATCCTTCCCACGCGGCATTTCCAGGAAGGGTTGTGCGACTACGTGGACGAGATCAGCGGGGAGACCCTGGCGGAGCGCTACAAGGTGAAGAACAAGTCGTGCTTCAACTGTAACATCCACTGCTCCCGTTACTTCATCACCCCCACGCACGAGGGAGAAGGGCCAGAATACGAGACCCTCTGCAGCTACACCTCCCGGCTCGGGAACCGGGACCTGGAATTCGCCCTGAGGATGACCACCTTTCTCAACCGGATGGGGATCGATTCCCTGAGCTCGGGCGAGACGATCGGCTGGGCCATGGAGTGTGCCCAGCGGGGGCTTTTGACGCGGGAGGACTTAGACGGGCTCGACTTCACCTGGGGCAACACGCAAACCATCGAGAAAATCCTCCGGATGATCGTTCACCGGGAGGGCCTCGGGGACGCCTTTGCCGAGGGGACTCGCAGCCTGGCACGGCGCTTCGGCAAGGGGACGGAGAACTACGCCTTCCACGTGAAAGGGCTCGACATGATCTGCGGGGATCCGCGCGGCATCAAGGCCTTCGGCCTGACCTACGCCATCGCCTCCCGGGGCGGTGACCACCTCCGGGCGGAACCTTTCTTCGAACTGACCGAGCGCTACGACGAGGCGGAGCGGCGCTGGGGCATCCGGGAGATCGCCGACCGTCTCGCCGTGAAGGGGAAGGCCGTCCTGGTGGAGCACACGGAGCGGCAGGCCCTCATCTCTGACTGCCTGACCATGTGCAAGAACATCGGTTTGAGCATGGACTTGATGGACGTCGACTTCGCCGCCCGGCTTCTCACCGCCGGCACGGGTCTCAAGTTCACGCCGGAACGGGTGGACGACGCCCTCAAGGGCGTCATCGAGCGCGACCGCCTCCTCAACATCGACTTCGGCATCGACGCCGGCCAGGATACATTGCCGGAACGCTTCCGGAAGGAGCCCCTCGCGGAGGGCGCCTCCAAGGGCCAGACGGTGCCCGTCGAGGAGATGGTCCAGGAATACTACCGGCTCAAGGGATGGGACGAACGGGGCGTTCCCAGGGGACGGGCGTAGGATGGGGCGCGTCGTCCGGGGCGGCACCACCACCTACGGCCAGGTGGCCGGAATCCTGATGACCGAATCCACCATTCCGCGGATCCCCGGGGATCCGGGCCACGCCGAGACCTTCGATTTCCCCGTCCGTTACGCCGTCATCGAGGATTTTCCCTTCGAAGACCTCGTCCAGGTCAAACGTGATCACCTGGACACAGTCATCGCGGCGGCCCTTTCCCTCCAGCGGGAGGGGGTTCGTTTCATCGTCGCCGATTGCGGCCTCTTCGCCCCTTTTCAGCGGGAGATCGCCGACCGGCTGGAGATCCCCTTCCTCGGCTCCGCCCTCTCCCTCCTGCCGCTCATCGCCGCGTTTCTCCCCGCGAAGAAGAAAATCGGCGTTATCACGGGCGACACGCGCCTCCTGAAGGACGTCCACCTGACCTCGACCGGGGCCGACCTGGGACGCCTCGTCATCCGGGGACTGGACGACTGCGGGGAATTCCAGAAGGTGGTGGTCAACCGCGGCAATGAATTGAACGTGGACGCCATGCGGGCGTGTGTTTTGGAGGCCGGCGCTTCCCTCTTCGAGGCCGGCGAGCCGGTGGGGGCCATCCTGCTCGAGTGCACGAACCTGGCGAGCTTTCGCCGCGACCTCCAGGGAAGGTTTCGCGTCCCCGTTTTCGATATCGTGAGCCTCGTCGACTTCTTCGCCGGGGGATACCGGTTGCGGTCCTTCGCGTCCGCCTTCTTGCCCCGTTAGGCGGCCAACCCTTATCACCGAATTTACTTTCCCCCGGTGAGCCCCGGGAGTCTCAGCAAAGAGCCATCGACGCCCGGCGGACCCAAGTTTTTCATTGACTAAACGGGTTATTTGTCTTAGTATGATAGGGTTTAGAGTCCTATTCAAAAGGAGGCCGCACCATCCAGAACACCATTCCCACGCCCGTTAATATCGAAGACGAAATGAAGCGCTCCTACATGGATTACGCCATGAGCGTGATCATGGGGCGCGCCCTCCCCGACGCGCGGGACGGGCTCAAGCCCGTCCACCGCCGGATCATCTACGCCATGTACAAGATGGGGAACTTCTGGAACAAGGAGTTCAAGAAGTCCGCCAGGGTCGTCGGGGACGTGATCGGCAAATACCATCCCCACGGCGACGCGGCCGTCTATGACGCCATCGTCCGCATGGCCCAGGATTTCTCCCTCCGTTATCCCCTGGTGAACGGCCAGGGCAACTTCGGCTCCATCGACGGGGATCCCCCCGCCGCCATGCGTTACACGGAGGTGCGGCTCACGCGGCTTGCCCACCTGCTTCTCGAGGACATCGAGAAGGACACGGTCGATTTCGTGCCCAACTACGACGCGAC